>JBDHAF010000048.1:0-21638 GCA_039588255.1 Gemmatimonadota bacterium | reverse complement strand
CGCGGTGGAGTTCGTGCGAGGCAGCATGCTGCACTACGACGGGACCGACTGGGCTGAGATGGCAGAGGCGATCCTCCGAGGGTCGCCGTGACCTGTGTGAGCGGTTGCTGCCCTGTGGGGCTTCGCCAACGGGCTCTACGCGGGGGGGGAGGTCGGTCTGATCCGCCGCGGATCCCGGTGAATCCTCCCCCAACCCTCGGGCTTCGCGCCAGCTCCTGTCGATAAGCGTCTAGCGTCCCACCACCCCAATCGACTCCAGCGCCTGCAAATACTCCACCACCAGCTCCAACGGCACCGGTCCGAATTCGGCGGAGACGAGTTCCCGAATGTCCTGCGCCCGCCGTGCACCATCGACCAGGTTCAGAACCTCGTACGCATAGGTCCCACCCGTCCCGCGGAGCCCCCGATGCTGAAAGAGGCGCACGGGCGGCCCGTCATAGTGATCGCTGAAGTAATCGTAGCCGAAGGCGGACATGGGGCCTTTGACGTCGGGATTGCGATGAAAGACGAGTGTCCCATCCCCACTCGCTGGGGACGCGCCAGGCGCGGAACTCAGCAGGCCCTGGAGAAACGGCGACGCCGAAGCACCGGTTGGACCGCCAAGGAATTCATCGACGGATTCGAGAACCTTCCGCTCGTACCACAGATAGCCCCTCATCAACGTCGCGGCCTCGTCATCCGCGAGTTCCGCGCGGCGTTCCATAGTTGTTGCCATGCGCCGTAGTGCCAGGGGCTCGATGGTCTTCAACAGCCGTGGAACGTCGTCTCGCTCGAGGCTGGCCAGGTAGTATGCGCTGGCGGCGCCGATGAACCCGGCCCGTTGGAGCTTCGTGGGATCGATGTTGGCCGGGCTGTCGAAGTTGGTGTGGATGTACCGGTCAGGCCAATCGTTCAAGTAGATGGCGGGGATGCGGAACGATCCTTCGGTGTAAACCTGGTGGTCGCTCCCGGTGGTGAACTCCACCAGCTCGGCCTGCAACGCCTCCTTGCCCCCCTCGGGAGCGACGAAGGGAAACTCGGCAACGCGCGTGCTGGCGTACGCGGCGGTCTGCTCGTTCACGAACGCGCCGAACAGCTGGCTCACGTCGTACACGAACGACGGTAGGCTCACGGGTCCCCGGGTGACGTGGAACATGGCCTTGGTGACGGGCCCGCCGCCCACCATGTCCATGTGGACGGCCGCCTTGATCCGCTCGGCCAACTCCGGTCGCTGGCTCAGGAGGATGATGGTCCCTTCGATCTCGGGCGGCCAGATGAACCGAATGCTTCGGGCGGGGCGGGGGATCCGCCCCTCGTCGATCAGCTTCTGCAGCGTGCGGGCTACCTCGAGAATGGTCACACACCCGCTGGCGTTGTCGTTGGCCCCGGGGCGCTGGTGGTCCAGGTGGCAGCTGAAGGCGATCTCCTCGGTGCGCAGTGTGGGATCGGCACCGGGAATGACGGCGGTGACGATGTCATAGAGTCCTTCGTGACGCGCCGCTTCCACCTTGGCGTGCAACCGGATCCGCTCGCCCTGGGCCAGACGTTCCTGATACGCCCGGGCTTGCTTGAGGGACACCATGAACCCGAAGGTGCTCCGGGGCGAGAAGCTGTCCAAGTGCCCCCACCGGATCAGGTTCTCATCCTCTTTCCACCACGCCGTCACCTGGTTCTGAGCGTAGCTTACCATGCCTGCCGCGCCGTAGCGATCCACGGCAAGCGCGGCGGTGGCGCCGGGCTGGGATGCCGTGAGGACGATCTTTCCACGCACGTCCTTCCCCTCGTAGTCGCTCTCGGATGTGCCCGCTCCCACGTCGACGAGATCCGCCACCACGTCCGCCGAGTCGCTGTCCTGGGCCAGCGTGATTGGCATGGCGTCATAGCTCGCCAAGCGGTTGGCTGGCTCCCAGCCGTCGGGAGTCTCCTCCAGCTCCCACAGCTCCGCGAGGTCGACGTCCCACGACGGGCGGCTCTTCTGCGTGCCGTACATGGTGCGGCCGTCCGCCGGGAACTGCTCGATGCGGACGTCGCTCAGGCCATAACTCCCGAGCTGGTCGGCGATGTACTCGGCAGCGGCGCGATATCCCTGGGACGCGCGCATCCGGTGTTGGCCGGCGATGAACTCCAGGTTCCGATGCGCCGTCTCGCCAGACATTTCCCCAGCCAACGCCGCTATGACGTCACGGGAGAGCAGCGGTGGTTCACTCACTGGAGTCGTGTACGGTATGAGAAGCAACAACACGGCAAGCGCCGTTGGCGATTTCATGAACACCTCGGATCATTGATCGTAGATGAATGCGAAAGTCACACTTGCAGCGCGCCTGCAGCCCGCTCGAACTCCTCCGGCCGGACATAGATGACGTAACCGTAGTTACCTGTTGCCGCGGCGACGGCGGTGGACGCGTAGACGTTGACCTTGGCCTCGAACAGCTTCTCGTGGATCTTAGCCAACGCTCCCAGCTCATCCTTTCCCTGAACCAGGAGGGCGTGATAAGGCCCGTCCAGCGCAAGCCCCGCCTTCTTCGCAGCATCGGTCATCTTCAGCGGGTCTTCTGGGAACATGGAGAGTTGCGTGCGCATCGGCCCCACGGGGACGGCGGTGAACCCGACCAGGCTCACTCCCAACTCGGCGAGCTGGGAGAGCAGTTTGTAGGCCTCGCCCGGTTCGTCCTGAACCGTCGTATAGAAGTATTCGACTCGGCGGATGGAGAAGGCCATGGTGACTCCTTGAAAAATCCTTCATCCGTGGACGCCGCACCGCGAACTCACCCTGGTGCGTCTTGATCGGTTTCTACCTCACCTCCACCCCGAGCTGCTTGAGGAGACCGATCATGTCCAACTCTTCCCACATCTCCACGATCTTGTCGTCCTCGAACCGGTAGATGGCGACCACGGTGATGGTGACCTCCTTGTTGGTCGGAGCGATCCCCTGAAACTCTCCTTTGTGGGTTCCGTGGTTTGTGAGGCGGAGCACCACCTTGTCGTCCTCGGCGATCAGGTCCTCGATCCCGTGCGTCATGTCGGGAAAGGCCTGGTAGAACTCGTCCACGAATTTCATCGTGTCGTCGAAGTTCATGGCCGGTGTCCCGGGCATGTGGAAGACGGCGTCCAGCGAGAAGACTTGGTGGATGATATCTCGGTTCCCCCGATCAAACTCCGCTAGGAAGTCACGGACGAGCGTCTTGTGCTGCTCCAGCTCGACGGCAGCGGTTTGGGTGGTCATGGGATACCTCCTCTTGAAGAACTGCGATCCGCGCACCGTCGCAGCTGCCACGGCGCATTTGGGTCTGACTGTCGAAACCGCAATTGGTTATTCGCTAGGAGGGAGGCTGCTCACGACATGGCGCCGCGGCATGAGGGGCAGCGGTTTCACCGCCTCCGAGTGTTTCGGTGCGCAGGCATGGCGCTGCGCAAAATGGAAGTCCCTAAGTCTAACTGCCGGTACATCACGCCGTCAGAGTGAAGCGACTAACCACTCACTTCCACACCCACCCTTGTCATCCATGGGAAATGGTCCGAGCTAGCTGCTGATTTCTCGCTCCAGCTTGTCCGCCAACGCCAGGTATTTGTCTAGCACGCCATTGCTCGACTCTTCTTGCCTGAGCGTCGCGAAGCCTTCCTCGACGGTCTTCCGCTGGTCCGCCGGAAGAACGTTTTCCGCCATTGGAAAGAGGACATTGTCCTCCTTCATGATGTGCTCGCGGAGGAGCGCTGTGTAACCACGGGCGTTGTCGATGATCTTCGACACGGCGCTATCATCCCCGGCCTGGAGGCTCTCGGCGGCCTCGCGCATGCCGCGCGTGTAGGCCCGACCCTGCTCGTGCTCGTGAAGCATGACGGCGATGGGCCCCTGATGTGTCGGCATCCCTGAGGCGGTCATCGCCTTGAACAGTACGCCCTCTTCCTTCTGGTGATGGCACCCGTCAGCGAAGCCCTTGATGAACTCAGTGGCGTCGATGAAGAACCGCGCCTCGACGGCGTCACCCTGCTCCAGCCGTTGAGTTGCTCGTTCCAACGCGGCAATGACGCGCTCGATGACGCGATGCTCATCCCTCAAGACGGTAGTGGCCTTCATCATGTTCCTCTGGCGTTAATCGTGGTGCTCGGCGGGCTTCAGATGCTCGGCCCCCTCCAGCCTGCCCACGAGTCGAGTCGGGTCATGGATCAGAATGGGAAGGTGTTGCGGGCAGATCCACAGCCGGGATTCCCGGTACTCGAGGGGTAGCAAGGGGGTGTCCTGAGAATCACCTTGGCACGCCAGGCACTGCTTCACAGACGTATCGGATTCCATCTGGGCTCTCGTTGCAGTCGGGGTCGTCTTGGTCAAAAGGAGATTGAGGCTACCAAATAGTAACGACCTTTAGGGCGCTTCCTCCAGACCTTGCCCCAACCAAGTCAACGCCTCTTCGATGTCCCTGAAGACTCGGACCTCGCTGTGGGCAACGTCTTCGAGCTTCATCTCGTACATGCGAGCCAGACCGAAATCCACATCCCGCGATACGACGAGCGCAACCCGTGAGAGTCCTTCCTTAGGCCGCCGGCCGCTGACCAGCTGAGCGATCTTCCGCACGTCCTCCAAAGAGATGTCGGCCGTGCTTGCATCCCGAACGTCCCACAGCGCGTTCATCGCTGGGTCGAAGTCTGGAGAGGAGTACAACTCTTCGAGCGTGTCACGTACCTCCTCGAATTGCAGCCGGCCGTTCAAGCTGTGTACGCGCAGGCCTCCGTCCGGGTCGATGCGGGTGTCTATCGGCATGGGTCAGTGGGGATTGAGCCAAAACGCATGATTGGTTCTCCTGGCGGGCACCGGCCCGTCCGCGAGCGTTGTGATATTATCCATAGGCCCAGCGGTGATACACAAGGGGCGTCGCGTATTGCTCATCCCGGGCTATCTTTCCGCATGCTCCGCCTGGAATCCGTCACCAAATTCTACGCCGGCCGGCCGGTGGTCGACGATCTGAATCTCCGTGTTAGCAGCGGTGAAACAGCCGTGCTCATCGGGCCGAGTGGCTGTGGGAAGTCGACCGCCCTTCGCTTGCTCTTGGGGCTGGCGGTGCCCGATGGGGGGCGGGTGTTGTTCGACGGAGAGTTGCTCTCTCGTGAGAACCTCTCGGATGTGCGGCGCCGCGTAGGGTACGTGATTCAAGACGGCGGACTCTTCCCCCATATCACCGCCCGGGACAACGTGACGCTCAAGGCGCGGACGCTGGGGTGGACAGTGGACCGACTCGAGACGCGGCTCGAACAATTGCTGGCGCTGACGAATTTTCCCCTTGACGGGTTGGATCGATACCCCGTGGAACTCTCCGGCGGGCAGCGACAGCGGGTGGCGTTGATGCGGGGGTTGATGCTCGACCCGGACGTGCTGCTGCTCGACGAGCCGCTCGGCGCCCTCGATCCCATGATCCGGTTCAGTCTCCAAGACGATCTTCGCAACATCTTCAAGGCGTTGGGCAAGACCGTGCTCCTCGTGACCCACGACTTGTCGGAGGCCGTGTTCTTCGGCGACCGGGTCGTGCTCATGCGCGAGGGGAAGGTTGTCCAGGAAGGCTCGCTGGAGACGCTTACCCAGGAGCCGGCCGACCCATTCGTGTCGGAGTTCGTGAACGCCCAGCGAGGCCATTTACTTCCGGGCACGTCCTCGTGATGCGGCGTGCGGGTGGGGTCTATGTGTGCGCCCTGGCGCTGGCAACGGCTCCGGCGTCGGCCCAGGATCCCTCGTCCACCGTGGTCATCGCGTCGAAGAGTTTCACGGAGGCTGTCATCCTGGGCGAGATCGCGGCGGGGTTGGTGCGAGACGCCGGCCACATAGCCGACCACCGCCGGGAGCTCGGCGGAACCCGCGTGCTCTTCAATGCCCTGGTTGCAGGAGAGATCGACGTCTACGGGGAGTACACCGGCACGATCATCCAGGAGATCCTCGCCGATCTCGACCTCCAGACCGAAGACCAGGTCCGCGCGGCGCTCCGGGAGCGTGGCGTGCTCATGACTCCGCCGCTGGGATTCAACAACTCGTACGCCATCGGGATGCGGCCGGAGACCGCCGACAGCCTGGATGTGACCACGATTTCGGACTTGCGCCGCTACCCGGACATCCGCCTCGGGATGAGCAACGAGTTCATGGACCGAGGCGACGGCTGGCCGAGCCTGCGGCAGGCGTACGGACTCTCGGGAGGCAACGCCAGGGGGTTGGATCACGATCTGGCCTACCGGGCGCTGGACGCCGGGGACATCGACGCCATGGACGTCTACACGACGGACGCAGAGATCGCATACTATGGACTGCGCCTTTTGGAGGACGACCGCTCGTTTTTCCGGACGTACAACGCTGTCTACCTCTACCGCGCCGATCTCACGGATCGCGCGGCGGGTGTGGAGGCGGCGTTACGGCGCGTGGAAGGAACCATCGACGAGACGCGCATCAGCCGGATGAACGGAGCGGTCAAGCTCGACGGTCGTACGGAGTCGTCGGTGGCGGGAGATTTCCTGCGGGCGGTGCTGGATGTTTCGGGCGTCACGCTCGAAGTGGGGTTTGGAGATCGGCTCTGGCTCCGCACGCGGGAGCACCTCTTTCTCGTTACGGTCTCCATGACCCTCGGCGTCCTCGTGGCCATCCCGTTGGGGATCATCGCGTTCAGACGCCCGCGATTGGGGCAAGTGGTTCTCGGTGCCGTCGGCGTGATTCAAACGATTCCGGCTCTGGCGCTCCTGGTGTTCATGATTCCCCTTCTGGGGATCTACGCGCCACCGGCAATCGCTGCGCTATTCCTTTATAGTCTCCTTCCCGTGGTGCGGAACACCCATGCGGGCCTCACAGGCATACCGCCGGCCATCGAGGAGTCGGCGGAAGCGCTAGACCTGACGCGTTGGGCCCGGCTGCTCCGAGTGGAGTTGCCCTTGGCGTCGCCGTCGATTATGGCGGGTGTCAAGACCGCAACGGTGATCAACATCGGGTTCGCCACCCTGGGTGCGTTGATCGGTGCAGGGGGATATGGTCAGCCGATTCTCACGGGCATTCGCCTCGACGACATCTCGCTGATTCTCGAGGGGGCGGTTCCCGCTGCACTGCTCGCGCTCCTGGCGCAATACTTGTTCGGATTGGTCGAGCGTGCCGTGGTGCCACGGGGCCTGCGCCTGAAGCGCGCGGCGTAGACACCCTTCCGCAGTTCGGGAAATCAGCCGGTGATACTGTACTCGTACTGCCCGTGCACCGCGTCCTGTTCCGCGTAGCGGGACAGGCGGAACATCTCGCTGGGGAACTCTGGCGAATCTTCGTCGGTGATCATCTCCGCTGCCATGAGCCCAACCGCCGGCGCGAGCTTGAATCCGTGGCCGCTGAATCCTGCACAGATGAAGCAGCCGCTGCCGTCGGGCACCTCGTCCATGATGGGATGCCAGTCCGGCGTGACGCCGTACAAGCCGGCGTATCCCCCTACACTCGTGCTCAGCTCCATACCGGGAACGCGCCGGAGCCAGCGCTCCCCCACGAGCGAGACGAAGTCGTCGTCTATGCTGTCGGCGTACGCGTCGGGATTCACGACGGCGTCTGCCTCTTTGGGGTCGATGAGTCCGACCAGTGAGAGGCTCCCGGTTTCAGATCTGAAGTACGTCGCGTGAATGAAGTCGAGGACGACCGGATGCGGAGCCGAGTGCTCCTCGGGACGGCGAAAAACGGCCACTTGGATACGGCACGCGTCGATCGGGGCTACGACACCGGCCAACCGAGCCACGCGGGCGCCCCAAGGTCCTGCACAGTTCACGACGACCGGTGCGTCGAAGGAATCGCTAGGCGTGCAAACGCCCACCACCTTGCCGCCGGCAAACCGAATGTCGATGACTTCCGCGTTCTGGAAGATCTCCGCCCCAAGGCGCCGGGCCGCGTTGGCGTACGCGCTCGTCGTCATGTGGGGATCGGCGTAGCCGCTGCCGGGTTCGTACGCGGCGGCCACGACGTCACTCGTGTCCATGCCCGGCATGACTTCCCGCAGGGCTTCCGATGACAGCAATGCGGCGTCGATTCCCACGCTGCGCTGGAGCGCGATGTTGGCCTCGAGGCCGGCCAGATCATCGCCGGGGACCAGCGCGATGAACCCGGTGCGCTCGAAGCCGCATTCGCCCCCCACCCGCGCATCGAACTCCTCGAAGACATGCAGGCCGTAGAGTGCCATGCGGGCAGTCAACTCGTTGGAGTAATGCTGTCGGATGATTGCCGAGGAGCGGCCGGTCGAGCCTGTGCAGATGGAGTCCTTTTCCAGGACGGCCACCCGAATCCCTCGCTGCGCCAGCTCGAAAGCCGTGCAGCAGCCCATGATGCCGCCGCCGATGATGATGACGTCGTAGGTCTTTGCCACCTGTCGCTAGCCCTTGACTCCGCCGAGTTGGCGGAACGGGTCGATACGGAGATCCGTCTGCAAGTCCGCGTTCACAAACTGCCACATGGGACAGTCCTTCACCTCGACCTCGAGGGGGCATTTTCCGTCGTCGGTCTGGCATTGATCCAGGCAAAAGCTCTGAGCCGCTCCCTTGAGCCGGGTGGTGCTCTTGGGTGCGAAGAAGGCCAGTCCTTCGATGCGGCTCACGAAAAACGCCAAGATCACGAAGATGGCCAGGATGGCAATGACGGTGAGTGGGGGCATGATGACCTCCTGAGGCGCGTTCTCTTTGGCACGCTACACCAGTCAACGTAAGAAGAAGATGAACTAGTCGTTAGGCGGCGGGCGTCGGCGCCATTACGATAACGGCAAAAAAACGGGTCTCTGGCCGCCACCGGCACCAAAACTTGTAGAAAAATTCATGAAAATTTTAGACATGGCTGAGGAAATTGAACCGTCGTTCAAATTAACCCCAGCCTGGAGACCACCGTCTCGATGCCACCAACCGGGTCAGCAGCCGCCATGTCCCCCCACATTCGTGAGAAGCGGCGCAGGCGACGCGCCGAGATTCTGCACACTGCGCTCAGGGCGTTCGGGGAACAGGGCTACCACGGCACGACCCTGGAGCACATCGCCCACCAGCTGGATGTTCAGAAGACTGCGCTGTACCACTACTTCCCCGACAAAGAGGCCATCCTGTACGCCTGCCACCGCGAATCCCTTGCACAGGTGCGCCGGCACCTGAGAGACGCCAATGAGCGGTTTAGTGGCGCTTCGGATCGGTTGCGCCACGTGATTCGAGAGCACGTCCGCGTCATGACGGACACGCTCGAGGGATCGCCCCTCGCATTCGAGGTTCCGTCGCTATCTCCGGAGCACGAGCAAAAGGTGGTAGCCGCCCGAGATCGATACGAGCAGGCCTTGCGTGCCATCATTGCCGGCGGCGTGAAGAGCGGAGAGCTGCGGTCGGTGGACCCCAAGGTTGCCGTGTTCGTGATTCTCGGAGCCATCAACTGGATTGCGCGGTGGTACAGGCCGGAAGGGGCTTTTGATGCACAGGAACTCGGAAACGAGTTCGCTGATTACCTCGTTGGAGGCCTGGAAAGCGGCCAAACCTTGGGAGCTGCGACATGAACGCCCGCGCCGTTACGCTGTCGATCGAGGATGGTATCGGACAACTGGTTTTGGACGGTCCTCCGCTGAACATCCTCACACGTTCCGTGCTCGGCCAACTCACGGCGGGCCTGCGGGAGCTGGAAGCCGATAAATCCCTCCGCGTCGTCGTTATCTCGGCGCAGGGGAAGCATTTTTCAGTCGGCGCCGATGTTGGCGAACATCTACCGCCTCACTACCCCGACCTCATCTCCGAATTCCTCGACACCGTCCGCGCTGTCCGCGGATGTCCCCTCCCCGTTGTGGCTGCAGTGCGCGGGCGGTGTCTGGGGGCGGGGTTCGAGGTAGCGGCGGCGGCAGATATTCTCGTTGCAGGCAAAGGGGCGTCATTCGGGCAACCGGAAATCATGCTCGGTGTGTTTCCACCAGCCGCGTGCGCCCTGCTTCCCGAAATGTGCCCGCCCGGCGTGGTGGCAGAATTAGTGTTCACGGGCGATGCCATCGACGCCCAGGCGGCCCAGCGGGCCGGGATCGTCACCCACGTCGTTCCCGACGAGCGCACAGAAGAAGAAGCGTTAGGAGTGGCGAAGCGGATCGCGCGGCACAGCGGCGCGGCGTTGCGCCACGCGAAGCGTGCGCTTCGTCCCGAGCCCACGAACTTCAAGCACGCCGGCCAGGTCTACGTCGCCGAGTTGATGGAGACCAAAGATGCCGTAGAAGGCCTACGGGCATTCTTGGAAAAACGCAAACCCACGTGGAGCCACGAATGACCGAGCAGCGGGTTTTTCCCGAGTGGCAGGGGCAGCCGCTCGACGAGGTGCTCTACCATTGTCGGGAGCTGATTGAGGATCCCGACTTCCCCACGGTGCGCCGTTGGCGGGAGCGTGGCGGGAAGGTCGTAGGGCATTTTCAGGTTTACTTCCCCGAGGAGATTGCGCACGCCGCCGGGATGTTGCCGCTCAAGCTTCGGGGAGCACCGGTTGAGCCGCTGAAGGCGGACTCCCACTTCGGATCATACTTGTGCTCCATCCTCAAGACGTCGCTGGAGTTGGTGCTGAGCGAGCGGGTGGAGTTGGACATGTTCGTCACGCACCCGATCTGCGACGCGGCGCGCAACCTTGCGGGAGTTTGGGGACGCAATTTCTCCTATCCGTGCCAGATCCTCTATCTGCCGCAGAACGCCAACTCGAGCCATGCCTCCCAATACCTCCGGGGAGAGTACGACCGGCTCAAACGATCCGTCGAGGAGATTGCCGGCCGTACGGTCAGTGAGGACGATCTGCGGGGCGCGGTCGGCGTGTTCAACGAGAACCGCGCGCTGTTGCGCGAGCTCTACGCCATCAAGCGGGAGACGCCCTGGTTGGTCTCCGTGGACGAAGCGTACGCCCTGGTGTGTGTGGGGGGTATGATCGCGCGGGAAGAGCACAACGAGTTGCTGCGCACCGTTCTGCCGTTGATCAAGGACCGGTCGGTCAAGCAGCAAGACAAGATTCGAGTGGTATTCGAAGGTGGTTTCTGCGAGCAGCCGCCCCTCGACCTCATCCGCACCATCGGGCGGTCTTGTTACGTCGTGGACGACGATTTGCTCATTGGTCTTCGCTGGATTCTGGAGGACGTCACCATCAATGGTGATCCCCTCTTGAATCTGGCCGAAGCGTATCTCCAGAAGTCCTCCTACAGCCCGGTGCAGCACGACCTGACGAAGCCCAAGGAGGACATGTTGCTCAAGCGAATCCAAGGTGCAGGGGCGGAGGCGGCCATCGTGACGGCTGCCAAGATGTGCGAGCCGGGATTGGAGGAGCAAGTGGCCTATACACGCTCACTGGACAAGGAAGGCGTGCCGTACTTCGTGAGCGAGTTCGAAGAGAACATGAGCAGCTTCGATCACTTAGAGATCCAACTCGAGACGTTCATGGAGAATCTCCTTTTTGACTGAGGGAAAGGGAACACCGATGGCGGAGACCAGCAGCGCAGAGACCATCGTCGGCCGCGGCAACAAGGACGGTGCCCGGCTGTTTCGCGAGTGGTTTGCAGGGCTCACCGACGCGGCCGAGCAAGAGCGAGGTGGCGCCTATGTGTTTGTCATGGGGAGCTTCTGCGAGCTGCTGCGCGTCTTTGACTTTCCGATCGTCTTTCCCGAGATCAACTCGCTCCAGACCGCCGTACGCCGGGTGGCGCACGAATACCTCAATGAGGCCGAGGACTACGGTTACTCGCCGGACATCTGCGGGTATGTCAAGGCGGATGTGGCCACTCAACTGCGGGGCGGCAAGTTGCCGATGGGCCGCATCCCCAAGCCGGCGCTCGCCGTATACACCAACGCGTGCAACACCTACATCAAATGGGCAGAGATCTGGGAGAGGATGTACGACATTCCCACGTTCGCCCTGGACGTGCCCGGGTCACGCGCTGCGGGCGCCCAGACCTGGCCCGGCGACCCGGATTTCGAAAACGACCGCCGCTACGTTGAAGCCCAGATCCGGGAGTTGATACCGTCCCTCGAGAAAGTGAGCGGCGTGAAGTTCGACATCGACCGGCTGCGCGAGGTCATGGGCCACACCAACACCATGAGCCGGTGCTGGAAAAAGGTCCTCGAGACCAACCAAAACCGACCGTCCGTGTTCAGCGCCTTGTCCGATGGCACGATCTTCTTGGGGGTTGCGAATGGCTTCCGCGGATTGGAAGCCGGCGCCAGGTACTTCGAGGAGCTCGTGGAGGAGATGGAGTACAAGGCTGTAAACGGTATCGGGACGCTGACCGACGAGCAGTACCGCCTCCTCTTCGTGGGCGTGCCGTGCTATCCCATCTTCCGCCGTTTCAACGAATTGTTCACCGAGAGCGGGGGCACGTTCGTCAACTCCACCTATCTCTGGTTCGCCTCGGGCGGCTCGAATCTCGGCTTCGAGTACGACCTCGACAACCCCATCGAGAGTCTGGCACACGGCGTCCTGGTGTGCGTGCGCGACGCGATGGACAGCATGTTTTTCCAGTCGGATATCCTCGCGAACATGGTCGATGCGTACGACGCCGACGGTGTGGTCTATCACCCCATCAAGAGCTGCCGCACGGTATCGACGGGATTGGCGGACAGCCGTCGCAAGCTGATGGCCGAGCGCGACGTGGCCAGCCTTTTCATCGAGTCCGACATGATGGACAAGCGCGTGGTGTCCGAAGCGCAGCTCAAGAACAGGGTCGACGCCTTCTTCGAGGGCTTGGCCACGCGGAAACAACACGCAGCCATCAACCAGTCCTGACGGGAAGGGATAGCCATGGCCTATGCAGCGGGCGTGGACGTGGGCTCCACACAAACCAAAGCGGTCATCATCAACGAAGCGAAGGAAATCGTCGGTCGGTCGCTGACCGACACTGGAGCCAACGTGGTGGTGGCTGCGGAAACCGCGTATCAGGAAGCGCTCAAGGACAGCGACCTTCGTGAAGAGGAGGTCGAATACATCATCGGTACGGGCTACGGCAGATACCGGGTGACGTTTGGGAACACGCAGGTGACCGAGATCAGCTGCCACGGCCGCGGCGCCATTCACATGTTTCCGGGGACGCGAACAGTCGTGGATATGGGAGGCCAGGACACCAAGGCGATTCGGGTGTCCCACACCGGCGAAATCGTGGACTTCTGCATGAACGACAAGTGCGCCGCGGGCACGGGACGGTTCCTCGGGGCGGCGTCCAGCGCCCTCGACATCCCTCTCCCGGAGCTCGGGCCCACCGCCCTGCGCGGCGAGCGACCGGTGAAGATCTCCACCACCTGCACGGTGTTTGCCGAATCGGAAGTGCTGTCCTGGCTCGGGAGGGGAAAGAAGATCGAGGACATTCTCCTCGGGGTGCATCAGTCCATCGCCGCCCGCTCGGGCGGTCTGCTGCGTCGTGTGGGCGTCGAGGACGAGGTGACCTTTACCGGTGGGGTGGCCCGGAACGTCGCCATGATCCAGACACTGAACGAACGGTTGGGGCTCGAGGTCAACGTGAGCGAGGAGAGTCACTTCATGGGGGCGCTCGGGGCGGCGCTGTTCGCCCTCGATTACATCATGGCCAGTCGAGCTCCGGCAAAGACAGCGCGGGGGGCATCATGAGATACACCGTGGGCATCGACGTCGGGTCCACCTACACGAAGGCCGTCGTCGTCAATGGCGACCAAGAGATCATGGGCCGGGCCATGGAGCCCACGGGCTTCAAGCTGACGGAGGTGGCGGAGCGGGTCTACGCCCACGCCGTCGACGCGGCCAAGCTGAGGACGGACGACGTCCGATATATCGTTGCCACGGGGTTTGGACGTCACCAGGCAACACTGAGCGACGTGCAAGTCACGGACCTGACGGCGAGCGCTAGGGGCGCGGCGTTCCTCTTCCCGAACACGAGGACCATCCTCGACGTCGGCGGGCAGACGATGAAGGCGAGCCGGCTGGAGGACAACGCCAAGGTGAAGTCGTTCCGCCTCAACGACAAGTGCGCCGCGGGAACCGGCGCGTTTCTCGAGAAGACGGCCCGGTACATGGGATACTCCACCGAAGAGATTGGTCCCTTGGTGTCCACGTCAAAGCAGAGTGTGTCGATTTCCGGCGTCTGCGCCGTGTTCGCCGAGTCTGAAGTCATCAACCACCTCTCGGAGGGTATGGCGCCGGCGGACATCATGCACGGCGCAATCGTGTCGCTCGTGGGACGATCGGTGCAGCTCATGAAGCGCGTGCGGATGGAACCCGAGTTCACCCTGATCGGGGGCATTCTCCGGTTCGAGCGAATGGCGGAAGTGGTACGGACACAGCTGGCAGCCGAGGTCAACGTTCCACCGGGCGATCTGGTACAGTTCACGGCGGCGTTTGGCGCTGCGCTCCTCGGCCAGCGTCGCTTGCGGAAACTGGAGGAGTCGGGCGCCGGGGTCCAGCCGGCATGATGAAGCCGTCCGAGGGAGACGTGACGTGGCCACTCAGCCGCATGGTCGAGGAGGAGGCGAAGCGTGTCCTCTCGGAGGCGGAGCTCATCGCCGATCCGGCATTGGTCGCCGAAGGATGGGAGCGGCGTTTCGTCACCGACGGCCGCCGGGCCGTGGAGGTGGTTGAGTTATACGAAGAGTTGGGATACGAAGTGCGGGCCGAGCCGGTGCGGCAGGAGGAACTCGAGAACGATTGCGAAGACTGCCAACTCATTGTGCTGATGCAATTCAAGACGATCTATACGCGCAAGAAGGACACCTGAAATAGGAGGAGCATGACTGCAGCGTCCATGCCATCACCCCCGGTGCCTGCCGGCCTGGGCCTCTGGCGCACCGCCCAATGGGCGGGCATCCTTGCCACGGCGATACTGCTCGCCGGTCTGGTTGCGCAACCCGATCTCGCCCTCGATGTGCTATGGAACATCCTCATCCCACTCGTGCCGGCGTCGCTGCTGGTCAGCCCGGCGATTTGGCGCAACGTGTGCCCCCTGGCGACCCTCAACATGCTGACGAACCGATCGGCGGTCCAGCACACGCTCACGGAAAAAGTCCTGCCGGGGGCGGGCATAATCGGCATCGTGCTGTTGGTGGTGATGGTGCCGGCCCGCCGGTTCCTCTTCAACACGGACGGGGTTGTCTTGACGGTCACGATCGTCGCGGTGGCCCTGCTCGCCCTGGCGCTGGGAGGCTTTTTCCAGCTCAAGGCGGGGTTCTGTAACGCCATCTGTCCCGTTCTGCCTGTGGAGCGACTGTACGGACAGCGCCCGCTGATGGGAGTCAACAACCCGCGCTGCGTTCCCTGTACCATGTGCACCGCTCGAGGGTGTATTGATCTGAACCCCAGCAAATCGGTCGCCCAGACATTGGGGAGTGCGCGGCGCTCGAACGCCTGGCTCGTGACCGGCTTTGGCGCGTTCGCGGCTGCCTTCCCCGGCTTCGTCGTAGGCTACTACACGGCGCAGGATGGCCCGCTGGCCAGCGCCGGCTCCGTGTACTTGAACGTCGCCGTGTGGGCCCTGGGGAGCTATCTCGCGGCCGGTTTGCTGGTTTGGCTGTTCCGGCTCAGCGCCACCCGGGCCCTGATCCTCCTCGCGGCGGTGGCGGCCGGACTGTACTACTGGTTTGCCGCCGATACGATCACGACGGCGTTCGCGATTCAAGGGACCGCGACGGTGGCGATACGGGTTGCGGCGCTGGCGCTCGTGGTGTTCTGGCTGTGGCGTGCCCTCCCGCGGACGAACCGCGCGAACTCCCATGGGGCCGTGGCGCATCCGTGACGCTGGGCCGTAAGGCCTTTGAGGGGAGGGGTCACCGGGGGTACTCTTCCCCTTATCATGAAAACCATCATCGAACCCTTCCGGATCAAGGTCGTCGAGCCGTTGCGTATGACGACCCGGGCGGAGCGGGAGGAGATCCTCCGGACCGCCTGCTTCAACATGTTCAACGTCCACGCCAGGGATGTGTTGATCGACCTGTTGACCGACAGCGGCACCGGGGCGATGAGCAGTCTGCAGTGGGCCGGTGTGATGCGGGGCGACGAGTCCTACGCCGGGGCGGAGAGCTTCTACCGTTTCCGGGATCGGATGCGGGAGCTCACCGGATTCGATCACATTCTCCCCACCCACCAAGGCCGGGCCAGCGAGCGGATCCTCTTTGAGATGATGGGCGGTGAGGGCAAGGTCGTTCCCAACAACACCCATTTCGACACGACCCGGGCCAACATCGAGCATTCCCAGGCGGAGGCCGTCGACCTGGTCATCGAGGAGGGCAAACACGCCACTGGCCGGTACCCGTTCAAGGGCAACATGGATGTGGAGAAGCTCGTCGAGCTCATCGAGCGGGTTGGCCGGGACAACATCCCCCTCTGCATGGTGACGGTGACCAACAATTCCGGCGGCGGGCAGCCCGTGAGCCTCGAGAACCTCCGGGCGGTTCGCGCGGTGTGTGACCGATACGACATTCCGATGTTTTTGGACGCTTGCCGCTTTGCCGAGAACGCCTACCTCATCAAGCTGCGTGAGCCCGGACAACAGGACCGAACGGTGCGGGAGATCGTGCGGGACATGTTCGACCTGGCCGACGGGGCCACGATCAGTGCGAAGAAGGACGGCCTCGTCAACATCGGGGGGGTGTTACTCCTGCGGGATCAGGCGCTGGTCGAGCAGGCCGATGCGCTCCTCATCCTCACCGAAGGCTTCGTGACGTATGGCGGGCTCGCGGGGCGCGACCTGGAAGCGATGGCGCAGGGATACGAGGAGGTCGTTCACGAGGATTACCTCGCCTACCGCATCCGCTCCATCGAATACCTGGGCGAGCGGCTCCTCCAGATCGGCTACCAGATCGTCGAGCCGCCCGGGGGGCACGCCATATACGTCGATGCGGGGCACCTCTGTCCCCACATCCCGCCTGCCGAATTCCCCGGACAAGCTCTGGTGTGTGCACTGTACCGCCAAGCGGGGATCCGGGCCGTGGAGATCGGCAGCGTCATGTTCGGCGGCAGCACGCCGCCCGACATGGAGTTGGTGCGCCTCGCCCTGCCGCGGCGGGTCTACACCCAGAGCCACGTGGACTACGTGGTTGAAGCGTGTGCCGAGCTGTACGAGCACCGCGGTGGTTTCAAGGGACTTCGGATGACGAACAGCCCGCCGTATCTCAGGCACTTCACGGCGGAGTTCGAGGAGATCTAGTCGCGATGGGCCGTGGCCGTGGTGTGCTCGTGGTCCTTCTCGGATCTCATGTCCGTGTCCATCTCCATCACCTTACCGCCGCCGTCTTTGATGGCATCGTACCGACCGCGTACCATCCGCATGTAGTGGTCCCGATCAAGGGCGTAGAGCGGATCGCTGGTGTCAGCGGCAGGCCACTCCGCGTCTCCTGAGGGCATGAACACACCCGCCACCACCCCCATCCCGCCTTCGGGAATGGGTTGGTCGGTGGGATTGTTGTAGTGCACCGTGGCCCGGTACGTGTGATCGGGATAGATCTTCACGCCGAACTTCCTGTAGAGGCGACCGATGGTCACGCCGGCCAGTTCCCCGTCCTCTTCGATAGGCAACCCTTCCCAGATGACCTTGCTCTCGGTGACGTCCTCGAACACGATCTTCGTCGCGTTCTCGTGGAGATGCGATCCCATCACCATCAGGCGCCCCTCGATGGCGGGGCTGGCCTCGTAGGAGCGGGAGGACTCACCGGGCGGTAGATCGAAGGATTTGTCTCCCGCCGGGAACGCCACGTCGAGCTGGTAGGGATACACGTTGAAAAACGGCCACGGCCGTCCCGTCTTCACGTACCTGAGCCGGATCCGGAGAGCGGCGCCGAGGTGCTCGACCCCCGTCGGATTGTGGAGCATCACAGTGACCACCATGCGCTGGCCCTCTGTGACGGGCAGACCGAACAACATCCAGGGCATCGACTGGCCACCGGTTTCGCTGCCCGCGGCCATGATGCGCCGGGAGATGGGAAGGAACAGCTCGCGATTGTCCGGATCGATGATGTTGAAATGGTGCACGATGTTCGACGGTAGCAGATTACCCTGGGCGTCCACCACCTCGTAATCGAAGCCGTAGAGGTACCCGCTTCTCGGGACCGTCACCGTACCGAGGGGGGGGAAGATTCCGTTATGGGCATGATCCTCCATGTCCATGTTCATCGCCATCTGGTGCACGGGCAGATCGACGGGCCCGACCTCGATCACGAATTCCTTCCCGGTGTCCTCCAGCCGGGTAGTGGGCTCCTGCCCCTGTGCCGGCTGCATGACACCCGCCATGGCGCCGATCAGGGCGAGACGTCCGATCCTTCGCATGAGACTGTCCTAGGTTGCGTGGTGATAGCCGCTGCAGGCTGACCGTCTTAGACGGACACCATTCATCTAACGGGAGGCAGTGCGCTGCCAGTCCAAACTCTGGGTTCCAAATATAACGGCCCCGGTCCTCACATCCCAACTCGCATTCCCGCCCGCGCCACTTCGAATCCCCGTGCGGCGATGTCTCGCGCCGCGGCGCTGGCCTCGTCGTGGGCGGCGTTGGTGTTGTTGAGGTGGGTGAATACGACCCGGCTCCCGTCGTCCACGGCTCGTTGGAGGAGGTCCATGGAGTGGGGTATCAGGGGATGGGGGATGTCCTCGATGTTGCGTCCCGGAACCTCGCTGAGGGAGTAGAAAGACCCGTCGAGAAAGGCCACATCCACCTCCCGTACCAGGTCCTCCACGACGACCTGCCAGTCTTCCCAGCGGTCGATGTCCGGCACGTACAACAGCGATCGGGCTGGCCCGCGGAATACGAATGCCACGGTGTCGGAGAATTCGTGGCGGTGTGGCACGGGGATGAGCCTCACCGCCATGGCGTCGTCGACCTGGTGCCATTCGTTGAGCGGGACGGTGGGGAAGTACAATCGCCCTTCGTCGACCATCAGGCTCCACGGACCGTTGGTGGACAGGTATTCCGCCATCCCCGGTGAGCAGTAGCAGGGCGTGCGGGAGATTCCCACGCCCTCGCGCCCCAGGAGGGCCAGCCCGAGATAGTGACCGATGTGGGCGTGGGTCAGGAAGATCCCGTCGAACGGCCGGCGTGCCTGGGCCCGCCGGCGAAAGCCGGGCCCGGGGATGAGGTCGACCTGGCGCGTGAGGTCCGGCGTGGCGTCCACCAGGTAATACCGCTCCGCGCTGGGCTGGATCAGGGCCAGGGATGCTACGTAGCGGGGATCGCGGCGGGCGGCGTCGCAGCGCTGGGTGTAGCACCCCGCCTGGGGCAGGCCGCCGTCCTGTGCCGTTCCCAGCACCAGGGCGAACATGTCCGATTGGGGAGCGAAGCGGTGCCAACCGGCGGCGGCGAGGAGAGACGCGAGGAAGTTCCTGCGAGGCGTGGTGGTCGCTGAGTCGCGGGCTGTCACGTGTCGTGTCGCTTGATGAGGGTCGCTGGGCCGTTGAAGGTAAGGGTTTCAGAAGAGGTCGTCGAGGTCGTCTTCGCCCTCACCCGGTGGCAGACAACTGTACTGCTGCAGGTACTGCTGAATCAGCTCGCTTTCCTTCTTGGAGTACATCGGGTCTTCGTCGAAGAGGAAGAACCTGGCCTTGGTGATTGAAGCGTCGATCTCCGACAGGGCTTGTCTCAGATTGGCCACACCCTGAATGGCGTAGACGACCCTGCTCTCGTCCAGGAGTTGAAAGACACCCTCCGACTCGGGCACCGTGGCCACGTTGTCGGCGGTGAACTCGAGCCACGGCTGGGGAGGGAGTGGGACCGGGCTGATCGACAACCGCAGGTCACAGCCCAGGCAGCGGCCGGCCTCCAGGGTGGCTTGGGCAGGCTGGTAGCTTTCCTCCACGTGGGCGAAGCATCCGACAGCATCGCCGGGAGCCAGCCGCGGCACGGGAGTCCGTTCGAGGTCGGCGGACCCTTCGAGGCGTCCCAACTCGGTGTCGGGTGCCGTGCGGTCCAGCAGGGGAAAGTAGATATTGCCGTCGCCGCCCAGGAATCGGTCGACGGCCGACGCGACGCGGCGCCCGTGTCCGATCGCCTCCACCACCGATGCCGGACCCGAGACGACTTCTCCTCCCGCGAATACTCCCTCCATCGATGTCTGCATCGACTCGGGGTCCACCGCGATGTACCCGGCATCCGTCAGTGCCGGGCCCTCGAGAAAGCCGAGTGCCGGTTCCTGACCTATCGCCACGAGCACGCGGTCGGCTTCCTGAAATACACGGACGTCGTCATCGAGCTGGGGCGCGAACCTCCCGGCGTCGTCGAACACGGAGACGCACTTCCGGAAGTCCACCCCATCAACTTTGCCCTCACCCGCGATCCGTGTCGGACCCCATCCCGGATGGAACACCACGCCCTCCCGCTCGGCCTCCGCCACCTCCCAACCGTGGGCCGGCATCTCCGCTCGTTCCTCGAGGCAGTAGAGGTGTACTGCATCGGGCCCCAATCGCAGCGCCGTCCGGGCCACGTCGATGGCCACGTTGCCCCCGCCCACGACGACGACCCGCTGCCCCGCGAGAGCCGCCTGCCCGTTGTCACCCGCGGCGACGCGCTGCAGCATGGCGAGGCCGCTCTCGACCCCCTCCAGGTCGGTCCCGTCGCAGGGAAGCAACTTGTCGCGGCGGGCGCCGGCGGCCACGAAAACGGCGTCGTGCTCGTCCCGGATCGTCTCGAGCGCCATGTCCTTTCCGACCTCGGTTCCCATGTGGAACCGGACGCCGAGTTCGACGATCTCACCGATGTCGGCGTCGAGCGCTTCGGGTGCCAGGCGATACGGAGGAATGCCGTCCCGAAGCCATCCGCCGGGTGAGGGTGCGGCGTCAAAGACCACGACGCCGTGGCCCTTGAGCGTGAGGAACCATGCTGCGGTGAGTCCGGCGGGTCCGGCCCCGACGACGGCGATGTCCTTGCCGCTGGGTGCAGCCGCCTTGAGGTGTGACTTCCACGTGGCGGCGGTCGTGTGCTCGACGGCCGCCCTTTTGAGTGCGCAGATCGCGACGGGCTCGGACAGGTCGCCCCTGGAACACCGGCTCTCGCAGGGATGAAAGCACACCTGTCCCAAGACCCGAGGAAATGGCGACGCCTCGCGAATCACCGCGTCGGCGCGGGCGAATTCGCCTCGCCGCACCTCCCGGAGATAGCGGGGGATATCCATCCCGGCAGGGCAGGCGGCCACGCAGCGGGTAACCCGCCGTCCGTCCACCCTCGATTCCTCGTCCTTGAGCCGCAACGCTCCGGTGGGACAGACCTCCACGCAGCTCAGGCAGAAGCGGCATCCGGATTTTCTGAACGTCGGTGCCCGCAGACCCACGATCGGATCTCCGTGCTCGTTCAGCACGAACCCCAGGGCGTCGACTTTGCGCACGTCGCTGCACATCCGCACGCACCGGAGACAGCCGATACAGAGATTGGTGTCCCACAGCAGGAGCGGCTCGTCCGCGAGGACCGGCCAACCCGCGGGACGGTACCGCGGTGTGTCCTCGGGAATGCCGACGTGCTCGGCCACCTTCCGCAGCTCGCAGCTGTGAAAGATGGGACAGCAGCGTTCTTCCTTTGCGACGTTGGTGGAGCACGGCTCCAGAGCGCAACCGAATCGTTGCGCGCACTGGACGCACGCATGGGGGTGTTTGGCGAAGACTTTCCGCAACCGGGCGCGGCGGCGGGACTCGATGTCCGCACCCGACGTGATCACTCGCATGCCCGATTCCGCCGGCGTCTCGCACGCGCGCACCGGCTCGGGGCGGCCTTCGA
>JBDHAF010000047.1:0-22656 GCA_039588255.1 Gemmatimonadota bacterium | reverse complement strand
TAACTCGTTTTCGGCGGAACTGCATAAGGCAATATGCGGCGAGTTTGGCCATGGTAAGTGAAGATTCCTTGGGTTTATCGTGGTAACCGGCTGCCTAATCCCTTGCCGGCTAACCGCATTATCCATGCAGATGCGACCACGGAAGATTACACGCTAGATGCGTGGCGAGGTCCGAATGTTACGCCTGGAAATGTGGCCCGCGGCCAGCGCCCGCGGTTGGAGCGCCGCAGACTGTGGCCGCTATCCCGTCAGCGGACGCGCCCCGAGACGATGAACATGCGTCCGGAGCGGGCGCCGTTGATGGCGCTCCAGGCAGACGTCAGCAGAAAGTCGATGATGCCGTCCCCGTTCACATCCCCCATCCCCGTGGCATCGAACCCGAACGTTTCTCCCGGCACCTTCCCGGTGTAGCTCCGCAGCAGCGCCCCGTTTCTCCCGGAGAAGAGATAGGTCTTCCCGCCTGACGGTGCGGCCCCGCCGTGTTGCCATGCCCCGATGATCAGGTCGTCGTGCCCATCGCCGTTTACATCCCCGGCGTCGGCCGGCCCGATACCGAAGCCGTCTCCCGGTGCCTCCCCGGTGAGGGTCATCAAACGCCGACCGCTAGCGCCAGAGTGCACATAAACGCGCCCCGTTGATGGTCCCAGGGCATTGTTGGACCAATCCGATGCATACACATCTGGCGTGCCGTCGCCGTCTACGTCACCGACAACGGACACGAACATGCCGCCGAGGGCGTTGCCGGTCTCGTCCGAGTCGACGATGAAGTACGGGTCGTGGGAGAGACCCAGGTACACGACCAAGAACACTCGGTCACCGTCGGTCCATCCGCTGGCCCAGCTGCCAAACCCGTCACCGGCTGACTCACCGTAAAGGGCGAGCAAAACCGCACCGTCCTTGCCAGAGAACACGTATGCGCGGCCCGCGTTTTCACCGGCGGCATCGTGGCCCGGTGCGCCCACCAATACGTCGTCGTGCCCGTCCGCGTTCACGTCCCCGATGTCGGACACCTTTCGTCCGAACCCGTCGTCCGGCTCCTCCGCCTGCAAGGTGAGCAGAACGGTGCCGTTGTCTCCGGAAAAGACGTATGCGCGGCCGCCCCCGGGTGCTCCGGCCACGACGTCCGGGATGCCGTCCGCATTGACGTCGCCGGCGGCCTCGATGCCCAATCCCAGGCGATCTCCCTCTTGCCCTGCGTAGCTCCACAGCAGCGCGCCGGTCCTGCCGGAGTAGACGTACACTTTGCCAGCCGCCTGATCTCCCTCGGCGTTCGTGGGGGCCGAAGTGGTGACGTCGTTGATCCCGTCCCTGTCAACGTCCCCGATGTTTCGTGCGATCCACCCGAACTGATCGCCGGCAGCCTCCCCGACCCACTCCTGCAGAATGTCGACCTGCTCGACGAACGGATCCGCATACTCCTGCGGGGTCGGCAGCAAAGCTGCGAAGCGAGCATCGGCGCGCAGGTGCTGTGCGGCAGCATCGAGTCCCAGCCGGGTCATGTTCACGGTGCCGGTGGCCTTTGCCTTGTGCAGCCAGTCGAAGGCCTCGTCCAGATCACCCATCAACGCGTGGACCACACCGACGTTGTACATCGCTTGCGGCGCCGTGTCGTCGAACTCGACCGCACGGAGGTGGGCACCCAGGGCGCGGTCGAAATCGCCGGCGTAACGGAGGGCGGCGCCCAGCAGGCTCCATGCCCGTCCGTTGCTCGGTTCGCGCCGGGTGACGGCATCGAGAATCTCCACCGCCGCCCCGAAGTTCCCCGCCTGCATTTGGGCGCGTGCATCGGCGATGGTCTGTATCGCGTGCTGCCGCGCGGCGACGTTGTCGATGACGGTGATTGAAAGCAATGCAACGAGTACGAACGGATGAACAGACTTCGAGCGAGCCATCGCTAACTCCGGGATGGATGTTGAAAGCGGCTGCGACGTGGCGTCCGCGGCCAGTAGATACACGAAGCCGGATCGGTTGATCCGGCACGGCCGTCACTTGATGATGCGCGTCTCCGGCTTGAACGCCCCCCACGCGAACCAGAAGTGGTTGCCGTGGACGACCGGCGTGAGCTCCTCGCCGGCAAGAGGGCCGTCGATGGCACGTCCCAGAATGTCCCAGGTGGTTCCCGTTTCCCGGTCCTTGAACCGCCCGTCGCCGTCGGGCGTGAACCGCAGGGTCCGTCCCTCCAGGCGGCGGTCGAACACTCCGCTGGAGCCCACGTCCCGTCCCTTGGCGATGTTCGTAGCGTCCACGGCGCTGGCGGTGCCCGGGGCCCAGAACGCGACGACGGGCGTGTCGCCGATGTCCTCGGTGATGACGCGTTTCTCGCTGAGGGCGGAGAACGCGAAGGCCACGCTCTCGCCGTCGATCTCCACGGCAGCCACCCGCTCCATGGCCGGCAGGCGGCCGTCGGGGCGTCCGAAGAAGAACTGGGACCAGGGACCCCGCCCCTGGTCGTAGAAGGCATACGGGTTTCGACCGTAGTCCCGCCGGTAGCCGGTATCGCGGGACAACACCTGGCCGTCGGGGTAGCTCTCCTTGAACGTGCTCCAGCTGATGAGCGGAGAGGGCACGAAGGTCAGTCGTTGCCCGGCGTACTCGCCGACGATCCCCTCACCGATCGCCTGCTGCCACCACGTCTCCGTCTGGCGGTCGTACATGACGAGATCCGAGTGTCGCAGCCGTCCGGTGGTGCCGAAATCCAACAGGCGCCCGTCGAATCGTCGATCGAACGAGATGGCCGTGTTGCAGAGCGGGCAGTAGGTGATTGTCACGGGTGTTTGACCCACAACGTCGTTGACGATCTCGTGCTGAATGAGGATCTGGAGCGGGTACGCCTTGGCGACGCCGTCCAGAGCCACGAGGACGACGGGCTCCCGGTCCTCGAGCCATCGGTCCGCCTCGCGGACGCCGACGAACTTGGGACGGTCGATGGCGGGAATCCCGTCCTTGGGAGGACCCCCCGAGACGATTTCCTCGAACGGTACAGTGTGCTTGTCGAAATCGGTGGTGAACTCGCGGCGATCGGCGCGGGACTGGCCGAATGCCGGTAATGTGGTTGCCACTATCAAGACGGCTGTGAGGGCGGCGGTGCGGACAGATCTGTCAGAGTCTCTCATAGTGACTAGCTAACGGATCGGTCCCCCGGCGGGTTCCGGTAGTGGTTAAGCGGTCTGTGCCCGTCGCTTGGCAAGCCAGCCGTCGATGCTGAAATCCCCCGCTCCATACGCCGCGATGAGCAGGAAGACGAAGCAGTAGACCAACGGCAGCTCGCCACGGTTGGCCCACCACCACAGGCTGCCGCGGCCGGCCACGTGCATCCACCAGTACGTGACGGCCATGTGTCCGGAAATAAGGAAGGCCGCGGGCCGGTGGTAGATGCCCAACACCACCATAGCACCGACGAAGAACTCGATGACGCCTGCCGCTCCGAAACGGCTCATGAGGGCGACGGGCTCTTCCCGGCCAAACCACGCGAAGAGCTTTTGCCCCCCGTGCGACCAGAGCGCGAGTCCCACCATGATACGCATGGCATTGACAGCAAACGGCTGGAGTTTCGAAAGAAAGTCATTCATGTGAGAATCCCCTGCTGCTGAGGACGAGTGAGTGCGCAGTTACTACGCGCGCGTGGTGATGGAATGTTGAGCTTGCGGGGAGGGTTCCGGCAGCGGCTAGGCCGTCGACCGGGTCACCGCCTGCATCAGCGAAATACTGCCGACACAGATGAATCCCACGCCGAACAGCAGCACCAAGCCGCTGGGCAACACGTCGCTCCGCGCCGCTTCCAGCGCGCCTGCCGCGAGGAACCCGACGCCCGCCATGAATTCGAGGAACGCAGGGCCGGCGACGGGAAGCCGGTAGGTCCCTCGGCGCCACGACTCATCGCCGGGGTCGGCGATGTCGTACTTGGGAGTACGGCGGAACGGGGTGCGTCGTCCGGAGAGGCCGCGCATGACCGCCACGGTTTGGCTCAGCGCGATGCCGGCTCCCAAGATCATGATCGCCGGGACGAGCCACAGCCGCCTGCCCCAGTTGCCTCCCCGGGCCTTGGCGGTCACGCCGTAGAAGTATCCGAGAGAGCCCATGGCGAACGTGAGCAGCGCCCCGTCGACGGCCAGCACCCACCGCGCCGCCAGCGAATCCGCCGTGAGACCGACGGCCAAACCCGCCAGCGTGACCGTCGCCAGCAGGGGATACGCGAAGTGTGTCAGCAGGTGCCAGGCGGCTTCGCGCTTGACGCCCTTGGGAATGGGAGCCCGAAGAATCGTCGGCAACAATTTGCGCGCCGATTGGGCCCCGCCTTGGGCCCAGCGCTGCTGCTGCTGGCGGTATCCGGCGATCTCGACGGGGAGTTCCGCGGGAACGGCAACGTCGTCGCGATACACGAACCGCCAGCCGCGCAGCTGGGCTCGGTAGGAGAGGTCGAGATCTTCCGTGAGCGTATCGGCCTGCCAGCCGCCGGCGTCTCGAATGGCCTGCTTGCGCCACACGCCGGCGGTCCCGTTGAAGTTGAAGAAGAACCCCTTGGCGGCTCGGACCCCGTGCTCGAGGGTGAAGTGGGCATCGAGCTGGAGTGCCTGCGTGCGGGTCAGCAGGGAGTGCTTCTCGTTGATGTGGCTCCAGCGGGCCTGCACCATTCCCACGTCGGGGTACTCGAACTCTCCCACCACCCGCATGAGGAAGTCCGCGTGCGGGATGAAGTCGGCATCGAAGATGGCGACCAAGTCTCCCGACGCGCTGGCCAAACCCTCCGCGAGTGCACCGGCCTTGAAGCCGGTGCGCACCCGGCGCCGCATGTGGCGGATCCTAATGCCCCGGTCGCCGAGCTCCCGGACCACTCGCGCGACGACGCTCGACGTGTCATCGGTGGAATCATCCAGCACCTGGATCTCCAGCAGGTCCCGAGGATACTCGAGGGCAGCCAGCGCGCGGATCGCCCGGTCGGCGACGTACCGCTCGTTGTAGAGCGGCAGCTGCACGGTGACGGCCGGCCACCGCTGGGGCTTCCGCTGCGCTCGGCGCTTGAAGCGCCCACGAACGCGGCGCCGGTACTCCAGCGCCAGATAGAGGCGGTGGAGACCGAAGGCCGACAGCAAGACAGATGCGCCAACGTGCAGCGCGATGAGTACTAGAACGACAACCTCCTCAGACTTTGGCCAACCAACTGCCCCCATCCACTACGAAGATCGACCCCGTGATCCACGAGCCCGCCGGGCTCGCCAAATACACGATCATGTTCCCGATGTCCTCGGGCGTTCCCAGGCGCCTCAGGGGGATCTGTTCCTTGAGGCGGTCGTCGATGCTCACCGTGTCCTCCTCGTGTCCACCCGGCGGCGTGAATGCCTTGCGGACTCCCTCGGTGAGGATGGGCCCCGGGGCGATCGCGTTCACCGTGATGTTGTCCCCGGCCCACTCCATGGCCAGGGTGCGGGTCAGCGCATCGACGCCGGCCTTGGCGGCGGTGGCGTGGGCCATGAGGGGCCACCCGCGGTAGTGAAGCGTCATGGACGTGGATATGATCCTGCCGCCGCCCTGCTGCTGCATGACCGGGTGGACCGCCTGGCACCCGAAAAACGTCCCGTAGAGGTCGGTTTCCACCACCGCCCGCCACCCGTTGGGAGTTAAACCCGCCGAAGGGGCGTAGAAGTTCCCGGCCGCGTTGTTGACCAGGATGTCGACCCGGCCCAGTTGGTCCACGGTCTGGGCGACCATTTCATTCACCGACTCGGCCTCACGCACGTTGGCCTGGACCGCGACCGCCCGGCCGCCGAGGGCCTGCAGCTGCGCCACGGCCGGCTCCAGGTGCCCGAGCTTGCGACTTGCAACGGCCACGTCGGCCCCGTACCGTGCCAGCTCAGTGGCGATGCCCAAGCCGATACCGGTTCCGCCTCCTGTGACGAGGGCGACCTGGCCCTCGAGGAGGCCTTGTTGAAAGATCATAGACCCTAGATTACCTCACATGTCCATTCAAACCGTCGATCCGACCACCGGACAACTCGTCCAAAACTACACGCAACACACAGCGGCAGAAGTTTCGCAGATATTGGACGCCGTTTCTGAGGCGTACCAATCCTGGCGCACCACCGATGTCGAGACCCGTACCCGGCTATTCCAGGGCATGGTGGAGCTCCTCCGGGAGCGGGAGGACGGGCTCGCCGGCCTCATGGCCACCGAGATGGGCAAACCCCTCCGCGAGGGGCGGGCCGAGGTGCAGAAATGTGCATTGATGTGTGAGTACTACGCCGCCGAGGCGGCGGGCTTTCTGGCTCCGCAGGTGGTCGCTACCGACGCGTCCAAAAGCTACGTCACGTTCCAACCTTTGGGACCGGTTCTCTGCATCATGCCGTGGAACTTCCCCTTGTGGCAGGTGCTGCGCTTTTCGGCTCCGGCCCTCATGGCGGGAAACGTGGCTGTGCTGAAGCACGCCCCCAGCACCACGGGGTGCTCCTTGGGCCTCGAGGAGCTGTATCGAGACGCCGGTTTTCCCGAGAACGTCTTCCGCTCGATAGTGCTGGAGAACGACCGCGTCGCCGACGTGATCGCGGATCCGCGAATCACGGCGGTCACCTTCACCGGCAGCACCCGGGCGGGGAAGATCGTGGCCTCCCAATCGGGGGCAGCCCTGAAAAAAGCGGTTCTCGAGCTGGGGGGCAGCGATCCGTACCTCGTGCTGGAGGACGCCGATCTCGAGTCGGCGGTGGAGGCCATCGCGACGTCGCGGCTGATCAACTGCGGTCAGAGCTGTATCGCCGCCAAGCGCATCGTCGTGGTCGATGCGGTCAGGGAGGAATTCGAGCGCCGCTTCGTCGAGCGGATGGCGGCCGCCCGGATGGGGGATCCCACCGAGGGGACGACTGACATCGGCCCGCTGGCGCGACTCGACCTGCGGGAGAACCTCAACCGGCAGGTCAGCGAGAGCGTGGCCGCGGGTGCCAGGCTCCTCCTGGGCGGGGAGGTACCGGACGGACCCGGAGTATTCTATCCGCCCACGGTGTTGACCGATGTGCGGTCGGGGATGCCAGCGTTCGAGGAAGAGCTGTTCGGTCCGGCCGCCGCGATCCTCCCGGTGGCGGATGAGGAGGAGGGCATTGCGGTGGCCAACAGCACGCCCTACGGTCTCGGTGCGGCGGTGTTTACCAAGGACGTGGACCGTGGGGAGCGGATCGCCGCGCTGCAATTGGATGCCGGGTCCTGCTTCGTCAACGATTTCGTCCGGTCGGATCCACGGTTGCCGTTTGGCGGGATCAAACAGTCGGGGTATGGCCGGGAGTTGTCGGGCTTTGGGATTCGGGAGTTCGTCAATATCAAGACCGTGTACGTCGACTAGGTCACGGTGGCGCCGCCGCAGCTGGAGCCCGCACCCGCCGTACAACCGAAACAGTGGGGACCGACGACGATCGTCCGCCGACGAATCCGCTCGATGTCGAAGTCGAAGACGGACTGTGGGGCGTCATCTGCCACGCCCAGCTCCAACATCTGATTGAAGTCGCAGTCGTACAGGCTGCCGTCCCATCCAACCGACAGCGTGCTGCGGCACATCACGCCCTGGGCGGCCCCGGGATTGTAGGCGTTCACCAGGCGTGTCATGTAGGCCTCGAGATTCTCGCTCTCCTCGAGCCACTCGAGGAACCGGGATATCGGCATGTTGGTGATCGTGTACAAGCTGTTGAACACGATGCCGTAGCGTTGCTCGAGCTCCCGCTTCCACTCCCGTTCGAGGCTCGCCTGGTTGCCGGGGAGAAAGGCCCCGACCGGGTTCGTGACGAGATCCACGACGAGCCCGCTCTCCGGCTTGCCGTATCCCACAGCGTTCAGACGGCGCAGCGCCTCGACCGACTCGTCGAACACCCCGTCCCCGCGCTGCGCATTGGTTTGATTGGCGCGATAGTGCGGTAGCGAGCATATAACCTCGACATTGTGCTCGGCGAAGAACTCGGGGAGGTGTGCGTAATTGGGTAGCAAGAGGATCGTGAGATTGCAGCGATCCATAACGTGCCGTCCCATCCCGCGCACTCGTTGCACGAGCTCCTCGAAGTCGGGGTGTAATTCCGGCGCACCACCGGTGATATCCACCTTCGGGATGTCGCTGGCAGCCAGTACTTCGAGGCACCTCTCCAACACGTCCCTCGGCATGACCTCGGTGCGATCGGGGCCGGCATCGACGTGGCAATGGCGGCAGGTTTGGTTACACTTCTTGCCGACGTTGATCTGGAGAATCTCCACCCCGGTCGCCCTGAGCGGGTAGAGGCTCGACTGGGCGAGGGACTCCGCGAAGGACCTGGTCAAGGGAACGGTGGCCAGTGTCGCCTGTTGCTCGGCGCCCGACGCGAGCGGTGCGTGTTGCTTTTGAAGTGTGGGTAAGATTCGCCCCATACTACATTCCGAGCTGGTTGGCTCTGTTGCGCATCTGGACCCCGTGGACGAGCGATGCACCGCCGCGAATGGCGGCTGCCACGTGGACGGCCTCGGTCATCTGCTCGGCGTCGGCCCCTTTCTCGAGACAGGATTCGGTGAACGCGTCAATGCAGTACGGGCATTGAACGGCGTGAGCGACCCCGAGAGCGATGAGGGCCTTCTCGCGTTCGCTGAGGGCGCCGTCGGCGAAAACTGCTGAATACCAGGTACTGAACTTCTGCCACAGCGGGCCGGCTTCTTGCCCGATTTCCGAGAACCGGCCAAGATCTTTGGCGTTGTAGTAGTGGTCCGTCATCCTGACTCCGACGCGAAGGATGTGATCTAGGGAACGTGGACGGTTGTCTATCGGTTCCTGAACATGTCCCGAATGTAGGGATCGTGGAAAGGCTGTGCGATGTAGCCTGGTCGCGATCCGCGCACCAAATTGATTTATGCGGATCAGTAAAGTCTACGATGTCCTGGCGCCGGTGTACGGCCGGGTGGTGCCCGGCCTGTACGAGCTCGCCACGTCCCGAGCGGCGCAGCGGCTGTCGGCCGGCGCGCCGGCCACCGTCCTCGAGGTGGGTGTGGGACCGGGCCACATACTGACCGCAGTGGGCAAGCGGAACCGCTCCGCCACGGCCGTGGGGGTGGATATCTCCCAGGGGATGCTCAAGCAGTCCCGCCGAGCCCTCCAGAAACACAGCATCAACGCCAAGCTAGTGTGTGGCGACGCAACCCGCCTGCCCTTCCGGGATGGGATGTTCGAGGGAGTGGTGGCCTCTTTCCTGTTGGATCTCTTCCAGAAGGAGATGATCCCTGGCGCCTTGCGGGAGATGCATCGTGTTCTGGCGCCCGGTGGTCGGATCGTCGTCGCGTCGCTACAGTTTTCGAATCCCGTCTTGAAGTACGGATGGATGGCCGCCCACCGGGTCGTTCCCGGCCTGGCCAGGCGATTCCAACCGGTGGATTTCAGGGAATTTCTGGAAGACACCGGCCTGCGCGTGCTCCAGGACGAGCAGATTCCAGCGGCGGCCGGGACGCGCCTGTTGACCCTCGTTAAGGTGGTCGGCTGATGCCCTAGGGGTTCGTCGGCCGGATGTCCAGCTCGGACACGAGAGCCCGGGGGGGCAAATCCAGCGCCGAGATCACGGTGGCGGCGACGTCTTCCGGCTGCAGCACTCGGTCTGCGTTGTTCAGCTCGACGCCGGCCTTGCTGAAGAACGGTGTCTCCACCGATCCGGGACAGATCGCGACGACGCGGACGTTCTTCTGTCGCACCTCCAGCATCAACGACTTCGAGAACCCTAGGACGGCGTGCTTGGACGCGGCATAGGCCGTTCCGCCGACAAAGCCGTTTCGCCCGGCCAGACTCGCCACGTTGATCACGTGGCCATTCTCCCTCTCGAGCATTCGTGGCAGGAAAGCCGCGGTCACCAGCATGAGGCCACGGACGTTCACCGCCAGGGTCTCGTCGATCTGTTCCGTCGTGAGCTCGGCGAAGGGCGCGATGTGGCCGACGCCGGCGTTGTTCACCAGGACGTCGACGTGCCCCAAGGTCTTGTGGACGTGATCGGCAAACCGGAGGATGCTCTGCTCGTCGCTCACGTCACATTCTTTCCCCGTGGCACGAACGCCCCGGCTCTCCAGCTCGCGGACGGTCTCCTCAACGAGCTTGGCGTCCCGGGCGCAGACCGCCAGGGCGGCGCCGCGCTCTCCCAGTGCCAGGGCGATGGCCCGGCCGATGCCGGTCGTGGCGCCGGTGACGACGGCGATGGAGTCGGTGAGATTCATGGGGAGATATTAACGCCGGAAGGGCGGTGATGGAGCCGCCTGCGCCCCGGTCTGGCGAGGCCACCGGCCGATCGTGAAAGGATCTTCAGGCCCTGGGGGCGTGGGAGCCCCGGCCCGTCGGCACCGGATTGACAACTCGCGCACCCCGCCGGCATCTTCCCAACCCCCTAAAAAGGAGGTGGTTCGCGTGCGCGTATATACAGGGGATGCAATCCGGAACGTGGCCGTTGTAGGCCACGGCGGAAGCGGTAAGACCTCTCTGGTGGACGCCCTGGCATTCACGTCAGGCAGCAGCAAACGGCACGGATCGGTCCCGGACGGGACAGCCCTCACCGACTACACACCCGACGAAATAGAACGGAAGTACTCGATCAACCTCGGGCTCGCCTACGCGGAGTGGCGGGACACCAAGATTAACCTGGTCGACACGCCCGGATATCTCGACTTCATCGGCGACGCGGCAGCAGGCGTGTACGCGGCGGACGCGGCTCTCATTGTCCTGAGTGCCACCGCGGGCGTCGAGGTCGGCACCGAAAAGGTGTGGGAGTTTGCGACAGAGCGGGGCATCCCGCGCATGTTCTTCGTATCCCTCATGGACAAGGAGCACGCCAACTTCGAGAAGGTGTTCGAGGACATTCGGGACCACGTCACGCCCAAAGTGGTTCCCATCGAGATCCCCATCGGCGAAGGCCCGGAGTTTCACGGGATCGTCAATCTCTTCTCGAGAAAGTGCCACATGTACAAGAAGGGGACCGTCAACGGCGAGTACGACGAGGTCGACATCCCGGAGGAGTACCAGGCCATGGTCGACAAGTACTCCGAGGTCCTCACGGAGAACGTGGCGGAGGTCGATGATGAGTTGATCGAGCGCTACCTCGAGGGTGAGGAGATCACGATGGAGGAGTCCCTCGCCGCCACCAAGAAAGGGATGGCCGAGGGCAAGATCTTCCCGCTCCTCTGTGGCTCGGCGACGCTGACGTACGGCACCCGCGCCGTGCTGACGAAGCTGCGAGAGCTGGTCCCCGCGCCCACCGAGATCGCGGCGCGTGACGGCGAGAAGTGGGGTTCGGCGGAGCCGGTCGAGATCGTGGCCGACAATAGCGGGCCGTTTGTTGCGCAAGTGTTCAAGACCGTGTCCGAACCTCATGTCGGCGACGTGACGTTGTTTCGGGTGTGGTCCGGAACCGTGTCGAACGGGGCCGAGGCGTGGAATGCACCGCGCGAGACGCCCGAGAAGTTGAATCACCTTTCCGTGGCACAGGGCAAGGATCGTGAAGAGGTGACACGACTGAACGCCGGCGATATCGGTGTGGTCGCCAAGTTGAAGAACACGCACACAAACGACACGCTCTCCACCTCCGGCTTGCAAATCGTCTTGCCAAAGATCCCGTTCCCCGAGCCGGTCATCGTCATGGCGATCGGCGTGACGAAGCGTGGCGAGGAAGACAAGCTCGGCACGGGATTGCACAAGTTGCACGAAGAGGATCCGACCTTCCATCACGAGTTCAACTCCGAGTTGCGGCAAACGCTCGTTCGCGGCCGGGGTGAGCGGCACCTTCAGGTGATCGTCAACCGTCTCGAGCGGAAGTTCGGTGTGAAGGCCGAGTTGACGAAGCCGGGAATCCCCTACCGCGAGACGTTCAAGGGCAAGGGAGAGGGACAGGGCAAGCACAAGAAGCAAAGTGGCGGCCGCGGACAGTACGGCGACTGCTGGATTCGCATCGCCCCGTTGCCCTCCGGCAAAGGGTACGAATTCGAAGACAAGATCGTCGGCGGCGTCATCCCCGGGAAATACATCCCGGCGGTGAACAAAGGCGTGCAAGAAGCCGCGGGGCGCGGGGTGGTGGCCGGGTACCCGGTAGTGGACTTCAAGGTGCAGTGCTACGACGGGAGCCACCACTCGGTGGACAGCAGTGAGCAGGCTTACAAGATGGCCGGCATCCTCGCTTTCCGAAACGTTGCCGTCAAGTGCAAGCCGGCCCTACTGGAGCCGATCCTTGAAGTGGATGTGTGGACGCCTGAAGACGCCTTGGGCGACGTCATGGGTGATTTGTCCGGGCGTCGCGGCAAGATCCTCGGGTCGGAGCCGGACGGTCGTCTCACGAAGATCAAGGCCCACGTGCCCGAGGCGGAGCTGTACAAGTACTCCACGCAGCTCCACTCACTGACCAGCGGGCGCGGGACGTTCAGCTGGAAGTTTTACAGCTACGAGCGGGTTCCGCCGGATATCGCCAAGGAGATTGCGGCGGAGCGAGAGAAGGAAAAGGAAAACGAGAAATAGGCAGCGAGCGAACGGCAGTAGGCGGGTCCACCTCCCCGCTTACTGCGTCGCTACCGGTTCACCCCCACCAAACGCTCGAGATCTTCCGGCGTCCGTGGCAGCGAGGCCGTGAGGACTTCCGCGCCGGTCGCTGTCACCAGCACGTCATCCTCCACGAACACCGCAATCTCAGCTTCGTGGTTGTAGTACCACGGCTCAACCGTAAACACCATACCGGGCTCGAGCATGGCGTCAGGCAGGTACGGGTCGCCCACCGACAGTCCGATGTGGTGTCCGAAGAAAAATCCTGCTTGCATGTACGGTCGCTGATCTTCGGGAATCGTGCGCTCGGCAAGGGCCTGCAACTCTCGCAACGTGATGCCTGGTCGTACCGCCGCGATGATCGTATCGGACACCTGGGTGACCATTCGCAGGATATCCCGTTGGTCGTCGGTAAACCGGCCCGAGACGGGAAACGTGCGACCGACGTCGCTCGAGTAGTGCTCGAGCTCACATCCCACATCGAAGATCACGAGATCGCCATCGTGCATCGCCCGGTTCCGCCGGTCGTAGTGGGCGGCGAGCACACGCCACGGCCACAGAGAATTGGGTCCGGACTTGATGATCGAGGAAAACGCCAGCCGCTGACTGCCGCCCCGCTTGCACGCGGCCTCGAACTCAGCCTCCAAACCCCGCTCTTGTACACCGTCTCCAATGTGTCCCGCAGCCGTCATGATCGCGTAGGCCGTCAACTGCGCATTCCTTCGCATGATAACGATCTCGGCGTCGGACTTGATCATCCGAAGTCGCGCGATTTCCAGGTAGGCGGTTTGGATCTCGACGCTGGGGTACGTGGTCTGGAGGTGGTGGATGAGGTGTGTCTCGGGACTCCACGGTTGGATGGGAGCGGTCGAGGCCGCCGTTGTCACCACTGTCCCGTTCGAGTTGATGCGGATAGTGCGACCGTCTGCAACCAGTCCGGCGATATACCCGTCGAGGTCCTCGATGGGCCGTATTTGGGTGATCTCGCTTCGCGCGGCGAGTCCGGGATCGTCCGCCAGGGGGCGTCCGGGGAAGTGGTTGGGACGCGACGGATTCTCGAAGCGTGCATCACGTCGCGGGACGAACAGAATCGTCAGGGCCTCCTCGGCGTCGAGCACTAGCATCGAGCGGGGCAGTTCGAGCCCGGTGAAGTAGAAGAAATCGTCTTCCTGGCGGAACGTCTCCCCGGAGGTGAAGCCTTCCGCGCTGGGCGACAGGAACACTCCTCTCCCGGATTGCTGGAGCTGGGCCATCATCGCCTGGCGGCGAAGCCGAAATTCCGTCGAGGCAAAGGGGAGAGTCGTCCAATCGAAGAACCGTTGCTCCTGCGCGCCGCTGCGGCCAGTCCGCTGGGCGGTGAGCGGGATGCCCGGGTATACCAACAGCAGCGTCATCAGGGCGAGGGAGATTCGTCGACTCATCGGCAAGGCTCGTTTGACATTCGGGTAGGCAATCATGGCATCCTGACTACACTCCGGGAAGGCAGGAGGTTGCGTCGGCCGGCATTCTTGAATCATTTAGGGCCGCGGCCGGGTACCCACCGGGCGCGGCGACGGGCTTCCGGAGACCCTGGAGTTCAGTCCAAGCAGAGGACGCGATGATTCGACGAAGAGTTGGTATGGCAGTGCTCGTGGCGATTGGGCTCGTCGGCAACGCGGCGGCGCAGCAGGTGGGACCCAAGAGTGGCTCGCTCGTGATTGTCGGCGGTGGCATGCGGGACCAGGGCATCGTCGAGAGGTTTTTCGAGTTGGCTGGCGGCCCCGACGCCCCTATCGTGGTCATTCCGACGGCCGGCGGGGGTGAAGATTACGACCAGGAATGGCGTGGGTTGCGCGCCTTCCGGGCCGCCGGTGCCACGAATCTGACCGTACTTCACACGTATGACCGGGACGAGGCCGATACCGACGAGTTCGCCCAGCCGATTCGCGAGGCCAAGGGCGTGTGGTTCGGCGGCGGGAGGCAGTGGCGATTGGCGGATTCCTACCTCAATACGAAGACGCATGAGGCTCTTTGGGATCTCCTCGATCGGGGAGGCGTGATCGGAGGGTCGTCTGCCGGGGCGACGATTCAGGGGTCCTACCTGGCGCGCGGCGACACGAGGACGAACACGATCATGATGGGAGACCACGAGGCGGGGCTGGCGTTCGTGAAGAACGTTGCCATCGATCAACACTTGCTGCGCCGCAACCGGCATTTCGACCTGCTGGAGATCACCCGTGCACGACCGGACCTACTGGGCATTGGGATCGACGAGAACACGGCCATCATCGTGCAGGGAGACGAGTTCGAAGTGATTGGGCAGAGTTACGTCGTGATTTTCGACAATCAACGGCAAATAGATTCCGGCGGAGATTTCTACTTCATTGGCGTGGGTGATCGTTTCAACCTGGCGACGCGAGAGGCATTCCGGGGAGATGGAGCCGTTGAGAGGGTAGTGGAAAGAAGGTAGGTAGGGAGACGGCTCATGCTTCGTTTGCTCTGGCTCACAGCACTGGCCCTCCAAGTACCTGACAGCACGTTTGTCCTCCAGGCGGGGATTCGCAGCCCGGCGTTCTCAGCCCAGGGTCATCTGGCGTTCGAACTGAACGGCGACTTGTGGCTTGCGCGACTGCCCCAGGGGGTCGGTTCCCTGTCGTCGATCTCTGCGAACGACCTGACCCGCGTGACGGAGGGTCCGGGGTGGGATCGCGACCCCGCCTGGACTCCTGACGGTACCGCCCTCGTGTTCTCCTCCAACCGCTCCGAGTCCTTCGACATTTGGCGCGTCTCGCTGGGAGCGGACTGGTCGCCGGGCGCGCCGGAGCGACTCACGGATTCCCAGGCACCAGAGCGCGAGCCCACCGTGTCGGTAGATGGGACAATAGCGTTCGTGCGCGGCCGTGGCGCCGACGCCGACGTATGGCTCTTGGCCCAAGATGGGACGGTTCGGCGGCTCACGGCCGGACCAGGAGCGGAGGTGTCCCCGACGTTCTCACCCTCCGGTGAGCGCGTCGCGTACGTGAGTCGGCGGAACCGGTCGTCCCAGTTGGATGTGCGACGCCTGGACGGAGATCGAACGACAACGGTGTTGGAGGACGTCGCCGTGGAACATCCAGCGTGGTCGCCGAACGGTGATCGGATTGCCTACAGTACCCGCGGCAACCGCGGGGGTGTGTGGGTTACGCCGGCCGACGGCGGATACACCAACCTGCTGAGTGCAACGGCGGCGGAGGTCGCCTGGACACCTGATGGATTGCACCTGGCGATGACCGAGCTTCCCCGCGCAGGTCCCGGGTACAACGGGGATCCGGACCGGCTCGGCGACCGAAGTGCCGCAGGCCTGTCGGCGACAGAGGGACGGTTCTGGGTAACCCCCGTTCCCGCGGCGCCGGAAACCGGTCTCACCGAGATTGCGGTGGCTGCTCCTACGGACCGATCGGCGTACAACGCCGAGTCGTTCGATCGAGTGTGGTCGCGCCTGCAGGCAGTGTATTACGCGGATCGCGGGGGCGAGGCCTGGTCCCGGTTGCGCGAGCGGTTCCGCCCCCGCGCCCTCGCCGCCACAACACAAAAAGGCCTCGACGAGATCATCTACCAGATGCTACGTGCGCGTCCGCCGTTTCGCACCGAAGCCCAGGGGAGCGCCGCCGTTTCGAGCGCTCACGGGTTGGCCACGGAGGCCGGCGTGGAGATTCTCGAGGCGGGCGGCAATGTGGTCGACGCGGCCGTGGCCGTGTCGTTTGCCCTGGGTGTCGTCGAGCCCGACGCCAGCGGCGTAGCCGGCTATGGCGAGATGTTGGTGTTTCTCGAGGGCATGGACGAACCCGTCGTGATCGAGTTTCTCACCCGGGTGCCGGAGCAGGCGTCCCTCAACAGTGCGGTGCTGCCGGCCGCGGGGACCCTTCCCTCCGACGGCCCCGTCTTGGCCAACGTGCCGGGGACGGTGGCGGGGATGCGGACGGCGTGGGAGCGGTACGGCAGTGGGGATGTGGACTGGGCGCGACTCCTCGAGCCGGCCATCGAGTTGGCACAACAGGGCTTCGCGCTGGATGACGGGTTCACGACTACGTTGGCGCTGGAGCGCGAGCGGTTCCTCAAGTACGAGAGCAGTCGCGCCCTCTTCTTCCCCGACGGCCCCCCGCTCCAGGCGGGGGACACACTCAAGAACCCCGACCTCGCGTGGACGTTGCAACAGATTGCCGAAGGTGGTGCTGACGCCTTCTACAAAGGGGCGGTCGCGCGACGGATGGTGGAGGACCTGCGGGGGCAGGGCAATGCCATGACCCTGCACGATCTGTCGCGCTACTACGCCGCCGAGCGGGCACCCATCGAAGGCACGTACCGCGATCACACGGTCTACTCGAGCGTTCCCGCGGCGAGTGGCGGCACGTCTTTGGTGGCCAAGTTGAACTTGTTGGAGCGATATCGGGACCCCGATCGCTACACCGACGACGCCGGGACCCTGCATGCGATGATCGAGGCGTGGAAGCTCCAGCCGTCGTCGGCCGGGAGAATCGCCGACCCGGGATTGTGGCCTGTCGATGTTGCACCTCTGCTCGACAAGGACAGCGCACGCGTGCGGTGGGAGCGGTGCTTCGACGTTTCGCAAAGCACGAGGCCGGAGGATCTGGAGCGCGCCGGCGACGGGGCTCCGGCGTGTGCCCAGGAGGTCGCGTCGGTGCAGGGCGAAGATGGGTCGAGTTGCCTGGCGGACTTTGGCGATCGGCGATGCCGCGCCACGGGTACGACCGCGTTTGCCGTAGCTGACGCACGGGGCAACATGGTGGCGGTGACCCAGACGCTCGGCACCTGGGGCGGGAATTTCTATGTGTCCCCGGGCCTTGGGTTCCTGTACAACGACAAGCTCCGCTCCTACAGCTCCAATCCGGCGTCCTACGGGGCGCGTCTCCCCAATGCCCGCAACGGCACCAGCATCGCGCCCACGTTGCTCTTCGCGGGAACCGGAGACGACCGCCGGCCGATGGCGGCCCTAGGTGCGGCCGGCAATGCGTGGATCACCTCGGCAGTGTATCAGATGGTTGCGGCGATGATCGATGCTGGACTCGGTCCCCAAGAGGCGTTGGAGCTACCGCGGTTTCTGGTGGGCGGCCGGCGCCAGCCTGGGGCCAACGAGGTTCGGGAAACGGTCATTCAGATCGAGAATGGCATCGCGCCGGCGGTGATGCGGGAACTGGAGGCCATGGGGCACATCTTCCAACGCATCTCGCTACCCGGGGAGTTGCGCATGGGGTACGGAGCCGCGGTGCTGATCGACGGGGGACGAGTGAGGGCCGGAGCGGATCCGCGGAGATCGGGCGCGGCGGGGGCTATTCAGTAAGCAGTGAGCAGGGAACCCTCCGCTCACCTCCTCTCCCACACCTCGAAGGTGTAGTCGAACGGGTTCTTCTCGTCGGCGGCGTGCCACTCGGTGTCCCGGCACTCCCATTCCCCTTCTGCAAATGCCGGAAAGGCGACGTTGCCCTCCACGACGGTGTGCACGCGGGTGAGATACATGCGGTCGGCCCGACCGAGCGCCTGCTGGTAGATCTCCCCACCGCCCACCACGAATACCTCAACCTCTCCGTCGGTCTCAAACGGCTCGTCTACGGCACGGCGAAACGCCTCGTCGAGGGACGGGGCCACCACGATGTCTTCTCCGGCGAAGTCGGCGTTGCGCGTAACGACGATGGTACGGCGGTCCGGAAGGGCGCGGCCAATGGACTCAAACGTCTTGCGGCCCATGACGATGGTGTGGCCGGTGGTGAGACGCTTGAAGTGTTTCAGGTCGGCGGGCAGATGCCAGGGAATACCCCGGTCCCGGCCAATGATGTCGTTATCGGAGCGCGCCGCGATCAGTGAGACCGTCATACCGCGACGGGTGCGGGGATTCTCGGATGTGGGTCGTACCCCTCGAGCGTGAGATCCTCGTACGTGAAATCAGCGAGAGCCGGGACGTCCGTATTGAGGTGCATGGTGGGTAGTGCCCGCGGCTCACGGCTCAGCTGTTGTCGGACTTGCTCCTGATGATTCAGGTAAATGTGTGCGTCGCCGAAGGTGTGGATGAACTCTCCTGGCTGGAGTCCCGTCACTTGAGCGATCATCAGCGTGAGGAGAGCGTACGACGCGATGTTGAACGGCACGCCGAGAAAGAGGTCGGCGCTTCGCTGATACAGTTGACAAGACAGCTTGCCTTGGTTGACGTAGAACTGAAACAGGAGGTGGCACGGTGCGAGTGCCATCTGTGGAATGTCAGCGACATTCCACGCCGACACGATCAGCCGCCGGGAAATCGGATTGTCCTTGATCTCCTGCACGACTCGCTCGATTTGGTCGATGTGCTTACCGTCGGGCGCCGGCCACGACCGCCATTGGTATCCGTAGATCGGTCCCAAGTCACCGTTCTCGTCTGCCCACTCGTCCCAGATACTGACGCCGTGATCCTTGAGGTATTGGATGTTCGTGTCGCCTTTGAGGAACCACAGTAACTCGTAGATGATGGACTTGAGGTGGAGCTTCTTGGTGGTGACGACGGGAAACCCTGCTGCGAGATCGAAGCGCATCTGGTGGCCGAACACGCTGAGCGTCCCGGTGCCGGTGCGGTCGTCTTTCGGCGTCCCGTGATCCATCACGTGTCGCAACAGATCCAGGTACGGTTTCATGGTCCCACCCCGCTGGCAGCAGCAGGCGGAGGTTGACACACGCTCAGCTTCGGACGTCCCCACTCCCCGCGCCGCTCGATGGAAAGCAGTCCGTTGCCGATATGCGTGGGAATGTCCGCCGCATTGGGTCCTACCTTGAGGTCGGCGATCGGTTGCGAGCTCGGATCGGGTACGATCACGCCGGGATTCATGATGCCGGAGGGATCGAACACCTTCTTCACGAGGTGGAACAGGGACGTCACGTCCGGGCCGAAGGTGCGCTCGAGCAACGGCGCCCGGAGGCGGCCGTCCCCGTGTTCGCCGCTGACGGTGCCGCGCAACTCGACCACGAGATCCGTCACCATGTGCAAGAGGCCGATGAGGCGGTTCTCAAAGCTCGGATCGGTCGTGTCGACGAGCGCGTTGACGTGCAAGTGTCCGTCACCGGCGTGTCCGAACGCCACGATCTCGACACCGGCCATGCGAGCCGCCTCTCTCACACCCTTCAGGTAGCGGCTCAGTGATTCCACCGGCACGCAGCCGTCTTCGATGACCTGAAGGGAGCGGCGGCTTGCCGGGAGCTCCGCCAGTCGGGGGCTCGCCGCGTGCCGCAGCGCCCACAGCCGCTCCCGCTCCGCATCGGTCAACGCGGTCTCCACGTCCACACACCAGGTGGCGGTCTGCCGGACGGTGTCGCCCACGACCCCCCGAACGGCGTCGGCATTCGGTCCCTCGAACTCCACCAGGAGGACGGCGTCCACCCCGGCTCTCAGGAGGTCGGGCTCGGCGGCGATCTCGAGGAACGTGCGATCCAGGAGCTCGACCACCGTGGGCTCGAGGGGAAGCAGGGTTCGTACCACGTCGGCCAGGACGTCGACGTCGGGCAGCGCAAGGAGCATGGAAGCCGTGGCCTGGGGCTCCGGGTCCAACCGGGTTTCCACTCGCGTGACGAATCCCAGCGTGCCCTCGGAGCCGATGACCAAGTCGATCAAGTCGCCTGAGCCCAGGTACTCATCCAGCGCGTAGCCCGATGAGTTCTTCCTGGTGATGGGGAAGTGTTTGCCGATGGTCGTCCGCTGGTCCAGCAGCACCTTCCTGGCCTGGCGGTCGAATCGGTCTTGCACCTGGAGCCGCGTCTTGAGTCGGCGACGCTGACCGCGTTTGGGCCGCCGATCGGACCTACCGCTACGGGCGAGCCAACCGACCTCCCCATCGGTGGTGACGAACTCCACGCCCTCGATCCACCGCCGCATGCTCCCGTAGCGGAGGCTTCGTGGCCCGGCGGCGTCAGTGGCGGTCATGCCACCGATCGTGCAGTACGCCCCGCTCGAGGGATCTGGGGGAAGGCGATGGCCGATCCTACGCGCGGCATGGTCCAGCGCCGCCCACGTCACGGCAGCACCGACGTTGGCCCGCCGCTCGGCAGACACCCGGAGCGGGAGCTCGAAGCCCTGGAGATCGACCAGGATGCCGTGGCCCACGTTGCCGCCCGGCGTGCCGCTCCCGGCCGCTCGCGGCACCAGCGGGATCCCCTCATCGCCGGCAAACCGTACCAGGGTGGAGAGATCTTGGGCGTCTCGAGGGATGGCGATCGCATCAGGGAGAATACGGTATGGCCCCGCCCCCTCGCTGTAAGCGGCGCGCGCATCATGATCGGTGTGGAACGCGCCTGTGAAGCCCAGAGGGGGAGAGAGATTCGGCATGACTCAATCTGTAGCGTGCGGTGGGAAGTAGGTAGTGTGGGAAAAGTTGACGACCGCCCTGACCCGTTTCCTACTCTTCACTCCCTGCTGAGCCGTCCTTGAGGAACCTGAAGTAGGCCCGCACCAGGGTGTTGTTCGGCGCAATGACCGCGGTTGTGGCCACCGTCCGGTATACATCGCCCCGGGTGATCTTCACCTTGTGGGCCGGGTCGAGCAGACGGGCGTCGTGTGCGGCGAGTCGTAGCGTTCGCACCGCGAAGTACAGAGACGTCAGACAAAACAGTCGCACACGGTACTCGGAGCGTGGTAGGCGCACGCAATATTCCAGGGCATCGTTCAAGTGTCCCTGGGCCTTGTCGATCAACACCTGCATGGCCCGGCGTGCCTGCTGGTCTCGGTCCGGATCGTGTAGCTCGCCGGGATGCACTCCGGCTTCTTCGCACAGCTCCTGCGGCACGAAGCTCCAGCCGCGGCGACGGTCGTCGGCCACGTCCTTGATGATGTTGGTGAGTTGCAGTCCCAGTCCGAAGCTGGTCGCCAACGGTTTGAGCTGCGCGTAATGCCGAGGGGTGACCGCGAGGCGCACAGATGCGAAGAGGTCCGTGAGGAGATGTCCCACGGTTCCGGCGACGAAGTAGCAATACCGTTCGAGGTCGTTGATGGTCGCCAACACGCGTGGTGATTCGGGGTCGCCCTCCTCGTAATCGTCTGCAAAACCCGCCATCCCCGAGCACATCTCTTGGACCCAGGGTTGAATGGCGGAGCGTTGAAAGCTGGGAAGTCGGCGAAACTCGCTGAGGACCACATCCGCTTGGTTGGTGAGCTCCTCTTCATGAGTCCGGGGGTTCTCGAAGCGGGACGCGAGCGGGCTGGCATCGGGCCCATCTTCGTCCAAGCACGAACGGAAGTGTGCCAATAGGGCGCTCTTGTCTGATCCCGAGAGATCGGCGGCGTCCTCGATCGTGTCGGCGATGCGGCACAGTAGATAGGCGATCAGGACGGGGTGCTCGAGGTCTCGTGGGAGGAGCCGGATGCACAGGGCAAACGTGCGCGACACCTTGGAGAGCATATCGCTGCAGTAGGCGTTCCCGGCGATGCCCGAGCCCGGGCCTGGCTCTGGGTCGTCCGGGACCACCGTCACCCTGGGGTCCTCCGTTGCGGGCAGGCCGGTGTCGGCGTTAGCCACCGAATCGCTCCCGCACGCCGTCGAGAATCCGCGTCAATATCGCCTCGCCTTCATGATCCGGCGACACCATCACCTCCCGCTCTCGGGACGGCAGTGAGGGATCGGACACCCGGCGGTACACCGCCTCCGCCGTCAGTTTGTATCCCAACGGCCCCACGGGGTCGATCCAGAATCGCAAGAGAATCTCCCGCTCGGGGTGTGCGACATCCCCGTCGCCCGAGCGGCGACTGACGACGTTGAACCACCGAGTCTCGAGATACCCGTCCTCCACATTCGCAATGCGAATGTCCAGGCCCTCCCCCATCGCGCGTTGCTCCAGCTCGGCGATTAGTTGGGCTCGTTCGATCGCCGCGGTGTCGAGGACGTCGAGTTGCTCCCCCAGGATGCGCTGTTCCAACTCAGCGTTCAACACCGGAACGACTCGGAGGGTGTCCACCATCGCCAGATGGAGCGGCGGGAACGGTGGACGCACTGTCCCCGCTGACGCACAGCCGGCGACCACGACCGACGCAAAGGCGATGCCTCGCCAGGGCGCGCTAGAGCCCAAGGTTCGACTCGGTCGGCGGATCTGTCGAGTAATCGTAGAATCCCTTTCCGGATTTCCTCCCGTACCACCCGGCGATCACCATCCGCTTCAGCAGCGGCGGTGGGGCGTATCGCGCTTCT
>JBDHAF010000046.1:0-25871 GCA_039588255.1 Gemmatimonadota bacterium | reverse complement strand
GGTCATCCAACTCGTGTTGCGTCGTGGATTGGGGTTGGTGGGAGTGGGGCTCGCCGTGGGGATCGTCGGAGCATTCGGCGTCACGCGCTTGATTCAGCAGCAGCTCTACGGCGTGGCGCCGACGGATGCGATCACGTTCACCGCCGTGGGATTGTTGTTTGCGTTGGTCGGATCGATGGCGTGCCTGGTGCCCGGTATGCGGGCTGCGCGCCAGGACCCGGTGCGGGCGCTGCAGACGGAATGAAGATTCCTACTTGAATCTTCGCAACACATTGCACGCCGACATTGCGGCAGTTGAACGCTGATGTCGGCGTGCTAGGTTTCAGGCGTGTCGTGACCTCGAGGTACGAAACGCATGGCAAGCGTCCTGCACCCTCGAAACTTGCAGAATTTCCTTCTCGTCCTTCTCGCAGCGGTCTTCACCGTCGGGCTGACCTTTGCGACAGTTGAGCTGCCCTATCTAATTGACGGAGCTCTGCAGGGCGCCGTCACCACGCCGAATCTCGATTCGCACGCCGACCAAATCAGCGTGCTCAAGACCGAGTTGTTCATCGCCCATTTCCACCTGCGGCTGGTCGGCTACTGCTGCTTTGCCCTCATGGTGTTGCTGATCATCGCCGGTTTTGCCACTCGCAGGACTGGCCTAGCGGCCGTCGGCGCCATCGGATTCATGCTCCCCGTGTTCGCACAGTTTGCAGGCGTGATGTTCTTTCTCGCCGGCCTGGGCATGCTGAACATCCTGTGGCTACCGGTTCTCGACATCTCGTTCGAGCTGCAGCGACTGGGACTCATCATCCGGGCGCCGTACGACCTGCTCAGGTGGCTCTTCGGGCAGGTCGGGATCAACGGCTACTGGCCGATCGTCTACTTCTTCCTGGGCAGTGGCTTACTTCTCTTCTTCACGGGGACATTCGCGTGGCTCTCGGCCCGGTCCCGCAAGCTGAACGTGGCCGATTCCTGGGTGTATCGGATCTCCCGGCATCCCCAGTACCTGGGCTGGATTCTCTGGAGCTACGGCGTCTACCTGCTGCTGTTACGTGGGCTCTATCCGAGGCGTTCGTGGGGCATCGATGCGAGCCTCCCTTGGCTTCTCTCGACGCTGGTCATCGTCGGTGTGGCGATGCTGGAGGAGCTGAACATGCGGAAGCGGCACGGCGAGGTGTACGAGGCATATCGGCGGAGCGCGCCCTTTTTGGTTCCGGTTCCCCGGTTTGTCGCGAAGTTCTTCGCTCTTCCGACTCGCCTTCTCTTCAAGAAGAAAGAACCCGTTCGAAAGAGAGAGGTGGCGTCCGTCGTCGCGTTCTACACAGTTCTCCTGATTGGCGCTTCCGCGTTCTTTTACGGCCGCGGGCTGGACAAGACCATAGCGATCCTCTCGCCCGAGCGGGAGCGGGCCCAGATGACGCAGCTGGTGGCTCAGCTCGTGGAGGAGCCGAACTCGCGAGCGAAGTTCTTCGTCGCCAGGCGGCTGGCTGCATTCGGGGGCCCGGCCGTCGACTACTTTGTTCCGCTGCTCGAAGACGATCAGGCTGAGGTACGGGATCTCGCCGCGGAATTTCTGAGGAGGATTCCGTCTGAACGAGCGGTTCCCGCACTCGTGGCGGTGCTGGGTGATGACGTGGCCGACGTCCGGGGCAACGCCGTCCGTGCCCTGGGAGTCATCGGCTCGCAAGAATGCGTGGAGCCGCTGATGGAGCTGTTGGACGATCCGGAACCGTGGATCCGGCAGGTGGCGATGCGCTCCCTGGCGCAAATCGGCGTTGAAGAGCTGCTCCAGCGAGCCGAAGAGACCTCGAGGCATCAGGACACATGGATCCGGGTTTCAACTGTCGAGTCGCTGGGCATTCTTGGCTCGGAAAGGGGATTGTCGCTGATCGTCGAGCGGCTGAACGACCATCTTCCGTGGGTGAGGCGGTCCGCGGTCGTGGCGTTGCTGAAGATCGGTTCACCAGAAGCACGGGAAGCGTTGATGCAGGCGTCACGGGATGAGGATTGGGAAGTGCGGCTCTACGCAGTGGAAGCATTGAAACAACTTCCGCGGTGAGGATTACCGCCGCTCGCTTCGCCACCACAAGTTCTTCAGCTCGTCGGCCACCTCATCTGCCGCTTCGAACATCGCCACTCCGCCGGCTACGACGCCGGCTCCTCCCGGTACACCAGTGCGCCGGCGATCGTCGCAATGCACGCCTCCATCAAGCCCCACGCGATGGCGATAGCGGCCTGCGTCCCGCTGAACACGCCCAGCTCCTGCATGACGAGGGTCCCCGGCACGTAGGCGGTGAGCCACATCAGGATTCCCGCAATGATCGCCGTGTTCGGACCCGGGCCAAAGCGTGGCCGGATGCCAGCGTAGAGAAACACGCTCACGATCCCGAGGCCGAACCGGATGCCCATGTGCATGAGGCCTGCGGCGAGTGAGGGCTCCGCCCCGAAGCGGGCAAAGGTGTCCTCCAGATTCAACAGGATCGCGACGGTAACACCGCCGCCGTTGTAGAAGAATCCAGCGATCAGGCCGCCGGCAAGCACGCGACGAACGTTGATGTGGTTCATGCGTCTCCGAGAGGTTTCGTGTAGCGCATTCCGGTGTGCCGGTACCCGACGATGCCCGCGCTATTCACTTGGACGCCACCAGGCTGAGTCTCCGAGACCCCATCTTGAAGGGTGCGTGGGTCATGGGCTCGATGGTACGGAACTCTTGGAATCCCGCCTCGCGGAGCAGCTCACACAGCTCGCGGCAGGTGTAGATCCTGATGGAGACATCCGACGTCGACGTCTCATCTGGTCCTATGAACGTCCAGGTACCGCGTATCCGTCCCGCACGGAGATCCCACGACCGCTCTTGCAGGACCCGCATGTCCTGGGCTTCCTCATCCCACCACTGCCAGTCGCGCTCCTTGTACTGGGGAAACAGCGATTCGGCCACCGGTGTGTCGATGATGAACCGCCCGCTATCGGCCAGGGCGCCGGCGACGGCCTTCACGAACTCGAGGTTTCCCTCGTCATCGAAGTAGCCGAAGCTGCCGCCGTAACAGATGGCGGCATCGAACTCTCCTTCGGCGGGAAGCGACCGCATGTCGCCCTGGCGAAAGTCGACGGTCACGCCTCGTTCTTCCGCGTTGGCTCGAGCAGTCTGGAGTGCGTTCGGGTTCAACTCGGTTCCGCTGACGGCGAATCCCCGCGACGCCAGCTCGATGCTGTGACGCCCTTCGCCGCAGGGCACGTCGAGGACACGCTCGCTGTCACCCAACTCGAGGGCCTTCACGATGAAGTCGACCTCCTCCCGGGTTTTTTCCGGAGGAAACCCACCCTGTTGGAGAGAGCCCCACGGTCCTTGAAAGAAGGAGACCCACCAGGGGCCCCCGTCGAGATCCGTCACGATCTCTCCTCATGAACGAGCATGCCATGTTGCTGGCGGGAGGGCGCACAGAGACACAGATTCACGTTATCCGGAGATACCGTCATGCGCACCTTCCCGCTCCCTCTGCTCCTCGTTTCTTGCGTCGCCGCGGCCCCTGCCGCCGGCCAGACGACCTACAAAGTCTACTTCCTGGGCGGCCAGTCCAACATGGATGGCTACGGAATGGTGGTCGAGCTGCCCGCGGAGCTCCGCGGTCCTGTCGCGGGCGTACCGATCTTCCACGGCAATCCCGCTGTTGACGGCGCCGCCGCCGACGGCCGGGGAGTCTGGTCGGAGCTGCGGCCGGGCCACGGCGTGGGGTTCGCGTCCGACGGCGTGACCAACAGCTACTCGGACCGCTTCGGGGTGGAGCTGACGTTTGCCGCGCGGTTGCAGGAGCTGGATCCCACCACACGCGTCGCCCTCATCAAGTACTCCCGGGGTGGCACGTCCATCGACCAGCGGGCGGCGGGCCAGTTCGGCTCTTGGGATCCCGACTACCAAGACGGCAATGGCGTCAACCAGTACGACCACTTCCTCGCCACGGTGCGCCGCGCCATGGCGGCGGGTGATATCGACGGGGACGGGGTGGCCGACGTGCTGGTGCCGGTGGGCATCGTGTGGATGCAGGGGGAGAGTGACGCCTCGTACACCCCGACCATTGCCCGTCAGTACGTGGACAATCTCACCCGCCTCATGGATTTGATCCGGGCCGCGTTTCGGGTGGACGACCTCCCGGTGGTCATCGGCCGCATCTCGGACTCGGGCAACGATCCCGACGGGGAGGTGTGGGAGCACGGCGGCATCGTCCGAGCCGCCCAAACCGTGTACGCCGATCGGGACGACAGCGCCGCCCTTGTAACCAGCACCGACTCTTACGCGTATTCGGATCCATGGCACTACGACTCGGCGGGTTTCCTGGATCTTGGCCGCCAGTTCGCCGACGCGATGTCTCGCCTGGAACGGAGGCGGTAGCGGCTCTTTTCTGTCGGCCCCTTGCAACATTATATCATTATGGCTATAGTCATCTTGACTCATGTCTTGATGACACCAGTGGGGCCACCCGATGAAACCAATAGTCTTTCACATTCTCGTGGTGTTGATGGAGGGGGAGCTTCACGGCTACGGTATCGTGAAGGCGCTCGAAGACCGCCTTCCCGGTGAGCACATCGAGCCGGGCAACCTCTATCGCACCCTCCGGACCCTGATGGCCGACGGGCTGATTGCCGAGTCGGACCGCCGGTCCGATCCCGATCTCGACGACCAGCGGCGCCGCTACTTCGGCATCACCGACGCCGGCGAGCGGGCGGCCCGCGAGGAAGCGGCCCGCCTCGAGGGCATGGTCGCCCTGGCCCGGTCCCACAAGCTCTTGTCCCCATGACGTCTCCACGGCGGCCCTTTGCGGTTCGGGTTTACCGCGTGCTGCTTCGCGCTTATCCGGCGGGGTTCCGGCAGGCGTTCGGCGACGACATGGTCCAACTCTTCGACGACAAACGCCGCTGCGCGCATCGCCGGGGCACGCGGGCGTCGCTCGCTCTGTGGTTCCGAACGTGCCGCGACGTGGTGGTGCACGCCGCCCGGGAGCGGATGGCGTTGTCGCGCTTCGGCCGCCGCAGGTATCTCCTGACGCCGAGCCACACCGGCATGCCCATCCCAACCACGCAGTCGAGGGTTCGCGCCACGTTTGACGCGCTCCACCAGGACGCGCGTTTTGCGTTTCGCCTGTTGGCCCGGGCTCCGGGTTTCGCCCTCATTGCCGTGGTGACGTTGGCTCTGGGCATCGGTGCGAACACGGCCATCTTCAGCGTCATCAACGGCGTGTTATTCCGACCCCTGCAGTTCGGGGAGCCCGAGCAACTCGTCGTCATCACGGAGCAACACCCTACACAGCGCACCGAGTCCGATGCGGCGTCCATGGGGGTATTCCTCGACTGGCGGGCGGGAAACCGCACCCTCACCGACGTGACCCTTTGGGGGGACTACCGGTTCGTGCTGCACGACGAGGAAGAGCCGACGTGGATCGACGGCGTGACCGTCTACCCGAACTTCTTCCAGGTGCTGCAGCTCCAGCCCCTGTTCGGCCGTTCGTTCACGATGGATGACGCCACTGAAGGGCGCCGGGGGAACGTGGCTATCATCAGCCATCGGTTGTGGCGCGATCGGTGGGGTGCCGATCCCGACATCGTCGGGACGGTGGTTCGCCTGGACGCCCAACCCGTAGAGATCGTCGGCGTCATGAAACCCAATATCGCCGCGCCGTTGCCCGACGTGGACCTATGGCTGCCGGTGCGGTATACGGCGCCCAACCGGTGGACGCGCCACGCAAGGTGGCTGACCGCCGTGGGACGCATCGGTCCCAGTGTCACCCTGGCACAGACGCGCGACGATTTTCGACGCATCTCCAACGAGCTTCAGGTGGGAGAGTTCTCCGATATCTATGAAGGGTGGCAGGCGGCCGTGCAACCGTTGCGGGAGCGCATCGTAGGCGAAGCCCGGGCGACCCTCATCGTGGCGTTCATCGCCGTGGGACTCGTGCTCCTCATCGCGTGCGTCAACATCGCCAACATGTTGTTGGCTCGTGCCGCAGTACGCGAACGGGAGATCGCCGTGCGGTCGGCATTGGGCGCCGGGCGCGCGCGTCTCACCCGGCAGCTCCTCACCGAGAGCGTGATTCTCTCCCTGGCGGCCGGTGCGGTGGGTATCGCGTTCGCCACTCTCACCCACAATCTCATTCTGGCGTTCGAGCCGGGGATCATCCCCCGGGCCGAGGAATTGGCGCTGGACGGCACCGCGCTCGGCTTTGCGGTGCTGGCGTCGGTGGTGACCGGTATCCTCTTCGGACTCGCACCGGCGCTGCACGGGGCCCGGGTGGACTTACAGAAAACGCTGACGGAGAGCGGTTCGCGGTCCGCCAGCTCGGGACGGCGCCACAATCGGATGCGGGCGGTACTCGTCACGTCGCAGCTCGCCCTCACGACCATGCTGTTGTGCGGGGCTGGTCTTCTGATGCGAACCATGGTGGAGCTACAAAAGGTGGACCCGGGGTTCGACGCGGACCGCGCCGTGGCGGCGCGGGTCTTTCTGAACCGCACCAGCTACAACACTGCCGAAAAGGTGCGGCAATACGCCCGGGATCTCCGAGCGGCGCTGGGCGCGTTGCCGGGGGTGGAGCACGTGGGTGGGACGTCCGCGCTGCCGATGGATCCCATGGGCGTGAACTACGACCTGCCGTACCGCTTGGTGGGCCAGGAGCACCTGGAGGACGACGAGCTGCCCCAGGCGGACTACCGCATCGTGACGCCGGGATACTTCGAGGCGATGGGTATCGCCGTCGTGCGTGGACGGCGGTTGAACGACTTCGACGGTCCCGACGCGCCCCACGTCGCCCTCGTCAATCAGGCGATGGCAGACCAGGTGTGGCCCGGAAGAAACCCTGTCGGCGAGCGCATCTACACGCCGGCGACTGACTGGGCGTGGTTCGACATCATCGGGGTTGTCAACGACACGCGGTATTACGGTCTCGGGTCGGAGCCCCGGCCCGAGATGTACATGGCCCATGCCCAGTACCCGGACCATATGATGACGTACGTGGTCCGGTCGGCCACCCACGATGCGGCGTCCCTCACCGCGTTGGCCCGGCGAGGCATTGCGAATTTGGATCGGGGGCAGCCGGCGCACAGTGTCGTCACGATGCCGTCGTTGATCGGCGAGTCGATTGCCGTGGAACGGTTCTACGCGTTGGTCCTCGCGATCTTCGCCGGCGTGGCGTTCGCGTTGTCGGGCGCAGGCGTGTACGGCGTGTTGTCGTACTGGGTGAACCAGCGACGGCACGAGATCGGCGTGCGCATGGCCCTGGGCGCCACGGCGAGCGGTGTGTGGCGTTTGGTGGTGCGGCACGGCATGACGTACGCCGCCCTCGGCATCGGATTGGGTTTGGTCGGCGCGCTGGTCTCGTCACGCGTGTTGACAAACGTGTTGTACGGCGTCGGGACCGCGGACCCTGTGACCTTCGGCGGGGTGGCGGTGTTGCTGGGCGGCACCGCCCTCCTCGCGTGCTGGCTCCCCGCCCGGCGGGCGACACGGGTGGACCCGATTCAGCCGCTCCGGGCCGGGTAGCGACCACGCTGCCCCCCCCGGGGGCGTGGCCTTGCGGCCGGGCGGCCATCCAGGGTTATTAAAGCAATGTCCACGTTCGATCTGTCCGTATCCCCCCCCACCTGAGCGGCTCTCATGCGACTCTTGCTCATCAACCCGCGATTTCCCGAGAGCTTCTGGAGCTTCAGGTGGGTGGTGGACACACTCCCCGACCGGAGCAAGGCGGTCAACCCGCCCCTGGGGCTGGCTACGCTGGCGGCCCTCTGCCCCGACTCCTGGGACGTCACCATCGTGGACGAGAACATCGAATCACTTCCGCTGGCGCCGGACGCCGACATCGTAGGCGTGTGCGGGATGGGTGTCCAGTTCCCGCGGCAGCGGGAGTTGCTCGGGTATTACCGGAGCAAGGGGTACCACGTGGTGGCGGGCGGCAGCTTTGCGTCGCTGGTTCCAGAGCGGTATGCGACGCTGGCGGACACCGTCGTCGCCGGCGAGGCCGAGTACATCTGGCCGGCATTCTGCCGTGACATGGAGGTGGGAAAGGCCCAGGCGCTGTATCATGAGACCGGTACGGTCGATCTCAAGGATTCCCCCGTTCCCCGATTCGACCTGCTGCAGGTGGACAAGTACCAGGCGATGAGTGTCCAGTTCTCGAGGGGATGCCCGTTCCGCTGCGAGTTCTGCGACATCATCGTCATGTTCGGACGGCGGCCCCGCACCAAGTCCGTCGAGCAGGTCGGGCGGGAGCTCGACGTGTTGCGCCGGCTCGGCGCTCGGAGCGTCTTTTTCGTTGACGACAACCTCATCGGCGACAAGCGCGTCGCCAAAGACCTGCTGAGGTACGTGGCGGACTACCAACAGCGCCACGGCTATCGGTTTCGCCTGGGCACGGAAGCCTCTCTCAATTTGGCGCAGGACGAGACGCTGCTCCGGCTCTTTCGGGCGGCGAACTTCGGGTGGGTCTTCATTGGGATCGAGTCACCGGACGAAGAGAGTCTCAAGGAGACGCTCAAGTTCCAGAACACCAGGCAGGACCTTCTTACATCGGTGCGGACGATCTATGCGCACGGGCTCGATATTTTCGCCGGGTTCATTATCGGGTTCGACAACGACACGGTAGACACGTTCGACCTTCAATACCGGTTCATTATGCAGTCGGGGATTCAGGCGGCGATGATCGGGCTGCTCACGGCCACGCCGAAAACCCCGCTCTACGACCGCCTCAACCGGGAAGGGCGGCTCATTCCGGACGCCAACAGCGCGGACAACGTGAAGCTCGGGACCAACGTGATCCCCAAGGGGATGACCTACGACGAGATGGTGGCCGGATATCGCGCCCTGCATGAGCGGCTGTTCAGCGACGGGAGCATCGCTGCTCGGGTACGGAACAAGCTCCGCCACCTGCGCCATCCCTTGTTCCGAGGGTGGAAATCCCTCTGGGAACCGCTGGCCGTCCTCCGCCGCTTCATCGTACGCGGGCTGCTTCCCGGCGGTTTCCGCCGGGTGGCGCGATTCATCGGTTCGGTCCCGTGGTGGAGGCCGCACCTCTTCCCTCGCGTGGTAGGGGAGTGGGTCGTGGGACTTTCCATGCAAGATTACGTCGACCGCCATTTCCGCGAGGTCGAGGAGCATGCGCGCCGCGCGGGCCACGGGTACTTCGGTCGGCTCGAGCGTGCACTGCGCCGGTACCGGGAGGCCGGTGCCATCGAGCTGTCCTTCTCTGAAGTCCGAAATGCGTCGGCGATGCTCTCGCTCCGACTTCGCGGCTGGCTGGACCGCAAGTTCTTTGTGCAGACCACTCGGTCGCTCACGCGGTTTCTCCGGAACACCCGATCGACGGTGACGCTCCACATCGAGCATCTGCACCATGATCAGGTGCGGCACCTCCGCGCGCTCCTGCAACGCCTCGCACCCTACGGCGATCGGATCCGCATCACCGTGCACGAGAGTGTCCGCCATGCCGTGGAGGTGGACTCGTCAGTGTTCGATTTGTCGTTTGCGCCGCGAGAGGGAGAGGCGGGAGTAGGCGCCTGAGAAACCGGAGAGTCCTTCGTCACCCGTCGGCGGTCCTCCCCTAACGGGCGGACGCCCCCCATGGGCGTCCGTCGTGGGCCGTGTTGCCCAGCCGCCGCCCCCGCGTCATAATCCTACTATCCCCTCGAGCCTACCCCACGGCTCTCAACCGCAGATTCTGAGGTTTTCATTATGCGACTCCCTGCTGTCTTACTGGCGATTGTTGCCACGGCGACCCCGGCCCTAGCCCAGGAACGGCGCGATCTCACCGCCGAGGACTACGCCCACGCGGAACAATTCCTCGGGAGCAACACCGCGTCCCTGGTATTCGGCGCGACGGTCCGGCCCACATGGTTGCCGGACGGTCGCCTCTGGTATAGGAATACGATTCCTGAAGGATCCGAGTTCATTCTCGTCGATCCAAACCGGCGGAGGCGAGGGCCGGCGTTCGATCATCAGCGACTGGCCGACGCCCTCTCCGCCGTGTCCGACACGACATATAGTCCGTTCGACCTGCCGTTCAGCACGTTCGAGTTTGCCGACGACGGCCGGTCCATCACCTTCGCCCTCGGGCAGGGTGGGTTCGGGCAACGCGGCTTCCAGCAGGGCGAGCCCGGGCGCAGGTACTCGTGTGACATCCGGGAGTATAGTTGCACAGCGGAACGCCCCGGGCGTGGCGGGCCTCCCGACCGGAACGCCTCGGTATCGCCCGACGGCAGACGGGCCGTCTTCATCCGGGACCACAACCTGTGGATGCGGGGTCTCGCCACCGGGGCGGAAGCCCCGCTCACCACCGATGGCGTCCAGTACTACGGCTACGCCACGGACAACGCCGGCTGGACCAAGAGCGACCGCCCCGTCGTGCTCTGGTCGCCCGACTCCAAGAAGGTCACCACCTTCCAGCACGACGAGCGCGGCGTGGGAGACATGTACCTGGTGTCCACCGAAGTCGGTCACCCGACGCTGGAGGCGTGGCGATATCCCCTCCCCGAGGACAGCGTCATTTTCCGGATTTCCCGGGTGGTCATCGATCTGGACGCCCGCACAATGGTGCGGTTCCAGATGCCGCCGGATCAACACCGCTCCACCATCTGCGACCACATCCGCTGTGGCGGTGGATACTCGGATATCGAGTGGAGCGATGACGGTACCCAGATCGCGTTCGTTTCCAGTTCACGAGACCACAAGGAGGCCAAACTCCGCGTGGCCGATGTTGCGACCGGCGCGGTGCGCGACGTGATGGAAGAGAAGGTCGACACGTTCTTCGAGTCCGGGAACCGTATGGTCAACTGGCACTTTCTGCCGGAGACCAACGAGGTGATCTGGTTCTCTGAGCGGAGCAACTGGGGGCACCTGTATCTCTACGACCTCCAGACCGGCGAGCTCAGGCACCAGATCACCAGCGGCGATTGGAACGTGCTGCAGCTCCGGCGCATCGACAAAGAAAACCGCACCCTCTACTTCATGGGGGCGGGACGGGAGCCGGGCGATCCATACTTCCAGTACTTCTACAGCATCGGCATGGACGGGGAGAACCTCCGGCTTCTCACTCCCGACAGCGCCAACCACACCGTTACGCTCTCGGAGTCGGGCCGTTACTTCGTAGATAGTTACTCCACCCCGACGATTCCGCCGGTCACCGTGGTGCGCGACACGAGAGGGCGGGTGCGCATGACGCTGGAGGAAGGAGACATCTCATCCCTAGTGGCCGCGGGATGGCAACCGCCAATCCCCTTTACGACCAAGGCCCGGGACGGTGAGACCGACTTGTACGGACTGATGTACCACCCCACCAACCTCGACCCGTCCCAGAAGTATCCCATCATCAACTATCTCTACCCCGGTCCCCAGTCGGGCAGCGTGGGTAGTCGGAGCTTTAGCGCGTCCCGGAGAGACAAGCAGGCGATCGCCGAGCTGGGCTTCGTCGTGGTCGAGGTGGACGCCATGGGCACGCCCATGCGCTCCAAGAGCTTCCACGAAGCGTACTACGGCAACATGGGGGACAACGGGATCCCGGATCAGATCACCACGATTGAGCAGTTGGCCGGGCAGAACCCGTGGATGGACATCGAGCAGGTGGGCATCTGGGGCCACTCGGGCGGCGGATTCGCCTCTGCGGATGCCATCATGAGGTATCCCGACTTCTACGATGTGGCGGTGTCCCAGGCCGGCAACCACGACAACCGGAACTACGAGGACGACTGGGGCGAGAAGTGGCAAGGCTTGTTAGAGGAATACCCGGATGGTTCGACCAACTACGACAACCAAGCCAACCAGCTCCTGGCGGAGAACCTGAAGGGCAAGCTGTTGATCGCCCACGGCGGAATGGACAGCAACGTGCCGCCCTACAACACGCTCGTGGTGGTGGACAAGCTCATCGAAGCGAACAAGGAGTTCGACTTCATCATGTTCCCGAACCTCCGCCACGGGTTCGGCAACACGCCGTACATGATGCGCCGCCGGTGGGATTACTTCGTGCGCCACCTGCTCGGCGTGGAGCCGCCCAAGGATTATGAGTTCGGCGCGAGCCCGCCAAGACCGCGCACGTGATTCACAGCGAGATCGAACGGTGCTTGGGCTGCCGCCTGTGTGAGGTGACCTGAGCGCCTTTCACTCCGACTCCTCTCTCCGGCCTTGTCCCGCATCCGCGTGGCCAAGGTCGAAGAGATCGCGGTCGATCGGTCAGATTGTGAACTCGTAACCCAACAGCAGACCCAACGTCACCTCGCCACCGTCCCGCGACACTTGCACAGTCAGGGGCTGGAAATCATCGGCGCCCCACTCAGGGAAGTAGTGTAGGCTCGGGGCGACTAGGAGCCCCTTCAAGACAAGTGTGTTCTTGAGCGGCCGAAACGTCACGCGAAGCGGAAAGGAGGGCTTGAAGAAGGTGTCGACATCGCCGAAGAACACGTGCCCACTCACCCCCAGGCCAGGCGACACCACACCGCCCGCGAGATCGACCTCAATCATAACTTGCCCGGTAACCAAGAGGATGCTCCCCCCTGGCGGCGCAACTTCCTCGCTCTTGTCGATTGCCGAGCCGCCCATCAGGGAAAACCTCAAACGGGGCACGGCCTCAGCGTCCAGTGGAGTCAACGGAGCCGCGTACGTAAGTCCGGCCTGCACGACCCCCGGCCCGCTGAGCTTGTGAATCCAATCCAGAATCGCTCCCAGCTGGGCTTCCGCTCTACCAGCACCAGTGAGGCACAGGAGCGTCGCGAGAAACAAGTGGCAGATCGACTTTTTCATACAATCCTCCCATGCGTAGTTCAACTCTAGCGGTTGGTTGTAGATCAACCCGTCAGGACCCCGAGGTGCATTCGTCCTGGCCTTCGAACAGGTACCCGGCTGTATTGAGCCGCTCCAGGGTTGGCGCATCTGCCTTCCGGTACTGCGCGGTTGCTATTCTCGTCGGCTCATAGATGACGAGTTCATCGTCCGTTTCCATGAGGATGTAGACTCGCTCGCCGTCCAGGAGCGCCCGCTCGTGCTCGTTGTCCCACAGCAGGCGCCACGGTAGGGTCATGAACATGACGAGGATGCCGATCCACGCCAAGCCGCCCCATCGCGCCAGGGCGAAGCTGCCCCCGCGTACGGGCCGCCCCTTCAGGTAGCGAAAGACGCCATGCCACACGAGCACGGTTCCGGTGATCAGGACCGTCATCACGATGTCGTAAGAGCGGTGTAACGTTCGGAACGAACACGATAGGACTTCAGGGTCGGTTGCCCATGTCACGGCGGAAATGAGACGCCAGAAAACTCCGAGCACCACGACGGACACAACGATGGCCCCGATGAAGTAGCCCTCGGCGATATTGGCTGGCTTCACCGGTTCCCAGATTTGCTGCCAGCTGGCGGATGAGCGCCGCTGCCATCTGTCCAACGTGCTATCTACCCTCGGAACGCGGCGCATCGCCCCAGTCGACACCCGCAACATGTATCGCAGGAAGACGAAGGCTGCCAGACCGACGAAGGCAAAGATGACGGGCGGAATGACGGCACGTGCACCGACGATGGGAAAATCCACTCGTGAAGGTGTGTATTCGGCTGGGACCTGCAGCTTGATGTCGAATGTCGCCGTGCTCACGAAGCCAACCGCGGTGAGGAAAAGGCCCGCCACCAGGGCATACATCCCCGTGAGCCCAACGATCCTCGATATTGAAGGTTTACGGTCTTGTGACGGTACTCGGCGGGGCTCCGGACCCGGGGGGCTGGGGTGCGTGTCAGGGGCCCGGCTGTCCCGGTCCTGCTCGAGAGGCGTCTCCGCCAACGCCGTTGCCAACTGGGCCGCCGTGCGGAAGCGATCCGCCGGAGTTCTCTCCAGCGCCTTCATCGTCACTCGCTCCAGGGCTTCCGGCACCTTGTCGCGCACCACCCGAAGGGACGGTACGGGTTCGACCATCTTTCTGGCCACGATGGCCTGGGCGGTAGACCCGGCAAACGGCGGATCACCCACCAGCATCTCGTACAGCACGCATCCGAGGGAGTACACATCGCTCCGCCCGTCAATTTGGCGCTCACCTGCGGCTTGCTCCGGGCTCATGTACTGCGCCGTGCCGAGGGACAGGCCGGTGCCGGTCAGCCGTTCCGAGTCGACGTTCTGCACCAGGAGCGCCACGCCGAAGTCGGTGACCACCGCGTGTCCCGCCTCGAGCATGATGTTCGCGGGTTTGATGTCACGATGCACCACGCCGCGGGCATGGGCGTAGGCCAGGGCATCCGCGACTTCCCGAGTGATGTCGACTGCTTCGTCGATGGCGAGCTGCTTCTCGCGTTTCAGCCGGTCCCGCAGCGACTCGCCCTCGACAAAGGGCATCACGTAGTAGAGGACCCCATCCGCGAAACCCGAATCGTGAAGCGGCAGGATGTGCGGGTGCCTCAACCCGGCGGCGATCTCGATCTCCCGGACGAATCGCTCTCCGCCTAGGGCCGCGGCAATTTCCGGCTGCAGCACCTTCACCGCCACCCGCCGACGATGCTTCACGTCCTCGGCGAGGAAGACGGTCGCCATGCCGCCGGCCCCGATCTCTCGCTCGAGACGGTAGTGGTCGGCCAGGGCCGTTTGGAGGCGCTCGAAGTAATCGCTCATCGGCGTCTAAACTAAAGAATCGCCGGGATTTAGCGAGAGGTGCTGGACAAGCGGGGGCGTGACAGGCTGGGCACCGGTGAGTACTGTTTCCAGATCCCATTTCTTAGGATCTCACCATGCCGAGTTCCCCGACCGTCAGCCGTTGCCGTGCCATCCTTCCATGTCTCACGACCATCATCGCCATCGCCGCCTGCGGGGAAGCCGCCGACGACGGCAGGATCTCGGAGTTCGGCCGCTACGAGGGTTACTCCGAGGCCCGCTTCGACGAGTGGGTGAAGACCTCACAGTACTTGGAGATGCGGGACGGGGTGAAGCTCGCCATCGACGTGGTGCGCCCTGCGGTGAACGGTGAACCCGTCGACGAGCGGTTCCCGGTCATCTGGACTCACTCGCGATACCACCGGAGTCCCCAAGAGCTATACCGAGCCCTCGCGGGAGTCGACGCGCCGGGGATCAACTCCATGGTGGACGCCCAACCAGATCTGCAGCGACTGGTCCGGCACGGGTACGTCTTCGCGGCGGTGGGTGTGCGGGGTAGCGGGGCCTCCTACGGGCGGTACGAGGGACTCTTCTCGCCCAACGAAACCCGGGACGCATACGAGATCATCGACTGGCTTGCCACCCAGCCGTGGAGCGACGGCAACGTGGGCATGTACGGGGGGTCGTATCTGGGGATCACTCAGTACATGGCGGCGAGCCAACAGCATCCGGCCTTGAAGGCGATCTTCCCCAACGTGGCCGCCTTCGACATGTACGACGTGCTCTATCCCGGCGGGGTCTATCGGGACGACATGATCCAGCACTGGGGTACGTTGACCATCGACCTAGACGAGAACTGGCCCGCCCCCAAGGTGGACGCGGACATCGAAGGGGTCATGCTGGAGGACGCCATCGCCGAGCACGCGGACAACTTCCGCACCATTCCCCAGTACCGGGCGGTGCCGTTCCGGGACAGCCGCACCGACCAGCACTCCTTCGAGACCCACAACCCATCGCCGTTTCTCGACGCCGTCAACGAAGCAGAGGTACCGGCGTATCACTGGAATGGGTGGTACGACGTGTTCGTGACTGATGCCAACCTGTGGTACGCCAACTACGAGGGGCCGCAACGTCTCGGGATCGGCGCCTGGTCTCACGGGGGAATGCCCGACAGCGCGCTCATGGCAGAGCGTGCCCGGATAGGTACGATCGAGCAACACCGTTGGTACGACTATTGGCTCAAGGACATCGACAACGGGATCATGGACGAGCCGCCGGTGAGCTATGCCACGATGGTGGATCCCGGGCAGTGGGAGTGGAAGTCGGCGGACGAGTGGCCCCTCACCTCGACCGAGGCAACGAGGTACTACCTCGCCGCCGGTCCCTCAGGCAGTGTGTCGTCCACGAACGACGGCGTGTTGACTACGGACGCGCCCAGCGGGTCGGACGCGTATGACGCGTACGACGTGGACTTCACCACCACGACAGGTACGGGCACACGGTGGGACAACGCCGTGGGCGCCGGCGCCATGATCTATCCCGATCTCACGCAGAACGACGCCAAATCCCTCACATACACCACTCCGGTCCTCGGCGCCGACGTGACGGTGACGGGCCATCCGGTGGTGACGTTGTACGTTACATCCAGTGAGCGTGACGGGGATTTCCATGTCGTGTTGGAAGAGGTGGACGATACGGGATTCTCCCGCTATGTGACGGAGGGTGTGCTCCGGGCGTCGCATCGCAAGACATCCGAGGCGCCGTGGAACAACATGGGCCTTCCGTATCAGCGGAGCTTCGAGGGTGACAAGGAGCCGTTGCCGGCGGGACAACCCACGGAGCTGGTGTTCGACCTCCACCCCACGTCCACGGTGTTCAACGCAGGTCATCGGATTCGGGTGACGGTGATGGGCGCCGACGCCGACAACACGGACCGGCCGCCGGTGGACCGTGCGCCGACGATCCGGATCTACCGGGACGCCCAGCGGGCGTCCCACATCGTGCTGCCTATCAGCCAGTAGGCGTAACGCCGCTTGGTTCGCGCCAGGAATCCCGCGCTCGGAGTGCCGCGGATGACGCTGATGGGTGCGGATGAATGCGGACGTGTGGCTGATGTGTCTACGTACTATTCGGCGCACGTGGTGGCGCCTGTTTAAAGTTCGTCGCGCGGTGCCGAGCAGGCCTTTCGACGCCGGAACCTGAGTTTGGAGTCATTGGTGCCGCCAACTCCCACTCGGTCCACTGCATACCGCTCACTGCTAAGTCAGGTTCAAATAACGGTGCACGTACATCACCGCCATCGAGCCCTCGCCCACCGCTGACGCCACTCTCTTCACCGACCCGTGACGCACGTCTCCAGCCACAAAGACGCCCGGCAGGTTCGTCTCGAGCATGGCTGGAGTATAGATGGGGTGGGAATCACTTACCCTCGGGATTGCCGTGAACACCGACGACCGTCGCCGGGCGGCCGACCGACGCTGGTGACTTGCCGGACCCTGAAGTGCGCCTCCGCCATTGCTGAGCGCGTCCGGCCCCGAGAGGATAAACCCATGTTCGTCACGCGCAACCAGGTCACCAAGCCAATCCGTGTGAGGCATGGCACCGATAAAGATGAAGAGCCCACTCGCCACGACCGTCTGGGTGGTCCCGTCGTCGCCGCAAGCGATGATTAGCTGCTCGAGTCGTTCCGAACCAACGGCTTCCTGCACTTCAGCTTGGGTCCACACTCGGATGTTGTCCGTTGCACCGATCTGGTCGATGAGGTATTGGGACATCGTCGTCGAGAGCGATTTTCCACGAACCAGCATGGTGACGTTCTCGGCGAACTTCGAAAAGTACATCGCGGCCTGTCCGGCCGAGTTGGCGCCGCCAACCACGTACACGTCCTGCCCGCGGACCGATTCACCCTCCCCCATTGCGGCGCCGTAGTACACGCCGGCTCCGCTGAGACGCTCAATGCCTTTGGCCTCCAGCTTGCGATAGGAAACGCCGGTTGCGATGAGGAGGGCCCGGCAATTCAGCTCGTTGCCGTCCCCCAGCTTCACCGTTCGAGAGGGCCCGTCTGCTGCCAGTCCCACGACTTCTTGGGCCGTCAAGATCTCGACCCCAAACCGCCGGGCTTGGCTCACCGCCCTCCGCGTCAGTTCTCCTCCGGAGACACCACCTGGGAAGCCAAGGTAATTCTCGATGCGCGAACTCATTCCCGCCTGCCCGCCAGGAGCTTGCTGTTCGACGACGAGCGTGCGGAGACCTTCCGAGGCTCCATACACCGCTGCGGCCAACCCGGCCGGCCCAGCTCCGGCAATAATGAGATCGTAGAGGGGCTTGTCGGCGATGGTTTGCAATCCGACGCGCTCGGCGATCTCGCGGGTCTCGGGCCTCGCCAGCGTGGATCCATCCGGGAAAAACAGACACGGCAACTCTGGCTTCGTCGTGCCCGACGCGTTGATGAGCTCGATCGCGTCGTGGCTCACCTCGGGATCGAGCCAAAGGTACGGGATGTTGTTCCGCGCGAGGAATTCCTTTACTTGATGAGACGCCGGGTCCCACTGATTGCCGACGACGCGGATCCCCTCAAATGGGGGCTGGTAGACCAATCGCCAATCGTCGAGCAAGTCGGTGAGGACAGGATAGAGCTTCTCTTCCGGTGGGTCCCACGGTTTCAGAAGGTAATAATCCACCTGGACATCATTGATGGCCTTGATGGCCGCCTCCGTGTCCGCGTAGGCCGTGAGCAGCACGCGCTTCGCCTCGGGGTAGATCTCAACCGCTTTCTCGAGGAACTCCACACCTGTCATCTCGGGCATACGTTGATCTGCAAGGAGGAGTGCCACTGGATCGTCGCGTTGCTTCAGGCGACTCACCGTGTCGAGGGCCTCGCGGCCCGACCCCGCCTTCATGATCCGGTACTCGGGCCGATAATGTCGCCTCAAGTCGCGCGCAATCGCGTTGCTCACCTGAGGGTCATCGTCCACCGTCAGAATCACCGGCTCGGCCATAGTTCTTCTCCTATCACTTCATTGCGTTCACGATACATTTTCATCCTCTGGCGCCGCGGCATCGTGATCCAACGGCAATCTCACCTCGAATCGTGTGTCTCCAGGCCTCGACCGCACCTCGATTTGTCCTTTGTGTTTCTGCACGATGATGTTGTGACTGATGTTGAGCCCCAAGCCCGTACCTTCACCGGGCGGCTTTGTAGTAAAGAACGGATCGAAGACTTGTGCTTGGATGTCTGCTGCAATGCCCGAGCCCGTATCCTTAATCACCACGACGACCCACTGGTCGTCCCTGTAAGTCCTCAGCGTCAACTCACCGCTGCCCTGCATTGCGCTGATCGCGTTGTCGATAATATTCGTCCAGACCTGGTTCAGTTCGGTGCCGAACGCTTGAATCTGCGGCAACTCAGTGTCGTACTCACGCCGAATCGTGATCCCGTCCTTGAGTTTACCCCGGAGCATGACCAGCGTGTCGTTCAGTCCCTCATGAACGTCGATGGATTGTATCGGCGCCTGATCTAAATAGGTGTATGATTTCAACGCTTTGACGATTTGGGAAATCCTCCCTGCACCCTCCTGAATCTCTTCTACCAGGGTGCGCGTGGAGTATATGCTGCTGAGGGATGCCACGACCGCTGAGAGCTGATGACTGCCAAATCCTTGCGCCAACTCGGTCAGCGCGTCTTTCTCCAATCCAATGGCCGCGAGCGTCGGCGCGAACTCCCACGGTTCAGCGACACCGTGATCCTCCAACCATCCCTCGATATCACTCTCGAGGTCGCTCCGTGTGACCGGATCCAGGTCCCTGGGGTTCTCGACACGCGCCATGGTGAACGCCAGGAGTTTGTCGAGCGCGGTGCTCTGGGCGTCCGTCATGCTCGTTTCACCGAGCGCGCGCTGTGCCCGATCGAATCGGTCGAGTTCGTCGGCCATCTGCTCGGCGCCTCGCTGAGCTGCTGCCGCCGGATTGTTGAGCTCGTGCGCCATGCCCGCGCTGAGCTTACCCAGAGTCGCCAGTTTTTCATTTTGCCGGAGTGTGATCTCCTGCTGAAGGTATGCCGTCTCCAGCTTGCGGAGCTTCTGATGTTCCCACAGCCGGTAGACTTTGTCGTGGAAGATTTGCGACGTGAGGCCGAGAAATTTGACGTCTAGTTCGTTGAACGGCTTTCTTACCTTGCTGTAGAGAACCATGCTCTGGAGGGTGCCGGCGCCAAATCTGGGGCAAACGTATATCTGGACGATATTGGGTTTGTGAAACTGCTCGGGGAGAGAGCGCTTGGCGTCTTCCAGTTTGTCCCCTTCGAGGAAGCGCGACTTCTTCCCACTCCAAAGCTCCAACTCGACGTTGCACAACCGATCGACCGGTATATGATCAACGGCCGCCTTGCCTCGGTACCCGTCGACCACAATGGCTACCCGTTGATCCATTGACGACTGGGAATCTGCCGCCTCGAGGCTGAAGTAACGCCACGAGAAAACGTCTGCCACATACTTGAGCCGGCGCGCCAAGAGTTCGCCAACCTGGGCTATCTCGGTCGACGTGTTGACCTCTCCGAAGAGCTCGAAGAGGGCTTCGTATCGCGAGAGAGTCGAAAGCGCGCTTTCAGTAGCCATTGGATGAGATCCCGGAACGAATCCAAGGCCGGACGTCCCGAGCGGCGTGGGGCGCTACGGGTGGCGGCTTAGGCGTCGTCATGCGGGAAGCGGCGCCTCCCATGGGATATCGTATGCATCGGTTACGGTGTTCATCATGATGGCGAAGTACCCTACGGCCAGCAGCTCGTCGATCTCGGCTTCGGAAAACCCGGCATCTCGAAGCTGTTCTTCGAGGTCGAAGTCCTCGGTGGCCACGCTCTTGGGTTCCAACGCAGCGCGGGAGACGACGTCCATGGCGACTTGAAAGGCGGCCGGTAGTCTCCCGCGTGCCTCACCCTCCGCTAAAGTGAGCAGGTCGTCATAACTCAAGGTCGGGTCGAGGCTACAGGCGGCATGCGCATGCAGTGACGTACAATACTGGTTGCCCGCCTTGATCGAGATGCGGAAGAGAATCAGTTCCTTCAGCAAGGCGGGGATCTCTCCTTCAACGAGGGTGTTCTTGAGCATAGACCACACCGCGCGAAGGACGTTCTCGTTATGGCCCAGCGCCTTGAAGATATTGAGCACCGTCGGGCTACCCATGGTCTCCATGATCTCGTCATAGATGGTTTGGACCTCTTGAGACGCAACGTCGTACTCAACGAGGGTCGCTCGCTTCATGATGCTCTCCCGATTGGGGTAGATACCGCAAAGCCACGCTGGGCACGCCTGCGTGGCTCCCGTGGACTCAGGGACCGCCGTAGAGAACGCCAGGGACGGCGGAATAACTTACCACATCGACCGGAAATCGCGAGGCCACCCCGTCAGGCAGGGTCTTGAGCGGACCCCAGCCGCGGGGTCGAAGGGAATGAATGCCTCGACCATCGCTGATCTCGGTGGGTACAACTCGCCGCCCAGACGTCGGGCGGCTAGTTGTGTTTGGGACACTGCTGCCTGTTAACGTGCCGCTTCCAGAGCTGCCACCGCTTCGGCCGTGGTCCAGGTGGTGTTTGCCATGAACCGGAAATTCGTCATGGCGGATGCATACCCATTGCCGTCAGGTATCTTGGCGGCTGCCGTCGCGTCGGTGACGACGGCGACCTCGAAACCTTGCTCGAGGAGCTCCCTCATGTGTGCCTCGACACAAAGATTGGCGGACATGCCGGCGAGGATCACTTTATCGATCCCGCGCTTTCGCAACTGGAGCACGAGGTCGTTGGTCTCCGGACCATACACCTTGTGCGGGCTTACGATCACCGTGTTCCCGTCCTCGAGGAACGGTTTGTACTGGGAGAGCCAATCCGCGCCTGAGCCCTCGAACCCTTCGAGGCTCAACGGCGATGTGCGATCGAACATGCCGATGTTGTGCATCAGCATTTCCAACGCGCCCCCAAACTGCCATCCGTGATCGGTGGGATAGTAGTAGTGTGGTGAGACAAACAGCTCGTACCCACCATCCTTGGCGGCCTGCATCAGTTGGCCGAGATTGGCCACCGTGTTGTTTTCAGTAACGCTTTCGCCGACGACGCCCCAGGTCACGCCTTCAGGACTCAAGAAATCGTTCTGAGGATCCGTGATGACCACGATTCGGAAGCTGTGCTGTGGCGCTACTGACCGGGATGGCCAGAGCCCCGAGCGTAAGTAATGGCCACGCTGCTAGTCCATGGTTCCGCATGTGTGGATTTCCTCCGGTGAGGGTATGTTCTCCGAACGCGACGACGCCGGGATTGGTTCCCCGGACCGCAGCCCCAAGATGCCCGCAGGAAATCATCTGTGACGACGTGCCGACGCTCTCGGCGAAGCGGGCCCGCCGAGCCCGGTATGGACGAATCAAATCTACAGGTGTAGTATTACATCTGTCGTTGACCTCGAGGCCGCGTGGCACCATCCCAAGCTCTTTATCGGGACCTCACCGATCTGCAAGTCGATCTCCTGGAGGTGTTGTGGGAACGGGGGGAGGCTACCGTTGCAGAGGTGCAAGAGGCGCTTCTGCGTACTCGGGGTCTCGCAACGACCACCGTTGCCACACTGCTGTCGCGCCTGGAAAAGCGGGGCATCATAACGCACCGGGCCGACGGTCGGCTCTTCGTCTACCGGGCGCTGGTCAGTCGCGAGCAGGTGCGCGATTCGATGGTATCGGCGCTGACTTATCGCATGTTCAGCGGCGATGTCGCCGCTCTGGTCAATCATTTGCTAACCGACGCGGAGATTTCTCCCGGGGATCTCGCCCGAGTGAAACGGCTGATTGCCGAAAAGGCAGGAAACCGGGAGGGGACCGATGTTTGAATCTTCAGCGTGGGCGCATTCAGTCGTGATTTCGCTGAGCCTGCGGGACGTCGTGTGGAAGGCAGCCATCGCGACGATCGAGCGACGGACGCCTTGATTGCCGCCCTGGAAGATGATGACGCAGAAGTACGTCGGCGGGCCGCCCGGGGTTTGGGACGCCGCGGGGGGTGAAGGGTCGATTCGACACTGTGTCGGTTATTCCTGATCGACTTCCTCCGCCGGTTCCAGTGTGGGCTCCTCGTGCTTGCCCGCCAGCATGCGCCACGCGGTGCTCACCGCCAGGAATATCCAGAGAAGGTCGAACCCGCTGAACGAGGCGTTCCAGCGGTCTGCTGTCGTCACGCCACCCAGGATCGCGTTTGTAAAGTCTGCCGCCAGGGCTTCGCGTCCCGCGTCGTCCAGCGATTCCAGGTGGAAGGCGGCTACGGCCACGATCTCCTCCCACAGTGCGTCGGGAAGGGTGTCGTCCTCGGCGAGTGCGTTGAGTTCTTTCTCAACGGACTCGGGAAGCGAAGAAGTCTCTTCGAGGTGATAGACCGCTGCCTGCATCATGAGTTGGGGATCCGCCTGGACCTCGGCGGCGAGTCCCGATCCCAGGGATACCTCGATGATTAGGTATTTCCCGACGAGCAGCCCCACCACCGCGAGTCCGGCGGCGACCAGCCCGAGGCCTTTGCTTCGCATGTCCGTCGTTCGGGCCATGGCGAAGCCCACCAGCAGGCCGACGCCCCACGCCACATACCCCACCTCGTATCCGGTCACGAGGACGATGAGAGCCCAACCCGCCCCACCGACCACTGCCGCGACAATACCCACCAGTATGGTGCGGCCGGTGTTCTGCTCAGCGATTTCGGACATGGTGCCTCCTTGGCTGGTCTGCAACATGGCGCTGGACCAGCCGGATGCACCGTGACGACCCTCACGAATGGCGTGTTTTGCTAGTCGTTGGCCCCTGGCTCGAGACGCCACCGCGCGGTCACCGAGACCCGGACGACGATGTCCCGTGGCACGATTCGGATGGCGTATTCCCGAGCGCGGGCCTGCTGGTAGAAGACGCCACTCGGGGCGCGGCCGAACGGGTTCGTGACCGTCGATAGCTCGAGGAGCGATCCGAGCCGATGGCCCGCTGCCTCCGCCAGGGCCTCGGCATCCCGGCGCGCAGCCGCCACCGCGACGCCGATCGCCCCATCCCGGGCGGGCCGCTGATCGCTGGCACGAAACTGAATGCCGCTGACATCGTTGGCGCCGGCACCGATCACTGCTTCGATCACCGGACCGATGCGTGTGAAGTTCCAGATCGTCACGACCACGGAGGTCTCTCCGTGGTACCCCGCTAGCGTATCGGCGTCCCGCGTGAGCTGCCGCCGGATGGTGTAGCCCATGGTAGGGACGGAATCCCGAGGAACGCCCACTGCCACGAGGCTGTCGCGAATCTGTGTCAGAACGGTGGCGATTTCTGCGGCAGCCTCCGGAGCCGTCGGGCGTAACGTCGTGACGCCAAAGGTGAGGCGGGCGTGGTCCGGGGGCATCGACACCTCTCCCGTTGCTTCGGTCGTGACGATGCGCTGTGCGATCGAGTCGACTTGCTGGGCGAAGGCTGAAGACGCGGTGGGCCCGAGAAAAACGCTGGCCGCGAGCGCCGCTCGGATAGATGGACGGTGCATGGTGCCTCCAGGTCGGTATTCACTTCTCATACCCGGCGAGTTGCACGGGGATCTTCACTTACATGACTATTTGATGACAACAGCGTGAGATTCGACCGGCACCCACTACGAGATGCCGTCCTCCCGGTATTGTCGAACAGCTTGTCGGATTACGGAGCCGAGGGGCGCGAATCGCCCCAACACATCACCGAGATTTCGGTTGCCGTTGGTGACGATGGCGACGGCCGCTCCGGTGGCGCGATCGCAGAACGCCACCACACAGAAGCCCCCGCCGTGGCCCACACACGTACCGCTGTTCCACCATCCGTAGACGTGGGGTCCTAGCCAGCCGATCTGGAATCCGCGGCCGAGCTTCTGGAATGTGCGAAGCGACCGGTCGTATCCTTTGGCGTTGACCTGGAGATAGCGCTCCAGGGTCGCCGTCCGGAGGAGACGGGTGCCGTCGGGCGTCTCGCCTCCCGCGGCGATCATCTCGTAGAACGCCGCCAGCGTGGAGGCGTTGGTGATCATCGACGCGCCGGGAACGAGGCTCGTGAGCGTCGCAACGCCACCGTTTTTTTCCTCGAACCCCTCGGCCACGTCTGCGCCGGCCATGTGATAGTGCTTTCGCCCGAGCCAGTACGTACGGGCGACGTCACCTGCGGTATGTGGATCGACACGGAGCCGCAGCCGGTGCAGATGCTCCGGGAGGATGTCCGCGAGAAAATCCGGGAGCGCTTGCCCCGTCACCCGTCGCACCACTTCACCGAGAATCCAACCGAACTCCCACGGGTGGTACGCCAGGGTGCCGCGCCGGTATCGTGGCCGTGCGCTCCAGATCGCGTGCTGCACCTGGTCCCAATCGGCCCAGGTCTCCGGCGTGTTGTAGAGTGATGGCACCAGCACGCCACTCCGATGGGTGAGGACGTCGAGCACCGTGATGTCCTCTTTTCCCCGGTGGGCAAATTCGGGAACGTAGGTGGAGATCCGCCGCTCCACGTCGACGACGCCTTGGTCTTCGAGGACGGCAATAGCAAACCCCACGACGGCTTTCGACGCGGACATGACTTGGAAGTTCGTGGTGGGGGTGACGGGGACGGGATCGCCCTCGTCGGGTCGGAACCCCCGGGCGATGCCCAGGGAGATGTTCAGCAGTTCCTTGCCTTCCGCGCGGACCACCATCTGGCCGCCCGGGAAACGACCTCGCTCGTGTTGTTTGCGGAAGAGCGCTTCCGCCCTTTGAAACAGGTCTTGGTTGGACACGGTTCATCCGCCTCTTCGACGCGCCTACCGCTGCGAAGTAGGTGGACTCCGCTCTCGACAGTGGTCGCAACCACCGTCGTCCGTCATCAGTGGACCAGCCAGAAGTTGAAGATATCGATATCTGCTCGACGCGGTACCGGTCGGCTAAGGTGGCCTGTAGCGGTCATCATGTGATCGATCATGATGCAGATCCTCCCCAACCGGGACGTGACGTTCTACGATGTGTTCAAGCGCACGGCGCAGAAAAAGCCCGCCGCTACCTCCGTCACGGTGCCGCTCGCCCACGAGCCCAGGATGGAGTCCGGGGAAGCATGTCGCACACGGAGCACAGTGTACCCGCCGTCGAACGGGACGGCGCCGCGGCGATTGACGTCCGACCCCAATCGCATGACGAGGGAGCGGACGATCATGGAATGACTGTCTTGCACGACGAGCACGCCGGGTTGGAGCGGATCGTCGGAGGTGGTCGATCCCAACGGCAGGGCACCTACTTCCGTCACGTCGATGTCCGCGGTGCCGTAAAGCGGCACGGT
>JBDHAF010000045.1:0-23315 GCA_039588255.1 Gemmatimonadota bacterium | reverse complement strand
GCTAGATGCCGGTTGGCTGGTAAATCTCGTAAATGCTTTCGTGGCTTAAGGATACCCCTCGCCCAAATACAACATAAAACCGCTCAGCCACGATCGAGATCGCGCCCTGCAGTCTCCGGCTGCACCACCGCTGGCATTCCAGCACCCGCCGCCACCCTCCGCCGCACCACGCCGAACAGAAGCGGCATCCATCGGGTGAGCAGCAGCACGAGGGACAGCGCCACGAAGAACCCGGACGCCACCAAGATCCACCGCCCGTGCGTGAGCCATGCGGGCACGGGCCGTTGGAAGTAGCGCAGCACGCCGGTGACGGTGCCTGAGATCATGAGCCACGACACCAGCGCCGCCATCGACACGTTCAGCATCACGATCAAGCCACGCATCCCCACGCCGTTCACGCGTTCGCGTACCGGCACCACATCCGGATAGAGCGTCATCAAGAGAAACGTCACCACGCCAAACAGCACCATACTGTCGATTCCCAGCTCCGCGCCCATGGCGTGTCCCACCACCACGTGAGTTCCGTGGATGAGAGAATTCCATGCGGGGACGGAAATCACCACACCACCGAGAATCATGGCGAATGTCCACCACCGCGCGGACCTGATGAATCCGCTCGTGGCGACATAGGACCGACCCTCGTTCTGCACTCCCTTCATCTTGACGATGTCGCTCAGCACACGCAGAACGATGACGATCTCGAGCATGCTCACGATGAAGGCGATCCACTTGACGATGTGAGTCTGGGGAACGTGGTACGTGTGGTGGGCGAAGTTGGCAAACGAGTTCAAACACCCCACGCCAAACAGCGCAAAGGCAATGCGCGACTGCCCGTACGACTCATCACCGGACAGTCGCTCTCCGAGGTAGATCAACGACCCATACACCAGGAAGTTGAACGAGCCAACCAGAGTTCCGGATGCCTTCCACTGCAACTGGAGATCGGCCACTGGATACTGGTGCACGAAAGGCAGGAGATACGCATGGACCTCGGTGAAGGTGTACATGAAGTACAGAATCCCGATGGTCCACATGTACACATATACGGGGCGGCGCCAAAAACCCGGCAGGATGTACTTGAGAAAAGTCCAGGCAAAAGCAATCCATCCTGCAAAGAACATCACCGAGAACGCAGGATGGAAGCCCACGTATTCGCGGCCCGACGTCACACCCAGCAAGAGCGTTATCAGCACGCCACCGCCGCCCACGATCCAGCACACGGTGTGGAAGACGAAGCGTCGCCGATCAGCAGTGTCGAAACCGTCCGACCGCTGTGCCGCGAGGAAGGCGTAGATCATCGCCAGGTTGGCAGCGTAGATCCACGTGTGAGCAAACGTGGTGTGAAGCGGCCGCGTGGACGGCAATCCCAATCCGAGGGATTGCAGCACCGGCGACGCCGCCGGGAGATAGTGCAACACGCTGAGCGCGCCGAACGTGAGAGCCAGCCCGATGGCCAAGAGCGCCAGCCGCAGGTGCGTCGCAACGATTCGATCCCGGACGGCGACCATCAGCGAAACTCCCACCAGGGGAGGCCGGCGGACTCTCCCTCGAGGGTTCGTGTCAGTAACTCCTCACGACGGCCGCCCATCCATCGGAGAAACGCCGCCACTTCCCGCCGCTGATCGTCACTGAGTCCGCTGGGCGGCATGCCCACGGCCGGCCGCCCGCGCTCCAGCACGGCAAGGATCTCGGCGTCCGTCAACCGGCTCGGAGAACTCGAGAGGTCCGGCGCCACATAGTTACCGATGCGTTTCGGGCCGAGTGGCGCGTGACACGCTTTACACGGGCCCGTGAGGAACCGATCCGCTCCATTGACCGCAGCCGTGGAGATTCCGCCCTCGGCGATGAGCTCGCGAACCGCAGCGTCAAAGGCAGCCGGATTCGGTTGGGGGACTCTGGCCTGACCGACGCCCGTCGCATCCACCTCCCGCAGGAAGGCTGCAATGGCCGTGATCTCCCCTTCGGAGAGACGGAATGGCGGCATCTGCGCCGTGCCGTACGTGAGCACCTGGTCGACCCGTTCACGGCTCAGCCGACTCCACGCGTTGGTGAGATCAGGGCCCAGGAATCCGCCGAAACCGTAGAACTGATGGCACGCCTGGCAGTTGTGCCTCAACCAGACCTCTCGCCCCTCCAACGCCGCATCGGACAGGGGCGACAGCTCCCGACCGGTGCGGTCCCCGTACACCAAAAATGTCTGCAGCGCAAACATCGTGACGAGGACGGCCACGAGACCCTTGCGGCCGCCGGTGGAGAAATACTGGGAGTTGGAGGGCACTCCGCTCAACCTGCCTCGGCGAGGGCTCGCAATCGGGTCCGGAGACGCTCGAGTCGCTTCCGCACGGCCGCAGAAGTGATCCCAAACGCCTCGGCCAGCTCACCGCAGGAGTGGCCGGCAGCGTACCGACCAATGAGCAATGCGTCGCTGGAGCCCAAGCGAGACAGTAGGTCGTGGGCCATGACGCGGTCGAGAACACGCTCCTCCTCGATGTGCCCAGGTATCGGATCCTCAGCCACCTGGGGGGGCGGCGAGCGGAACTGGGTCTTTTCCAGCCGCCGGGCGCAATGCTGGAGCCCCCACCGGAGGCGCTGGCTCACATACCCCACGAAATCCACACCCAGAGAGGGATCGTAGTCATCCAGCGACTGCTGGAAGATGGGATACGTCTCTCCCATGAGCTCTTCGGGAATACAAACGCCCGGGTAGCACCGCGAACGCAGGCAGACCCGGGCGAGGGTTTTGCGCACCAGCGGCAGGTACCGCAGGTACAGTTGGTCGGCTTGTCGGCGGCGCTCGGCCGCCAGCGTACAGGACTGGTACCGGGCGACCGCCTCGTTGGCCGCCCGGTACGACGGAAAAGGCTCCCCGTGGGCGCCGTAGCACGAGGAGCAAAGTGGGCACTGGAAACTGTTGCTCAGATCTCGGGACATGACTCCAGTCGTCGCTGCGGGACTTCGCAGTGAGATGTCCTAAGGACACCGTCACAATCGCCAGGCCAGGAGGGATATTCCCTTCTGATGTGCCCCATGTCAAGCCGGATAGCAGGATCAACCATCAGCAAAATGAAGAATACTTCAAAATGAGTTCATTCTTTCAGAATGAAATATACCGTAAGAATGAAACAATCTTTACTCATCACAAGCAGCTGAACCGACTTCCAGGATTCGCCGATGAATGAGCCTCGAAAAACCGTCGAGCTGATCGCGCTCATCCCCCTCAGCCGCCGTTATTATTGGCCGTGAGGTTTCCTGGCAGCCCCAGGAGTCGCTTCACATGTGAGCGCTGTGAAGACAGATGCCGGGAGTTCAACGATGGCGAAACGGTACGTAAGCAACGACGATATGTCGGTCCGGATGTTCAGAAGTGACATCCTCGAGAAGTTCACGAAGGTCCACGGCCCTGCGTCAGGACGCCAACCAACGGGAGTCGGTGGGCTGACAATCTTTGCCGATGGCACGAAAACGGTCTGATCCTCCCAAGTCGAGCCCGATCCACATCGTTCCGGTCACGCCGGACCGTTGGCCCGACGTCGAACGACTCTTCGGAGAGCGGGGCGCGTGCGGCGGCTGTTGGTGCATGGCCTGGCGTCTCACCCACGCCGCCTACGAGCGCAACAAGGGCAGCGGCAACAAGCGGGCCTTCAAGAAGATCGTGATGTCCGGAGACACTCCCGGCCTCCTCGCCTACGCGGACGACGAGCCCGTGGGGTGGTGCTCGGTTGCACCCCGTGAGGCGTTTTCCTTTCTCGAGCGCTCCCGCGTTCTCAAACCCGTCGACGACAGGTCGGTCTGGTCGGTGTCGTGTCTCTTCGTGCTCCGTCCCTATCGCGGTCGGGGGATATCGGTGCGGCTTCTCAAGGCGGCGATAGATTTCGCGCGCCAACGCGGAGCTCCGGCGATCGAGGGCTACCCCAACGATCCGGACGCCAAGATGCCCGACACCTTCGCGTGGACCGGTGTGGCGTCCGCCTTCCGCAAGGCCGGTTTCACGGAAGTGGCGCGGCGCTCCTCCCACCGACCGATCATGCGGCGCAACCTGCGGTCACGCACCCGCCGGTCGTAGCAGCGGATCCTCGGGGACAGAGCGGATCCACCGGCTCCGGAACGGCGAGTCGTTGGTGGTGGGCGCAGCGGCGAATCGTTGATGGTGGGCGCAGCGGGCCTGTGGGGGACCGCCGCGCGCGTCGGTTCTCTTCAGACTCCTCGCGATGGCCGGTCGCCACTCAAACCGCAGCGCGCAGAGGTCACCCACAGGCTCGCGGAGCGGCGAACCGTTGGCGGTGGGCGTCCCGACTACCCCCGCAGCGCCTGAAACGCCTCCGGACCGAACGAATCCACTTGAATCACCTCGTTCCGCACCTCGTCCGCGTCGAGCACCGTCTGGCGTTCCTCCTTCGTGATGATGCCCTCGGCGAGGGCGTGTTCGAGGAGCACATCCCCGGGCGCCCGGTCGAGACGCCCCGCCCGGACGGCGTCGCGAATTTTCGTCTCCACGGCGAGGGCGGCCACCGCGTGGTCCAACGCATGCTCAATGCGCCCGAGGCCCGGCTCGTCCTGGGGCGGGATGTAGATGTCCGTCGTCAGGTGCAGCCGAGCCTCGCGGTCCTCCAACATCTCGCGGGCGACCGCGCCTCCCACCGCGTCGTTGGGAGGGCGAAACCGAGCGCCGAACGGAAAGATCAGCGGCCGTAACAACCACGCGGCCGGGCGGTTGGGCAGGTTCTCCAACACGCCAACCAGCGCCGTTTGGATCCGGTAGAGCGAGTCAACACACGCGTACTTCACGAAACAGTAGTCTCGGGCGGGCTGCCCCTCATCGATGAATCGCTTCAGGGTCGCGGAGCCCAGGTACATCCATGCGAGCGCATCGGCTAGCCTGCCTGTGATCTTCTCCCTCCGCTTGAGACGACCGCCAAGGGTTCCCATGGCCACGTCGGAGATGAGCGCAAAGGCGGTACTCATGCGCGTCAGCTTGCCAAAGAACGGCCCCCCCTTGCCCCGCACCGGCGAGCGGACGAATCGCGCGTTCGTCACACCGAGGATCAACGCGCGGGCGGCGTTCGAAACGACATAGCCCGCGTGTCCGAAGAACGCCCGGTCGAAGGTGGCCAGGTCGCCTGCCTCCGCAGCACGAATCTCGTCCTGAACAAAGGGATGGCAGCGAATCGCTCCCTGGCCGTAGATGATCATCGAGCGGGTGAGGATGTTGGCGCCTTCCACCGTGATCCCGATGGGCACCGCTTGATAGGCATTGGCGAGCATGTTCCGGGGACCGCGGCTGATGGCCGCACCGGCCCGAATGTCCATCGCGTTGTTGATCACCTGGCGCATGCACTCAGTGAGGTAGGCCTTGACGATGGCAGAGGGCACTGCCGGCCTCTCCCCGGCGTCGACGGACCCGGCGGTCATCGTTCTCGCTGCGTTCATCAGATAGGTGAGCCCGCCGATCCGCGCAAGCGGCTCCTCGATGCCCTCGAACCGACCGATGGGTGTGTCGAACTGCTCCCGAACGGTGGCGTACGCGCCAACCAGCCGGGTGGCGAATTCCGCCGACGCAACGGACAGCGCAGGCAGTGAGATGGATCGGCCCGCAGCCAGACTCGCCATCAGCATGCGCCATCCGTCACCGGCCCGCTCGCGCCCACCGATGATGAAGTCCAACGGAACAAAGACGTCGGTGCCGCACGTGGGGCCGTTATGGAAGGGGATGCCCATTGGATCGTGCCGCGACCCGATGTCGACTCCGGGAAGGTCGGCCGGGATCAAGGCACACGTGATGCCGAGGTCCTCCTTGTCGCCGAGGAGGCCGTCCGGGTCGCGCATCCGAAACGCTAGGCCGACGAGTGTTGCGACCGGAGCGAGGGTGATATATCGCTTGCGCCAGTTCAGACGCATGCCCAGCACTTCTTTCCCCTCGAACGTTCCTCGACAAACGACGCCCACGCTCTGGGTGGCGGCGACATCGCTCCCCGCCTCTGGCCCGGTCAACGCAAAGCAGGGGATCTCCTCACCGGTTGCCAGCCGCGGTAGGTAGTGATTCTTCTGCTGGTCGGTGCCGTAGTGGAGAATCAATTCGGCGGGGCCCAACGAGTTGGGCACCATCACGGTCACGGCAGCGGTGATGCTGCGGCTGGACAGCTTCACGATAACCGCGGAGTGGGCGGCAGCCGAGAAGCCCAGCCCGCCATACTCCTCCGGAACGATCATTCCAAAGAACCCGTGCTGCTTGAGAAAACCCCACACCTCGTCAGGGAGGTCTCCGTGCTGCACGACTTCCCACTCCTTGAGCATGGCACACACCTCTTCCACCGGACCGTCCAGGAATGCGCGTTCCTTCTCAGAGAGCGGTTGAACCTGGAAGTCAAGGAGCTTGCGCCAGTCGGGGTCACCGGAAAAGAGGTCTCGATCCCACCACACCGTTCCCGCTTCAAGCGCGATTCGCTCGGTTTCCCCCATCCGCGGAAGCATGGGTTTGACCAGCTTGATGAGCCAAGAGGTGAGGACGATCCGGCGGAGCGGTCGTATCCCGAAGACCACTGCAAGCACCAGGAACACGACGACGACGACCCGGAACGGGGTGGCATTTGCACCGCTCTCGTATCCCCACCACCCGAGCACTACGGCCCCGGGGACCACCCATGACCAGTAGGGCCCGTGGTGATAGAGGAAGGCGGCGGTCAAAGCCAGCGAGACGGCGATGATGAGCAAGGTCATGGGACCTCCGGTTTTGCACGAATATCAGCCCGGGCCGACGGCGACCGAGGCGTTTGTGCCTGAAACGATCACATAGTATGACCGTGTTCCGGTGAACACCACTTGACCGAGTCCCCTGCAACGAATCGATACGGCCCCGCTCCGTTCTGTGGCGCCTCCAGGACTTGTGCGCTCGATCACAATAGCCTTAAGCCTATATCAAATAATGACTTAAGAAAAACCGATCTAAGGTCCCACTCTTGCTCCTTACGGATGCCAGAGAACACGAACGATTTGGCATTAGAAACCCCCAAAGGAGCATGGACATGAAGCGCAACATCTTTTCGCTGCTAACCATCGCGGCACTCTTGAGCGGCTGCGGCAATAGCACGGCGCCCGGGAGCCAGGTCTCCCTGTCGTTCTCAGGTGGACCGGCGACCGCCGCCCCGAACGCGGGATTCTACGCCGCACCGTCCGCGGGCGCGGCAGCCCTAGTCATTACCAAGGCCGAGGTGGTATTGCGGGAGATCGAGCTCAAGCGGGTCGAGGTCGTGAACTGCGACGTGATCCCCGAGCCCGACGGCTGCGAGAAATTCGAGGTGGGGCCCGTGTTGATCGACGTGCCGGTGGACGGTACCACAGCGACCGAGGTGGTCATCGACATCGATCCGGGTATGTACAACGAGCTCGAGTTCGAGATTCACAAGGTGAGCGGCAGCGACGAGGAGGACGCCGCGTTTGTGGCACTACATTCCCAGATGGCCGATCTGAGCATTCGGGTCGAAGGCACCTACGACGGCGTGCCCTATGTGTTTACCACCGACCTGGACGTGGAACAGGAGCACAACCTCAATCCGGCTCTCGAGATCACTGAGAACACCGGCAGCACCAACGTCACCGTGAACCTGGGAATGTCACAGTGGTTCATGGATGCGGGGGGCAACGTGCTGAGCCCGGAGACGGGCAACAAGGGCGGGGAGAACGAAAGCCTTATAAAGGAGAACATCAAACAGGCGATCGAGGCCTTTGAGGACAAAGACAGGGACGGCGCTGAGGACATCTAAGCCGTCTCATCCATGACTACTCTTTAGGTTGCGGGGGGTCGGTCGCAGCTCAACTGGCTGCGACCACACCCCCTTCGCCTGTCCGCCCTACAACCTCGCCAAATACGTAAGCTTGGCCACCGCCGTCTCGATCTCTTGCTCCGTGTTGTAGTAGTGCGGCGAGAGCCTGAGCGCCCAAGCGACATTCAGTTCGTCAAAATCGATCACACCGTAGGCCCGGATGCTGACCGAACTGTTGACGCCGCGCTGCTCGAGGGCGTTGTGAAAGGCCGTCGCGTCCGGTCCCGGAATCTCCACGGTGACGATGCCGCACAGTTCCGGCCCGCGATCAAGAACCCGGAATCCCGCGTCACGCAATCGCTGCCGCAACAGCACGGCCAGGCCGCTCGTGCGAGCTGCAATATCGCTCACGCCCACGGCCGTGGCGTATCGGGCGGCTGCCCCGCTCCCTAGGACCAGCGCGTATGCAAACTCCCAATTCTCAAACCGCGCTGCCGTGGCAAACGGCACATAGGAATCCGCCTCCCGCCACTCGGCCCCTTGCATGTCGATGAAGAGGGGCTCCAAGCCCATCTTCAGCACACGGTCAGAGACAAACAGAAACCCCGATCCCCGTGGCCCGCGCAGGAACTTGCGACTCGTGGCGCTCAGAAAATCACAGCCGATCTGGTCTACGTCGACGGGAAGCTGTCCCACGGATTGGCAGGCATCCACGAGATAGAGCACGTCGTCCTCACGACAAACGCGACCGACGTCCGCCACCGGCTGCACCAGGCCCGAGTTGGTGGGAACGTGGGTGAGGGCAACGAGCTTCGGTCGATCGTTTCGGATCATCTCGCACATCGCATCCACGTCCACGCCGCCGACCGGCGCGTTGGGTACCCTCAGGATCACGACACCCATCCGTCGAGCCAGGGAGAGGAACATGATCTGGTTCGAGATGTAATCGCTGGTGCTGGTGAGAATCGTGTCGCCCCTCTGAAACGGGATCGCCGAAAGGGCCTGGGCGTAGCCCACGGTGGCGTTCTCGACGAAGGCCACGTTGCGGGACTGGCAGCCGAGAAGATCCGCGACGGCGGCGTAGGCGGCTCTGATCTCGTCTCTTCGCGCTTCGGCGGCCTCGTATCCCCCCATCTCGCTTTCCAAGGTGATGTGGGACATGATGGCATCCGACACCGGCTTGGGCATCAAGCCGGCGCCGGCGTTGTCCAGGTGGATGCGCTTGGCGCAGCCCGGAGTATCGGCGCGGAGTCGTTGTATGTCGGCTGGTTTGAGAGCCATGGGAGGAATACTCAGGCTGCGGCCGCCGATGCGTTACGGCCCGCCGGTCTGGGTGAGTTCCTCGCTCACCTGCCAGAGCCGCTGCGCCAGTCCCTGATCGTGACTCCGGCCAGAAGACTGCTTCGGACGATTGTTGACGAAGTACCGGCCCGTCACCTCCGCCACCTCCGGCGACGAGGCAAGATAGAGGGACGTTGCGGCACCCTGGGCAGGCGATTTGAGAAAAGGCTTGGACAGCCGGTAGAGAAGCTTCAAGAGGCCCGGATAATCCTCGTCCTTCTCCACCAACGGCGTGGCGACGGCGCCGGGATGCAGGCAGTTTGCCGTGACACCCGTATCCGCCAACCGCCGCGCCAGCTCGTAGGTGAACAAGACCATCGCGAGCTTTGACTGGGCGTTGGCCCGCATGCCGTCATAGTGTCTCTTCCCTTGCAGATCCGTGAAATCGATGGTGCCCTTACGGTGATAAGCGCCCGAAACGTTGATGACACGCGCCGGCGCGCTGGCTTTCAGCTTGTCCAGCAGGAGGTTGGTTAGCAGAAACGGAGCCAGATAGTTGACGGCAAAGGTCATCTCCAGGCCTTCGGGAGTCGCGCGACGCCTCGTGTAGTACACACCGGCATTGTTGATCAAGACATGCAGTGTGTCGTACTTCCCAGCGACTTCGTCAGCAAGATTGTGAATCGAGTCTTGCGAGCTGAGGTCGGTCACCAGGACATCGATCGATCCACTCCCGGTGACGGCCTCGATCTCCCCACGCACAGCCTCTCCTTTCTGGAGGTCCCGGCACACCACAATCACGTTGGCTCCAAGCTCGGCGAGCCCGAGCGCGGTGGCCTTCCCAATGCCTGACGTCCCGCCCGTAACCAAGCACACTCTGCCGGCCAAGGTCGCTGCTGCCATTAGGTGATCCTCGCAGTTGCCCGTTGCCCAGAGAACTCCAATATTCGATGCCGAACCGCGGCCATGGGAGCGCCGCCCCTCCCAACCAAGGATAGGATAGCCCGATGGACCACAGACTGCATCACGAACCGCGCGAGGCGCGGGGGTTGCTCAAGCACTACATGAAGGACCTCGTGTACGGCGCCAACGACGGCATTATCACGACCTTTGCCATCGTCACAGCGGTCACGGGCGCCGCACTCCATCCGCGAATCGTTCTCATTCTCGGCATGGCCAATCTCCTCGCGGACGGGTTTTCCATGGGCGCGAGCAACTTCCTCTCCATCAAGTCAGTCGAATCCATTCGGCGTGCGGACGGCCTCGGGTTGGCGGAGCCGTTCCCCGTGCGACACGGTGCGGTGACGTTCGCGGCCTTCGTCGTGGCCGGCGCCATTCCCCTCCTGACCTATGTGATCGATCTCGGGGATGCTTCGTTCCGGATGGCAGTAGCACTTACGCTGGTGGCGTTGTTCGTCGTGGGGGCCTTACGGGCGACCGTGAGCGACGGGGGCTGGCTCAAGAACGGCGTCGAGATGCTCACGATTGGCATTCTGGCCGCGACGGTGTCGTACGCCGTCGGCGCTCTCGTTGCGCCCTGGACGGGATGAAGAGATTGCGGGGTTAGCCCGAGACGATTTCGCCCAACAACTTGCGGGTCACGTAATCGATGGCCTTCTCCGGATCGTCCGTGATTTGAAACATGTCCAGGTCGGTCGGATCGAGAGTAGCTCCACCGACCATCGATTCGCGCATCCACTCGATCAGGCCGTTCCAGAACTCGGCGCCTATCAAGACCACCGGGAAGTCCTGGATCTTCTCAGTTTGGATGAGCGTCAATGCCTCGAAGAGCTCGTCGAGAGTTCCATACCCCCCGGGAAAGAACACGAACGCCGACGAGTACTTGACGAGCATGGTCTTCCGAACGAAGAAGTATCGGAAGTTGAGCGCCCGGGTGGCGTACCGGTTCTCCGCCTCCTTTTGGTTGGGCAATTCGATGTTCAGGCCGACCGACAGCGCACCTCCCTCGGCGGCACCACGGTTCGCCGCTTCCATGATCCCCGGGCCACCACCCGTCAGGACGGTCCACTCCGCCCTGGCAAACTGGTTGGCGGTCTCTCTCGCAAGATCATACCACGGACTGTCCTCTGGCAGGCAGTGTGAGCCGAACATGGCAACAGCGCGGGTGACGTCCGACAACCCCTCGAAACCTTCAACGAACTCTCCCATGATGCGCATCACGCGCCACGGCTCCCCGAGCATATAGTCCTTGGGGCCCAACGGTGGGGGGGCTTGGAGGAGCTGCTCGTCTTCGGTCCAAGGCGTCCGCCTGGTGGACGCAGCGGTTCCTGACCGACCTCTACCCTTGCGGCTGCGAGTCATGGTTGGCCTCTCGTCCAATTGGATACTTCGCTATGTAATGCCTGAAGTCGCTCCTGACGAGGTTTCCTCGACAGATTCCTTGGCGGAACGCTTGGCCGTTGCGGGGCGGACCACAAGGATGGGGATGGTGGCGGCACGCAGAACCTTGTCGGCAACACTCCCGAGGACCAGGCGTGGGAGCCCTCCTCGTCCGTGGGTGGCCACCGCAATCAAGTCTACCGGATGCTCCTCGGCGTAGCGGAGGATTCCGGGTGCAGGGTGTGCACCCAACAGCGTCTCCGTTTCCACGCGGACCCCCTGACCTTCTAGCCGGGCTTTCACCTCATCGAGGTAGGTCAGCGATGCTTCTCGCCCATCTTCGAGCGCTGCCTGGGTGTCTTCGACCGCGTGGGGGAGATACGGTGACGAGAACGGAACGGGTGGCTCGACCGCCTGCAACAACGTCACCGTTGCCTTGGTGACTCTGGCTATCCGCGTCGTCAACTCGAGGCTCTTTTCCGCCCTCGCCGATCCGTCCAAGGCAACGAGAATCTGCTCGAACGCATACTCCCGTTTCAGATCGACAGCGACGTCCTTTTCGGCACGGATCAAGATCACCGGCACGTCGACGTGACGCACGACCCGGTCGGCCACACTCCCCATCCACGCCCTACTCACCGGCCCGCGGCCATGCGTGGACATGACAATCATCTCGACTTGCGTCCGCTGTGCATACTCGGTGAGCCGGTCTGCAGGAGATCCGTCGATGATCGTTCGCGTGGTTGGCACGCCCGATAGCTTGGTGATTCGCGTGCCTAGCTCTTCCAAATACTCCTGGAGCCACTCCTTGAACTTGTCTGCGGTTTCTTCGGATCCCGCGAGCACCGACACATCCTCGAACACCGAGACGAGTTCGATCTGAGCCTCTAGCCGCTGCGCAAGACTCATCGCCGCAGGAGCGGCAAGTTCACCAAACCGGGAACCGTCGAGTGGAAGGAGAATCGTGGTCGTTGACATGTTGTCGCCACCTGGTAACGAGCCGCACTCCGACCTCGAGAATGTGCGGTTCAAGGTGTAAACCACCGGTGAGTGGAAAGTGAACAATTCTTCACTGTTGCCTCACTCCGAGTTGGAACATGGTGATCCATGCTCATCTTTGGACATAGCACCGAACTCGCGAACCACGCCGCACGAGGAACAGCATGAAAGGCAACATCGAGCAAAACACGCCGTACGGTCTCAACGTTCAGACTACGCTGCCGTATGAAACGGCGGTCGAGCTAATGCGCGAGGAATTGGCCAAGGAAGGATTCGGCGTCCTGACGGAAATCGACGTCCGGGCGACGCTCAAAAAGAAACTGGACGTCGACTTTCGGCCGTACGTCATCCTCGGGGCCTGCAATCCCCCCCTGGCGCATCGAGCGCTCACTGAGGAGCCCGACATCGGATTGCTGCTCCCATGTAACGTCGTCGTGTATTCCGGTGACACTCCCGCTACCACCAACATCTCGGCCATCGACCCCGTCACCCAGTTGGGCATTGCCGCCAACGAGGACCTGGCACCACTGGCCGAAGAGGTCCGTGCCCGTCTCGAACGGGCACTCGAGGGAGCCGTGGAACGATCGGGAGCCGGTTCGAGCAACTGAGGGCACGACTAGATCATGTCGGCATGGAGCGGTTCGGAGCGGCGGGATTCAGAGCGTTCTAGCACGCCGCGAGGCGGGCAGAGATGAAGTGAGAAGTGCAAGGATTTGTTTTATGAACAGGAACTGGATTTTTGTAAGGAAACCAGAGTTCCTCGTGCCTTCTCACTTCATCCCCTCTCACCAACCCGTTGACGCGTGGAGTCGAACGGTAGGAGCGTCAACAGCACCAAGGTGGGGTATTCCCACTGAAGACAGCTTGAACTGTTGTTGAAGGAAGACACGTGAACCCTCACTAACAGTTCACGATTCCCTGACGATCCACCTGTACGGCACTTCCGTGATTTCGTAAGTGAACCTTGAGGTGCTCTTTAGTTTGTTCTCACTCGAGTCACCCAATATTTTGATGGACCCTTGCGCGAGACGCACTCAGCAAGAGGTGAGCGATGCTGTGGAAATCGATCGTTGCAGGTGTGGACGGATCCCAGGAGTCCATCCATGCAGCCGCCCTCGCGTGCGATCTCGCGGAAGCCTCGGGGGTAGAGGTTCACCTCGTTCACGCCACCAAGGACCTCTGGCGGGCGATCAAGCACATATCCCACATGGCGGCGACCCGCTCCGCCCCGTCCCCACTAGAGGATCTGTCCCACCTCGACCAGCAGATGGTGGCCGCTGCCCGTTCCCGAATCGGTGCCCTGTTGAACGAGAGCTTGCTCGCCACCGCTCCCGACACCTTGGATGTGCAGATCGGGCGTGCGGCGACGGTCCTCGAGCGCAAGGCGAGAAGCGTAGATGCTGGATTGATCGTTGTGGGCGGCAAGCACCACAAGGCGCTTGGTCGGTGGCTCGGTGGCGGAACGGCACTCCACCTCCTCCACGCGATGGACGCGACCGTCCTCGTCACCGGGAACGCCTCGTCATCCATCAACCGCATTCTCGTAGCCGTTGATTTTTCCGAGGGCGCCCCTTTTGCCGTGCGAGTGGCGGAACAATACGCCCGGCTCCTCGACGCCTCCCTACGGGTCATGCACGTGGTGGAGTTGTTGCCGTCGGGCACGGAGCACCCGCTGGGACTCAGCCAGGGGGGGTTCCTAGCGCTGTCGGAGGAGATTCTCGACGAATCCGTGTGGCAAAGTGTGACACTGCCGGCCGCCGACCGCGTGGTCCGTCAGGGCCACATCCTCCCATCCATCGCCCAGGAAGTCAGGGACTGGGGCGCGGATCTGCTCATCGTGGGGTCGCACGGGAAAGGCTGGATTCAGAGCCGCGTCCTGGGGAGCACGACCGAGGCACTGCTCAACGACCTGCCCACGTCTCTCTTGATCGTGCCCTTGGCCTCCGCACCGGCCGCCCAACTCGTCGAGCCCTACCACTCCGCGTCGAAGGCGTAGCTACTACGACAGATAACGGACGATGGTGACGGTAAACCGGGCGCCCTGGTCCAGCTTGCTCTTCACGGTGATGTTTCCACCCAACATCACAGCCAACCGGCGGGACAGGGTGAGCCCGAGACCAGTTCCTCCACCCACCTTCGAGTCCGCTCGGGCAAACGCGTCGAAGATGATTTCCTGCTGCTCCGGACTGATCCCCTCACCCTGATCCACCACGGCGAAGACCAGCTGCGAGTCTCCCCCGTCCATCTCGACCGTGACGGAATCGTCGCCGCTGTGCCGGACGGCGTTTCGCAGGAGGTTGATGATGATCTGGCGCACACGCTTCGGATCGGTGCGACACGGCATGTGCCGATGGCCCACGATCTCGATCTCCACACCCGCGTCCCGGGCTGAAGGCTGCACCGTCGCCACCGCCTCTTGCACGATTTCGAACGCGTCCGCCTCGATGACTTCCGGTTCGATTCGGCTAGCGTCGAAACGGCTCAAGTCGAGAAGGTCGTTGAGCAGCTCGAGAGCGTACTCCGCAGATTCGAACGTCTCCACCACCGGGCGCGGCGGGTCCTCACCCGACTTCCGGAGCAAGAGCTCCGCCCATCCGTACACGCCGGTCAATGCGTTCCGCAGCTCGTGGTTCACCATCGCGTAAAACCGATTCCGCGTCACCTGCAACGTCCGCAATTTGGTGACGAGCCGGGCGTTCTCGATCGCGATCGCCGCCTCGGCCGCCAGCCCCTGAGCGATTTCCTCATCTTCGGCGCTGAATTCATCGGCCGTGAGCTTGTCTGTGCAGTAGAGGTTTCCGATGGGTCCGTCAGCGCCGAGAATCGGCACACCGAGAAACGACTTCATCTCCGGATGGTGCTCGGGAAATCCGACGGATTTGGGATGCTTTAAGACTTCGGGCACGCGGTGCGGCCGAGGTTCTTCGATCACCAATCCCAGCAATCCCTTTCCTACCGGCAGCGAGGTGATGTGTCGCCGTACCTCCGGCGACATGCCGCTGGATTCGAACTCCGACAGCCCCTTTCCCTCCGGATTCAAGACGCCCAACGCCGCGTAGCGACAGCCCAGAAGCTGAATGGCACTGTCGGTGACGTGACGGAGCACCCGATCGAGTGAGAGATCGGTATGCATACGCTTGGACGCCTCGAGGAGCCGTTCGAGCGACCGATCCTTCCGGCGCAGCGCCTGCTCGGTGCGCTGTCGCGCCAGCTCGTGCGCCACCCAGAGCCCCATCAGCCGAATGAGCGTGAACTCCTGCTGGGAGAATTCGTCAGCCCGTGCGCTGCGACTGGAGAAATTCAGCGTCCCGTATGCGCGACCATCTATCCGCACCGGAACTCCGAGATAGGCCTCCAGCCCAAAGGACGCGTAAGCCGGATGCCGTTGGCGCCCCGTATTCAGCACGCCGCCGAATCCGATGGGACCGTCCGCGGCAACGGTCTGCTCACAGTAGGTTTCGGAGAGGTCGAAGGACTGGCCGGGTTTCAGGGAGTCGTCGGGTGAACTCACCTGCCGGATGGTGTACTTATTCCCCTCGATCTCGGCCAGGATGCCGATCTCGAGGGCGAAACGCTCGCACCCCATCTGAAGGAGATCCTGCACCTTCCGCTCGAACGACGTCTCGGGATCGGCGGCGATCTGAAGGAGGCCCGTGGTGAAGGACTCGATATTCGGTGGTGTGTCTTCCAGCTGCTGCCCCACTGGACTTTCCTCTCGCTCCCGGGACCGACGACGTGCCTTGGGGGGATTCCTCTTCCAGGTGATCGTCCGGCAACCTCAACAACGCCCGTAAGTTAGCCACGTTCAAATCTCGGCGCCAAAGAAAAAGGTTGCAGGTTGAAACATCAAGAACCGATGTTTAAAGATGCCTTCATGATCACTTCAATTAAGGATAATTTGAGAATTGATATTCTACCGCGTGTGAATCCTCGGTCTATCGTGAGATTATGAAAATTCTCGTAGTGGAGGACGACCGTAAGGTCGCAGGCTTTATCGAATTGGGCCTTCGTGAGGAAGGCTATGCGGTGGACGTGGCTCGAGACGGAGACGAGGCAACGATGCTCGCCCACGTCAACGAGTACGACGCCATCCTACTCGACCTCATGCTGCCCAAGAAGAACGGTATTCAGGTAGCCACGGAGTTGCGCCGTGAGGGACGGCACACGCCGATCCTCATGCTCACAGCCAGAGACGCCACGGAAGACGTCGTCCGCGGTCTCAACGCCGGCGCCGACGACTATCTGACCAAGCCCTTCAAGTTCGACGAGCTGCTGGCTCGGATCCGCGCCCTGCTTCGCCGGGGCGGGGCCGCGCGCTTGGAGCGGCTGTCGTACGGGCCCCTCGAGTTGGATCGACTCAAGCATCAGGCCCGCGCCAACGGGGTGCTCCTCGATATCACCCCCCGCGAGTTCAACCTACTCGAGCATTTCCTGCTCCATCCTGAAGAGGTCGTTCGCCGGACGGAGCTGCTCGAGAAGGTGTGGGACATGCACTTCGATCCGGGAAGCAATGTCGTGGACGTGCACGTCGGAAACCTCCGCCGCAAACTTCGCGAAGCCGGGTGCGACGGTCTGATTCAGACGGTCCGCGGGGTGGGCTTCTGCTTGAAGCGGTTGGAGACTGCTCCGGCCTAACATGTACTCGCTGCGCCGCACCCTCAGCGTGCGGTTTTCCATCACCATGTTCGTCGCCCTCATGCTCATTGGCATGGGGGCGTTCGTCGGGGTTAGGCGGACCCTGAGCCGCCTGACGGACCAGTCCCTCCTCTCCGCACTCGAGCTGGAGTCTGACGTTCTGGCGCTCGGGCGGTCGGTGGCCGTGAGTCCATACCAGAACGATGTCGCGGCTTTCGTGGAAGGTATCAATCGGTTTGTGGTGATCCGCGAAGCCAGCGGGCAGATCGTCGTACGCAACACGCCGCTGGCCGCCGGGTTGCCCCTCGACAGCGCAGCGTTCCTCCAAGCGTTGAACGGTGGGCGGGCGTGGGCGACCGAACGGTGGGCCAACGGCCAAATCCGTTCGCTGTATTCCCGCACGCCGGCGGGAAGCCACCCCGGTTTCGCGGTGCTACAGGTCTCGGCATCTCTCAGTCCCCTCGCGAGAACCGATCGTGGCATTTTTCTCTTCATCTTCGGTATCGTGATCCTGGCAACCGCCGGGACGGCGGTGGGCGCCGGGTGGCTGGCCAAATCGGCCGTCGCGCCCGTCGCTTTGATCACGGACCGCGCCAAGGCCATCCACGCCGGTACCTTGGGCAAACGGATATCAGCTCACGCGGACACCGTGGAGTTCCACGGTCTCGTAGGCGTGCTCAACTCCATGCTCGAGCGACTCGACAGGGCCCTCGCGGCCCAGCGGCGCATCATCGCCGACGTCGGCCACGAGCTGCGGACGCCGATTACCGCCATGCAGGGAGAGCTCGAGATCGCCCTCCGTGGTAGCAGGACTGCGGAAGAGTACCGCATGGTCCTCCAGAGCTGTCTCGAAGAGGCGGAACATCTGAGTGATATCGACGAGTCCTTGCTGTTGCTCGCCCGGCTGGAGGCCGGGGAACACCAGGCGGACCCGATTCCCGTGCAGGTGTGCGACATCGTGGAACAGTGTGTTGCCCAGGCCCGTGTGACCGCTCCCTCGCACACGTTCGAGTTCTCGCCGTGCTGCGAGACACCCAGCGTGCTGGCGGACTCCAAGCTGTTTCGCATCGTCGTTGATCAGCTCCTCGACAACTCCGTCAAGCACACGCCGCCCGGAACCCACGTGCGGGCCACGGCCGACTGCAGCTCCGACCAATTCGTGCTGGCGATCGAAGACGACGGACCCGGAATCCCCGAAGAGGCCCTCCCCCACCTGTTCGATCGGTTTTGGCAGGCAGACCCGGCGCGGACGCGTGGCAGCGGGCCGGGGCTCGGCCTGACCATCGCCGCCGCGGTGGCGGAAGCACACGACGGGTCGGTCGCCGCCGCGCGAAGTGAGATGGGTGGCCTCAACGTCACCATGCACCTCCCATTGTCAGCCGGGGCCCTCGTTCAGGCACCGCCGGTGCAGTTGAGGTCCTCCAAGAGCGTGAAGATTTCTTCGTAGCCCACCCCTCGCCATTTCGGCACGAACGCATACACTATTCGGGACCCTTTAGAGCACGACTTCACCACAGTCAGAGTTGGGTTGAGGAAACGGGACTGGTGCCCGCTACTCGCCGGGAGAAGAAGCGAATGACAAAAACCCACATCCTGTCTCTCATGGCGGTCGTGGCCCTCGTCGGAGCCTGCTCCGGTGGAGATTCCGAGGAGCCAGCAGCTCAACCGGCGGCCGAAGCGGCTCCCGCCACCGAAGCGGCGGTGATGGAACCGAGCGGAGAGATCAACGCCGAAATGGCCGGTCGAGGCGAGTCACTGTTCCAGACCAAGGCCTGTGTGGGATGCCACACGGTGGGCGGGGGACGGTCGGTCGGCCCGGACCTCAGCGGTGTGACCGAGCGACGCGCGTTCGAATGGTTCGTCGGCATGGTCATCAAGCCGGATTCCATGCTCCGCGATGACGACACGGCCAAGGAGCTCTTGGCGGAGTACGGCAGTCCGATGCTACCCCTGGGAGTGACCGAGGAAGAAGCGGTAGCACTGTACGAATACCTGCGTCGCGAATCCCAATAGGCGCATCCCGCCATCCGACGACAAGCCACCAGGGGCGCGGCACCACACGTGCCGCGTCCATCTTGGTGGCCCACGATGATAGTGGATCGGCGGCTACTCTAGGGCCAGCGCGACCAACACCGCCGTCACTGCCAGGACGAGCCCGGCGAGAGTCAACTCGAGGCTCGCCGAACGCCTCAGGCGACGCCATCCCGCTGCGGCTCCGAGCGTCGGTTTCACCTTACGCCAGTTGTAGGCGCCAACGCCCGCCACGCCCCCGACAAGCAAGATCTTGAAGAGCAACGTCAGACCGTACGCGTTTTGCCACAGGTCCCGGACCGCCTCCAAATAGAGCACCGCCGTGACCAAACCGGTGACGGCCAGGATTCCGCCTCCCAGTAACGCCACCGGCGAAAACGCCTGTACCATGGCGGCGACGCGAGGACTGTGCTTGGGATCCGTGTCTCCGGCGAACAGGCCGACTGTAAAGAGCACGAACAGGGTGCCGAGCCAAATGCCCGCCCCCAACACGTGGCCGACCTGGAGCGCGACGCTGCCCCACATCGGTGACGCCTGGGACACGGCGTGGCCCGTGAGCGGCTGCGATGCCCCGACGCCAAACGCACCAATTGCAGCGAGCACCCAGCCGATCCGCGGGCGCACTCTGGCGCCGACGCAGGCCAAGACCGCGAACACCGCCGCGGCAAACTGCATTGTCCAGCCAGCCCCCCACTGGGTGTCCGCCCGGACAATCCGAATGACACTCCAGCTGACCGTTTCGTCCAATCCGAAAACCGAGTACGTCTGCGCGTAGAGCCTCCACAGGTTCACCGCGACCAACACCGCCGCCGCAGTGATCCCAATCGTCGCGGCTCGGCGCTCGGCGGCTTTGAGCCAATGCGCATCACCATCCTCCCGTCGCTGCAACGCGGAGAGCACGACGAACCGGAAGCTCGCAGCGCCAACGAGGGAGAGGCCGCACAGATATGCGAGCCACCTGCCGATCGCCAGGTAGGTGAATGCCAGCCCTTCGCCGTTCACTGTACACTCATGGGTTTCGTCGCCGTCCTGAACTGTGTGGGCCACGCGGCCGTAGGGAATATGCTCCGGTTCAAGGCTCGCTCGCCAGCGCCAGATGTTCGCTCCGTTCGAGGTTCGCTGTCTCACCTGGACGGCGAGCCACCTGCGCCCCACGCCAGAGCTGGTAGATCGCCGGGATCACCACCAAGGTAAGAACGGTCGCCGTGATCATGCCACCCACCATGGGCGCCGCCACCCGCTTCATGACGTCTGCCCCGGCGCCGGCACTCCACAGAATCGGAGCCAAGCCGGCAATGATGGCTGTCACCGTCATGACCACTGGCCGCAACCGCTCGAGGGCCCCGTCTCGCACGGCGTCACTGACATCCTTCCGGGTGACCATCCGCCCCTCGAGCCTCCCACGTTCGAACGCCTCGTCAAGATAGATCACCATCACCACGCCGGTTTCCGCCGCAACCCCTGCCAGCGCGATGAAACCAACCCACACCGCCACGCTGGTGTTGTACCCCAACAGCCACAGGAACCACACACCGCCCACCATCGAAAACGGCAGGGCGATCATGACGATGAGCGACTCCGCCACCGAGCGGAAGTTGAGAAACAGCAGGAAGAAGATGATTGCCAGGGTAATCGGAATCACAACCCGCAGCTTCTGCGCGACGCGTTGCATGAATTCGTATTGCCCACTCCATGTGAGCGTGTATCCTAGCGGCAGAGAGAGTTGCCGGGCGACCACCTGCTGCGCCTCCCGAACGTAGCCTCCCACGTCCCGCTCGCCGATGTCCACGAACACTGTAGTCACGGGAAAAGCGTTCTCCGTCTTGACCGCCATGGGCCCCTGCACGGCTTCCACGGTGGCGACTTGCCCCAGCGGGATTTGCGCTCCTCCCATCGTGGGAATCAGTACCTCGCGGAGCTTGTCAATATCGTCACGCAATTCTCGCGGATATCGAACGTTGACGGCATAGCGCTCCCGCCCCTCGACAGTCACCGCCGCGCTCAGTCCCCCAACGGTGGCTTGGATGGCCTGATGCACGTCCCCGACGTTCAATCCGTACCGCGCCGCTTCGGCCCGATCGATGTCTATGTCGACGTAGTATCCCGACACGCCGCGCTCGGCAAAAGAACTCCGGGTTCCGGGTATCTGCTGCATGATGCGCTCTACGCGCATGCCCAACATTTGCAGCGTATCCAGATCGGGGCCGAAGATCTTGATGCCCACCGGAGTTCTGATCCCCGTGGCCAGCATGTCGATACGTCCCTTGATGGGCATCGTCCAAGCGTTGGTGACACCCGGCAATCGCACGGCGTCGTCCATCTGGGCGATCAGTTGATTGTACGTCATCCCCGCTCGCCACTCGTGTTTGGGCTTGAGCGTGATCGTCGTTTCGAACATGTCCAGCGGTGCCGGATCGGTTGCCGTATTTGCGCGTCCCGCCTTGCCGAATACCACATCAACTTCGGGGAACGACGCCAAAACACTGTCCTGGTACCGTAGGATCTCCCGCGCCTGTCCGATGGAAGCCCCTGGTATCGTCGTCGGCATGAAGAGCACCGAACCCTCGTGTAACGGTGGCATGAATTCCGAACCCAGCCGTTGCCAGGGTATCACGGTTGCCGCAAGAACAACGACTGCCCCCCCCAAGACCACCCACGGAAATCTCGTGACAAAGCCGATAACGGGCTGGTATCCCCATCGCAATAGTCGGTTGATGGGATTTGCCTTCTCCTTCTTGATAGTTCCACGAATCAGGTATCCCATGAGGACGGGCACCAATGTGATCGACAACAGTGCTGAGCCGGCCATGGCGAAGGTTTTGGTGAACGCCAGCGGCTTGAAGAGCCGGCCTTCCTGCAACGCCAGCGGCTTGAAGAGCCGGCCTTCCTGCTGCTCCAGGGCAAATACCGGGAGGAAGCTGAACGTGATGATGAGGAGCGAGAAGAACAACGGCGGCCCAACCTGCTTGGCACTCTTGAGGACGATGTCCCATCGGTCCGATCTTCCCTCGTCCCGTTCGAGATGCTTGTGCATGTTCTCGATCATGACAATGGCCCCGTCTACCATGGCGCCGATGGCGATGGCGATGCCGCCCAAGCTCATGATGTTGGCGTTGACGCCGATGGCCCGCATCACGATGAACGATATCAGGATCCCAAGGGGGAGCGTGACGATCGCCACCAGAGCCGATCGCACGTGCAGCAGGAAGAGCACGGCCACTGCCGCAACGATGAGGGATTCCTCGACGAGCTTTTCGCGAAGGGTGCTGATGGCCTCATGGATGAGATCGCTGCGGTCATACACCGTGCGAAGGCGTACGCCCGCCGGCAATCCACGCCGTACTTCTTCCAACCGGTCCTTGACAGCCTCGATCGTATTCAAGGCATCGGACCCGAACCGCATCACCACGATGCCGGCAACCACTTCCCCCTTGCCGTCCAGATCGGCGGCGCCGCGGCGAGGCGCCGGACCGATCTGTACAGTGGCGACATCCGCCACGCGGATCGGCGTCCCGCTGGGAGTCGCTCCCACCGCCACGTTTTTGATGTCGTCGATACCCTCGAGGTAGCCCAAACCGCGAATCATGTACTCGCGGCCGCCCATCTCGAGAACCCGTGCCCCGATATCCACGTTGTGGGCGCCGATCGCCTGCGCCACCCGCGTCACCGGAATGTTGAAGGCCCGGAGCCTCTCGGGGTCGACCTCCACCTGGTACTGCTTTGTGAACCCTCCGACGGAGGCGACCTCTGAGACTCCGGGTACTGCGGTGAGCTGGTACCGGATGTACCAATCCTGCAGCGTGCGCAGCTCGGCCAGATCGAGACTGTCGGACTCGAGCGTGTACTGGAACACCCACCCCACACCGGTGGCATCGGGCCCCAGCGTCGGATCGACGGCCCGCGGGAAGGTTGGGTCGGAGGCCGCTCATATACTCCAACACGCGCGAGCGGGCCCAGTAGATGTCCGTCCCGTCCTCGAAAATCACGTACACCAGGCTCAATCCGAAGAACGAGTATCCCCGTACGACCCGAGCGCCGGGGACTTTCAACATCTCGGACGCGATGGGATAGGTGACCTGGTCTTCAACGATCTGCGGCGCTTGCTCCTTGAAATTGGTCTGGACGATGACTTGGACGTCGGACAGATCGGGAATGGCATCGACGGGGGTTTGCAGCATGGACAGTACACCACCGCCCACCACGATACCCGTGACCAACAGTACGAGGAAGCGGTTCCGCAGCGACCATGCAATGATTTCGCTAATCATGGAT
>JBDHAF010000044.1:0-22497 GCA_039588255.1 Gemmatimonadota bacterium | reverse complement strand
CGCAGCTCCGAGAGGTGGGTCAAGCGGTGGAGGCGCCGCAGAGCTTCGTGCGCGGCAACACCTCCCTCCTGCACTGTCGCGTCGATCCTCCGCAGCTCGCTACACGTGAACCGCTGTCCTTCGAGCATGGCGAGCATCTCGCCGTACCGGGCAAAAGCCGCCTCGGAGGCAGCGAGGGCATCGAAGGTGGCGTGAATCCGCTCGTGATACGCGTACACGAGCATCGCGTTGGCGAGGATGGGCACAATCCACAACACGCCCAGCGTGTTGCCCCCGAGCCATGCCGCGAAGAGCCATACCGCTGCGGCGCCCAGCACCGGCCCGAGCACCCGACACCACGGCACGAGCCACGGCGGATGGACCGGTGTGTCTTGTGACTCCGCCCACTTCAAAAACCCTTGCAGGCGCCTCGGTGAGATGCGTCCCGCGTCCAAACCCTTCGCCTCGTACCCTTGGCGAAACTCGAGGAGAGGAGCCAGCTCGCCAACCGCCTGCTGCCGCAGCACGACCTCGTCGGGCCGGGCCGGCGTGAGGAGCCAGGCGGCCAGCGTGTCGCGCCCGGGAACGGTTCGGACCGTTCCCAGGAGCTGGAAGAGGGACGCCCGCTCCATGAGATCCAGGTCTTCGGCATAGGGGTGATCTTCCGCCACCGGTGTGGCAGCGTGCACAAGCGGCAGTCGATCCCAATCCCGGTCCACACGGGCAGCCGACTCCTCGTTGACCAAGACCATCGCCTCCAAACGCCCCAGTTCCCGCCGGGCGCGGCGGCTTACGACCACCAGAGCCGTGAATCCACAGAGAAGAACCGCCGCGGACACCAAGAGGAGCACGCGTGCGCCCGGGAAATCGAAGGCGGCGAGGAGTACCACGAAAGCAAGGACAAAGACGCCCAGGCGGGCGTTGGCCACCCGCCGGAGCCGGGCGGCAACCCCGTCCCGTTCTACCTGGAAGCGTGCGCGGCGATCGTCGTAGAGACGCTCACTCAACCTTTGTTATCTCAACCCGTGCGTCGTTGTAACACGCACCGCCCCCAACCACGTTGACGTGGTCGGGACACAGCGCCGTGGAGGTGAAACCGTTGCGTGAGCTTTTGCGCCAGGCGCCTTTGGGCATGGACGCGACGCCCGGGCGCACGGTGGGACGGACCTCCGCCCGGCACACCACCTCACCCAGGTCGTTGAAAACGCGGACGTCGTTCCCGTCGGCGATACCTCGCGCGCCGGCATCTTCGGGATGGAGCGTCACCACCAGCTCGTCGTAGTTGAATTCGCCGAACGTGCTCGACACCATACGCGGCGTTGCCGGCGTGATGAGCGTCAACGGATACTCGGTGCTGACGACAAGGTCGAACCCATAGGGGTCCGGGCCGAGGGTTGCAGGGGAGAGATCGATCTTGCCGTCCCGCGTGCGCGGCTTGACGGTCTCGAACTGGACTGGGTCGCTCCCGTCGAACCCGTAACGCTGCGCAGCACCTTCGCGGAGAGCGGTCGCGTCGGCGGGTTGGTCCGGCAGTTGGACGTGCGGCGCCACGTGTCCTACGTACTCACCCGGCTGGACGCGAAACGCGTCGTCCTCCCAACCCATGTCACGTCCCAGGGCCGCGAAGACCTCCGCATTGGATCTGGCTTCTCCGCACGGTGGAATCACCGGCGTCACACCCCCAACGACGTACGCTCCGTACGACACCCTGATGTCTTCGTGTTCCAGGAACGTGGTCGCCGGCAGTACGATGTCGGCGTATGTCGCCGAGTCGGTACGCACCTGATCGAACACGACGGTGAAGAGATCCTCTCGACACAGGCCGCGTATGATCGCGTTCTGATCCGGGACGGTCACAACAGGATTGCAGTTGTACACGAACAGTCCCTTCACCGGGGGATCGGCCGGGCCGTTCAGTACCGCACCGAGATGGGACATGTTGATGCTGCGCGTCTTCCAGCGCGGGTTCCCCAGCGCCTCGTGCATCTGCGTCCGCACCCCACCGCTGCTGCTCATCGTGTACCCGCCGCCCCGAACGCCGAACTTGCCCAGGAGCGCCGGCATGGCGAGGACCGCGGCAACCGCCTGACCGCCGTTGCGGTTCCGCTCGATGCCCCATCCGCATCGCATGACGGCGGGCGACAACGACGCGTAGCGCTCCGCCAGGCGTTCGATGTCCGATGCCAGCACGCCCGTCACCTCCGACGCACGGGCCAGCGGCCACTCCTCCGCCCGGGCCAGCAACGCATCGGCGCTCTTGGCGTGCGCGTCGAGAAACGCTCCGTCGAGTCGGCCGGCGTGAATCCACCATCTGATCATCGACAACGCCAGGGGCAGGTCGGCGCCCGGACGCACGGGAAGATGGAGATCGACTTCACGGTTCGAAAAATTCTGCCGCGGATCGATGACCGCGATGAACGCGCCGTTGCGCTTGGCTTCGTGCAGGAACGGGACGAGATGAATGGACGATGCTTTCGGATTCTGTCCCCACACAACGATGCACTCGGCTTTCGGATAATCCGGATACGCGACACCGGGCATCTTGCCGTACATGCCCAGCGCGACCTCGGTGGTGGGAACGGCACAGATCGTCTTGTGCAGGCGGGATGCCCCGAGGCGCGCGAAATAGAGTGCGTCCAGGTACCCGTCAGTAAGGATGCCGTTGGAGCCACCATAGTGATACGGCAGCACGGCCTCCCCACCAAATTCGTCGACTATTGCACGAAACCGGCCGTTGATCTCACCAATGGCGTCATCCCAGGAGATCCGCTCGAAGCTCCCCTCACCCTTCGGCCCGACGCGTCGCATGGGATACAGCAGCCGATCGGCGTGGTACAGCCGACGGTCGAAGCGGGACACCTTGCTGCAGATGAAGCCCTGCGTGGTGGGGTGGTTGTCGCCGGCGGCGATCTTGGTGACGCGGGAGTCCTCCACCGTTACCGACAGGGCACAGGTGTCAGGGCAGTCCAACGGACAAACGGTTGAATGCAGGGTCGGCATCACACGAATCTACCCCGAAACGGCGGTTTGTCAGCTAAACACTTACAATGCCGCCTGGCACCATACAATCCGCCGTGCCCCACGCAAAGAAAGAGGGAAGGGTCTCCCCTTCCCTCCGGCGTCATTTTCTCGCAGCGGGCTACTGCGATGCGGTCTGGAGGTACGCTGTGATCTGCCGGGAGTCGGCCTGGCTCATGAACTCGCCGAGCATCGGCTCCATGTGGCCCTGCATTCTGCGCACCACTCCAGCCCAGTCGTCCGGTGTGTGTTGTGAGGGATCCGGCAGCTCATGGCAGCGACCGCACCTGGCCACGAAGAGGTTCCGTCCCACCCCGGACGGCAAGTTCGCCCGGCTGACTCGCAGCGCATTCTCCACCAAGTATTCCGACATCACCATGCGCTCGCCACCGTTGGGAGCCGGCACTTCGAACGAGGGATCGAGGCGCTCGATCCGCAGCCACATCCGCCGGAGCACGCTCGGCCAATCGGTGGCGGAGTGACTCGCGGGACTCGGAAGTGCATGACACGCCGTGCAGTACTGCACAACCTGCTGTGCCCCTGGGGAATCGGAATCGGGAAGATCCGCCGCCGTGATACCAGCCGGCGGAAGCGCGACGAGCGCCGAGGCCAGCAGCAGTTCCTCCGATGTCGCCGGACCGCCTTGCTCCGTCCCCTCGGTCGACGGGGTACCGTCAGCACAGCCTACCATGACGGACATCGTCAGGAGTAACAAGGGATAGCGCAGAGTGCGACACGTCTGACGCTTCGGCATGAAATCCTCCGGCTCGCGAACGGAATGGAAGTGGTTGTGTCTACTCGATCTATCGAGAATGTCCAGTACCGAACGAAAGATGAAAATGGGATGACCCAAAGTCAAATGTGACCTTGGGAACTCAACAACCTGGATGTTACGTTCTCCCGGAGCATCTCCTTGGAGACACATGCAGCGCATCAAGATCGCCACCTGGAGCCAACTCGCTGATCGGGAGCCCGCCGGCGCGTTGGTGGGCAACGTGGACCTGGTGGTTATTCGCCAGGGAGACGAGGTATCGGTCCTGTACGGACGGTGCCTCCACCGGGGCGCCCTCCTGGCGGACGGGCACGTCGACGGCCCCAATCTCATCTGCGGCGTCCACGGATGGGACTACCGGGTGGACACCGGCGTGAGCGAATACAACAACGACGAGCGGCTGCAGCGATTCACCAGCTGGATCGAGAACGATGCCGTGTGGGTCGACGAGGACGAGATCGCGGAGTGGGAGTTGGCCAATCCCCAGCCCTATCGCCGCGACACGTACCAGGGCGCCTATCAGGATCCCCACGGCACTCCGGAGGAACCGCACAACAAACTGATCCAGCAGCTCGCCGCCACCGGGCTCGCCCACGGCCGGCACGGTCCCGTCGCCGCCATGGGCGTTCCCGCCCCCGATCTCCCGAGGTGGGACGACATCCAACTGGTCACCGCCCAGTTGTGGAAGGTCCCCCAGCTCGAGGACACGGAGGTGGCTTCCGACCTCGTCATTGGGCCGGGCGCGAAGAAGCCCCTGTCCCTGAACATCCCCCTCTTCGTGTCCGACATGAGCTTCGGAGCGCTCTCGGAAGAGGCCAAGGTGGCCCTCGCCCGGGGAGCGGAACAGGCGGGCACGGGGATTTGCTCCGGAGAGGGCGGGATGCTCCCCGAGGAGCAGGCGGAGAACGGACGGTACATGTACGAGTTGGCCTCCGCCCGGTTCGGATTCTCGATGGACAAGCTCCTCCGCGTGCAGGCATTTCACTTCAAGGGAGGACAGGGCGCCAAGACAGGTACGGGAGGACACCTCCCCGGTCAAAAGGTGCAGGGGAAGATCGCCGAGGTGCGTGGCCTGGAGCCCGGAACGCCCGCGGTCTCTCCGCCGCGCTTTCCGGACTGGACCACGCCTTCCGACTTTCGGGGCTTCGCCGCCGAGGTCCGGGACGCCACCGGCGGGATCCCCATCGGCTTTAAGCTCTCGGCACAGCACATCGAGAAGGACATCGACGCCGCCCTCGAGGTGGGGGTCGACTACATCATCCTGGACGGGCGGGGCGGCGGCACGGGGGCGGCGCCACTGATCTTCCGGGACAACATCTCCGTGCCCACCATCCCGGCACTCGCCAGGGCACGACGGCACCTCGATGCGTGCGACCGGAAAGACATCACCCTGATTATCACGGGTGGGTTGCGCACACCGGGCGATTTCGCCAAGGCGCTCGCCCTCGGTGCCGACGGCATCGCCGTCTCCAACGCCGCAATCCAGGCCATCGGATGTCTCGGGATGCGAGCCTGCCACACCAACAACTGCCCCGCGGGGATCGCCACACAGAAACCCCATCTCCGGGCCCGGCTGCCGGTGGACGCCGCGGCCGAACGCCTGGCTCGCTTCTTCGCCGCGTCGGTGGACCTCATGAAGGTGTTGGCCAGGGCGTGCGGACACACGCACCTGAACCAATTCACCATCGACGATCTCACCACGTGGGATCGGGAAATGGCGTACCTGTCGGGAGTGCGGTACGGAGGAGCGGTTGCCTTGGAGTAGAGACCACCCTCCGTCTTTTCGTCTCAGGAGAGCAGCGCAATGTCATCGGACACCAGCAACAACCTGAAGTGGTACCGGGTCCTCGAACCCGACGAGCTCCCCGAGGGAAGGGTGAAATCCGTCACGGCGGGCCACCGGCAACTGGCCATGACCCACCACGAGGGGCAATACGGGGCGCTGGACAACCGGTGTCCCCACCAGGGCGGGCCCCTCGGCGAAGGATCCATCGAGAACGGGTACCTCCGCTGCCCGTGGCACGGATGGGATTACTGCCCGTTGGACGGCAAGCCCCCCGGTGGATACGACGACGGAGTCGCCACATTTCCCGTCGAGGTGCGTGACGACGGCGTATATGTGGGCGTGGAAGAGGAGGCCGCCCACACGCGTACCGTGACAGACGTGATGGTGGAGACGATGGTGAACTGGGGCGTCACCCACGTGTTCGGGATGGTAGGACATTCCAACCTGGGGTTGGCCGACGCCTTTCGGCGTCAGGAGGCCGCCGGCAATCTCAGCTACATCGGGATCCGTCACGAGGGCGCCGCCTCGTTTGCCGCGTCGGCCTACTCCAAGCTGACTGGGAAACCGGCGGCATGTTTCTCCATTGCGGGGCCCGGAGCAACCAACCTCCTCACGGGACTGTGGGACGCGAAGGTGGACCGGGCGCCCATCCTCGCCCTCACCGGCCAGGTGGATACCCAGGTGCTCGGTCCGGGGGCGTTTCAAGAAGTGGATCTCGCGGCGGCGTTCGACTCCGTATCGGCCTGGAGCCAGACGGTCCTCGCCACGAGCAAGCACGCAGAGCTGATGACCCTCGCGCTCAAGCACGCGACCCTCGAGCGCGACGTGGCGCATCTCATCTTTCCCGACGAAGTGCAGACGCAACCCGCCGCCCAGGGGGCCCGGGCATCGAGTCCCGACGGGAGGATGCCCCGGCTCGGCGTCGCGCCGCCACAGGAGGCGTTGGACGAAGCCCTGAAGTTGCTCCGCGCCGCCAGGCGACCGGTCATCATCGTGGGACACGGGGCGCGGTTCGACATGGAGGGGATCGTGGGTCTCGCCGAACGGTTGAACGCGCCGGTGATCACCACCTTTAAAGGAAAGGGACAGATCCCCGACACCCACCCGCTGGCGGGCGGCGTCCTCGGTCGCAGCGGCACGCCGGTGGCGAGCTGGCTGATGAACGAATCGGATCTCTTGGTGGTGTTCGGCGCGTCGTTCTCCAACCACACCGGGATCACCCCCAAGATCCCCACCATTCAGGTCGACTTCGAGCCCATGGCCCTGGGGAAGTTCCATCCGGTGACCGTGCCGGTGCTGGGCGAGATCGCCGTCACCTGCCGGTTGATCGCCGACCAGTTGGGCGACACCGACGCGACGGACCAGCGCGACGACGTGGCCAGCCGGTGGAAGATCTGGCGGGCGGAAAAGGCCCGCCGCCGCAAGGACGACCGGGGCCAGGGAGTCAACGCCGCGGCGGTGTTCGACTCGCTCACGCGCCTCGTGCCTGAGAACGCCGTGATCGCCGTGGACGTGGGCAACAACACGTACTCCTTCGGCCGCTACTTCGAGTGCAAGCAGCAGTCGGTATTGATGTCCGGATACCTGGGATCCATCGGCTTCGGATTCCCCGCGGCGATGGGCGCGTGGGCGGCCGCACCAAACCGCCCCACCGTGTGCGTGACCGGCGACGGCGGATTCGGCCAGTACATGGGGGAGCTCACCACGGCGGTGAAGTACGGGATGAACATCACCCACGTCCTCTTGAACAACAACGAGCTGGGGAAGATCTCCAAGGAGCAGCGGGCCGGAGAGTGGGAGGTGTGGCAGACGTCATTGGTAAACCCGGACTTCGCGGAGTACGCCAAGCTGTGCGGTGCGATGGGTGTGCGCGTGACGGCGGTGGACCAGCTCGACGACGCGATCGCCAAGGCTCTCGCCTACGACGGACCGGCCCTCGTGGAGGTGGTGAGTGATGCCCAGTTAGTGTAGGCCGCAATACTCGATGGCCGCCACAGCAAGCACACCTGCCAGCTGTACCACGGATTCCAGATCCACCCACTCCGCCGCCGCGTGGGCGCCGGTACCACTCGGACCGATCACCACCGTCTCGACGCCGGCGGCGGCCAGCAGTGCCGCGTCCATCCACGGTGTGTCTCCCATGTGCGGTGGAACCCGGCCCAACACCTTTGCCGCACCCCGTTCGACGGCGCGCACGACCTCGGCGTCCGGACCGACCTCGAAAGGATCCCGGGCGAAGTAGCGCTCCACCGTCGCCCTGAACGACGCGTCCTCCGCCTCCAAGCGATCGATTATCTCCTGGATCTCCTGCAACACCTGATCGGGCGTCTCACCTGGAATGGTCCGCCGCTCGATGTGGAGCTCGCTAGAGGCGGCATAGGTGCTCACGCCGGTGCCGCCGCTAAGGAGGGCGGCGTGAAGGGAGGGCGGCCCCACCAATGGATGCGGCGGTCCCGTCCGGAGTTTCTCTTCGAGGCGTTCGAGTTCCGACAGGACCCGACCCATGCGGAGGTTGGCGTCCACGCCTTCCTCGAACCGGCTTCCGTGTGCGGCACGGCCTGCAGTCGTCACCTTCAGCCAGACGTATCCTTTGTGTGCCAAGCACAGCCCGAGCTGCGTGGGCTCCGTGACGATCGCACCGTCGACCTTGCACCGGCCAATGACATCGGTGGTACCGATGCTGGAGTACTCCTCGTCCGCCACGCCCGCGATCACGAGGTCTCCCGCCAAGGACACGCCGCCGTCGACCAACGCCTTGACCGCCCCGATGCACGCGGCCATCGCACCCTTCATGTCGAACGACCCTCGGCCGTAGAGACGCCCGTTTTCGATCGTCCCGGAAAAGGGATCACGCATCCCTTCGACACCAACAGTGTCGATGTGGGCGTTCAGCATGAGCGACCTGCCGCCGCCCCCTCCGCGCATCGTCCCGAGCACACTTGTCCTTCCCGGCTCCGGCTCGGGTGTCTCGACCTCGAGGCCCATGGCATCGAGCCTGCCTGCGATCAACCGGGCCACTTCCCCTTCTCCACGGCTCTCGGGATCGAGAATCGGGTTGACTGAATTGGTCTGGACGAGCCGGACCAATATCTCGCGAATGAAGTCTGCATCAACCGGGAGCGACATGACCTGGGCAATGTGGGTCGAGGTTGCGATTGGGTGGAACCGGGCACCGTCCACGTAGTATCTTATGAACAATGATCCTACACTCATCGCCCCACCCTCTACAACCTAGATCTACCATGACTCGTGGCTCCGCAATCGTCGCATTGGCGATCTTCATAGGATTTCCGTCAAACCTCACCGCACAGTCGGAGCGCCCGGCCCGGCCGATTCCCTACCCGGCCACACCGGCTCCGGAGTTCCAGCGGGCGGTCGCAATGGGCACGCGCACCATGACCGGCGAACCCGGACCGAACTACTGGCAGCAGTGGACCGACTACCAGCTGCACGCAACGCTCGTTCCCGACGCCAAGCGCATCGAGGGTCGCGCGCACATCGTGCACCACAATCGGGCTCCGATCGCCCTACCGGGCTTGGCGCTCCACCTACACCAGAACGTCCACGCCGAAGGAGCCGTGCGGAATCGCACCGTCGAGATCACCGGTGGGGTGGAGCTCACCCGCGTCGCGGTGGGAGGACTCGATTTGGTGGAGAACGTCACGTACCAGGTCCAGGGGACGACCATGCTCATTCAGCTGCCGGAACCGCTGGCGCAAGGCGACTCAGTGGCCCTCGACCTCGAGTGGGCGTTCACGGTCCCACAGGCGAGCATGGGCCGCATGGGGTGGAGCCGCGACGACCTCTTCTTCATCGCGTACTGGTACCCGCAGGTGGCCGTGCTCGATGACGTTGTCGGGTGGCAACTGGATCCCTATCTCGGCGCCTCCGAGTTCTACGCCGGCTACGGGAGCTACGATTTGACGGTCGAAGCGCCGGCAGGATGGACCGTGATGGGCTCGGGCGAACTGGTGAATCGGGAAGAGGTTCTCCCCCCCCACGTACTGCAACGGTTGGCGACGGCAGAAACCAGCGACCGGGTCGTGAACGTCATCACGGAGAACGACCTTCACTCGAACCAGGCAACATTGCCCGGCACCAACGGGATGCTGACGTGGCGGTTCCAGGCAGATACCCTCCGCGATGTCGCATTCTCGGCGACGCTGGCTTCGCGGTGGGATGCCACCCGGACGCCCGTCGGCGACCGCGACGGAGATGGCGCCGTCGACTATGCGCGAATGGACGCCTTCTACCGTAACTCGGCGCCCAGTTGGGAGCGAGCGGCCGAGTACGTGCAACACTCCATTGACTTCCTGTCCCGCTTCACGGGATTCTCCTACCCCTGGCCGCACATGAGCAGCGTGGAGGGGGGCGGGATCATCGGCGGTGGCATGGAATTCCCGATGATGACGCTCATCGGCGATTACCGGGGGCGAAGTGACAGCGCGTTGTACAATGTCACCGCCCACGAGTTGGCCCACATGTGGGTTCCCATGATCGTCGGGATCGACGAGCGGCGGCACGCTTGGATGGACGAGGGCACCACTTCGTTCAACGAGAACCAGGCCCGCACCGAGTATTTCCCCGGGGTGAATCACAACATCGACGACCGCGAGGGATACGTGCAAACGGCCCTGATGGGCATCGAAGGCGAGATGATGCGCCGCACCGACTATCACTACAACGACCAAGCGCGAGGCGTCGCGTCCTACTCCAAGCCGGCGACGTTGCTCGTGGTTCTCCGGGCCCTCTTGGGTGAAGAGATGTTCATGCGCGGCTACCACAAGTACATCGCCGACTGGGCGTACAAGCACCCTAAACCCCACGACTTCTTCAACGCGTTCAACCAGGTCGCGGGGCGCGATCTCGACTGGTTCTGGCGCTCGTGGTATTACGAGACGTGGACACTGGACCAGGCGATCTCGAGCGTCACGAATACCGACAGCGGCACCCAGATCGTCATCACTGACATGGGCCTGGTGCCCATGCCCGTGCGGCTCACGCTGACGCTGGCCGACGGCAGCCGGATGCAGGAAGAGATCCCGGTCGATCGGTGGCTCGAGGGACGTTGGGCCGCCGACATCACGGTCCCTACGTCGTCGGAAGTGGTCCGCGTCGAGATCGACGCCGAGGGTGTATTCCCAGATGCCGACAGAAGTAATAACGTGTGGACCAGGAATTAGGTCGGTCGACCTTCACTGCAACGGTGAGAGGATACCCTAATGATCACCTTACAGATCGTTGAGCACGCAGACGCCAACCTTCATAAGGAACTGCTCCGGGCGATGCGCAGTGGCGACCTTCGCACGTTTTCGGCACAGAACCGTGGGAAGAAGATCACCCACGTGACCTATAAGGGCTGGATGAACTGGACCCGCGACGGCAATGTCATCAGCTGCTCCGTGAAGTACCCGCGGAACCCCAAGCTCGAGTGGCAGTTCATGCACGCCTTTCTGGGCCGGCTCGCCGATCGCTACCCCCAGTACATCCAGAGCATCACGATTCAGTTCCCAAGCGCCGAGTGGGAAGACTAGCGTAGCGCTGCAGCACCGGGATAAGGAAAGCGGGGAGGCGGCAGCGCCTCCTCGACTCCCATGATCGATATCATCGCGTTCGACGCCGACGACACCCTCTGGCACAACGAGCCGCTCTTCCTCGACACGAAGAGCCGATTCCAGAAGCTCCTCACCACCTATCATTCCCCCGAAGCAAAACACGGCGTGGAGCCCGGCGGGTTCCTCATGATCGGGGACTCCCTCCGATCGGACATCCTCCCCGTCCTGGAGATCGGCGGCCACGCCATCCACGTCCCCTACGACACCACCTGGCGCCACGAGGATGTGCCGGCGGAGGTCATGAGCCGGTACAGCTTTCAGCGGGCCGGCGGCCTCGGGGAGGTGCCGGCGCTGGTGGCTGCACTAGGGTGAGCTCGGAACGATCTCGCTCCGTTCGCCCCGCACATACCGCACCACATCCCACCCGTCCATCACCAACGACACGGCGTTGAGCAGCATGACGATGCGGATCCACGCCCCAAAGGGCTGATCCGCGGGGTGTCCGCCCATGCGGCTCCACAGGTAGAGGAGCAAGGGAATCCAGAGGATGTGGCCGAGACCCAGCAATCGCGTGAAGCCCGCCACGTGGGTAAGCGCCATCATCATCGCGGCGGAGACCATGAAGATGACGAGGGTGACCTGGGCCTCTCGGTGCCCGAGAAAGAACAGCGGCGCGATCGCGTTGGCGACCATGAGCACACCGAGCCAGGCCTGGACGGCGACTGGGAGCTTCAATACGCCCCTCGGGAACTTGGTCAGTGCTTCCTTATTCATCTTTGCGTTGCCTGCGTCACTTTTGGGGTCGAAGGTACGGGCGGATGTCGAGGAGCTCCACGGGACGCTGTATTGATGAATAGAACACCGCGGTCACCAACGCGGCCACGCCACTCCATCTGTGAGCCGTCACGCGGGCTGCTCCATGTTTGCTCCGTGGTCATCCTCCGAACCCTCGCGAGGATAACGATCATCGGCCACCCTGCGTTCCGCACCCGGCGATTGACGTCCACCACATCCCGGGCCGAACGACGGGCCCTGTCGTCAAGAGTGTGACGTGGGCCGCTGCGGTGACCCGTAGGGAGCAATTGATTGTACTCCTGGATCGCTCGCTCCCCGTGATGTTCGGAGTGTTTTCCGAAGAGGTGAATACTACATGCAAAGGACGCTTTCCATGAAATTTCGTCTGACTCACGCCGTCGCCGCAGCCCTTCTAGCAATGGGCTGTGGATCCTCCAACGGCCCCGGGGATGTCGCCGAAGCATTCTGGACCGCCAGCAAAGCGGGCGACATCGAGCTCGCCAAGACCTACGTCGCGGACGGGGCCAAGGCGACGATGAACAACCCCGGAGAATCCCAATCGCTGCGGGAGTTCTCCTTGGGTGATGTGACCCTCGACGGCGACCGCGCCACCGTGGAGACCACCGTGGCATCGGAGGAAATGGAGCTGGCGTTTGAGACGGTGCTGATCCGGGAGGAGGGCGGCTGGAAGGTCGACCTCGACGCCACCACCGACGAGATGATGAAGAGCCTCTTCGGCAGCACCATGGGGGACTTGACCAAGAAGATGGGGGAGGCCATCGGCGACGCGGTGGGCGAGTCGATGAAGGCCGTCGCCGAGGGCATGGCCGAGGGCCTCCAGGCAGTGGGCGAGACCCTGGCCGACTCGCTGAAAACAGACCGCCGGCGCTGAGCCAAGCGCAGGTACCCGCCCCTCGAGGCCGTCCGGGTTGCGACCGGGCGGCCTTCTTGTTAGTCTAGCTATGTAGATATAGACTTAGATAGCCTAAACGTGGACCCAGCACATGTCCAAACCCCTCCGTATGACCTATGCCACCGGGATGGTGTTGCAGGCCCTCGACCGCGGATGCCGCCACGGCTTCGATATCATCGACGCCACCGGCCTGCGCAGCGGAACCGTCTACCCCCTCCTGCGCCGTTTCGAGGACGCCCACCTGGTGCGCTCGAAGTGGGAACCGATTGCCGTCGCCCGGGCCGAGAACCGCCCGCCCCGGAAGTACTACGAGCTGACCGAGAGCGCTGAGCCGATGCTGCAGCTAGCCCGGGAGCGGTTCCCCGCCCTGGCCTCCGTCCCGGGCCATCGAGAGACGGTGGATCAAACCCGATGACGACGGTGCTGCTCCGGGTCATCAGCCTCCTCGTGCCCGCCCACGAGCGGGTCGATTGGCGTCGGGAGTGGGAGGCGGAGATCGCCCACGCGCGCCATCCACGGCGGTTGAGCGGCCCCGCAAATCCCCTGCTGGCAGCGGGCGGCACGACGCCGCGTCGCCTGGCTGCCCCACTCTCACAACTCGCCGTCGCGCTGCGCTGTCTCGGTGCCTTGGAAGACGCGTTCTGGCTTCGCATTCACAGGAGGAACAGAGGCATGGTGCTGCAGGACGTCCGCTACGCCGTTCGATCGTTTGCCAAGAACCCGGTGTTCACCCTGGTCGTGTTGGTGACCCTCGCCCTGGGCATCGGCGCCAACACGGCCATCTTCACGCTGGTGGATGTGGTGTTGCTGCGGCCTCTTCCGGTGCAGGACCCGGACGAACTGGTAGACATCTGGACGACGTGCCGACGGGGCTTCACCCACTGCTCGTCCTCGTATCCCGACTATCTCGACTACCGCGACCGGAACCGGACGTTGCTGGACGTGGCGGCATTCTCGGGCGTCGAGCTGTCACTCGTCGTCGGCGATCGCAACCGAATCGTGCAGGGAAGCTTGACGAGCGGCAATTACTTTGGATTGCTGGGCGTCGCACCGTTCCTCGGCAGACTCATCGTGCCGGGTGACGACGAGCGCGGCAGGCCGGAACAGGTCGCCATCTTGAGTTACCGGTTCTGGTCGGACCATTTCGGTGGAGATCCCGGGGCCGTCGGTCGCGAGATTCTTCTGAACGACACGCCGTACACCATCGTCGGCGTGACGCCGCGCCCGTTCCGCGGCACGCGGCTGAACGCCGAACCCGAAGTGTGGATTCCCTTCACCTCGTACGACCTGATCGCCACCGGACAAGACCAGGGCCGCGACCGCCTGAGTATTCGCAGTTCCCGTTGGATCGGGGGGCTGATCGGCCGCCGCCGGCCGGGCGTGACGGCGCAACAGATCGCCGTCGACTTCGACGTGTTGTCGGAACAGATGCGCGAGGAATTTCCCGCCGAGCGTGGGCCCCGCAACGTGACCACCGCACCCGTCAGCGGAATCACGCTGCCCGTTACGGCCGGTGCCGACGTGACCCGATTCGTCTTGCTCCTGATGAGTGTGGTCGGCGCCACGCTGTTGATCGCTTGCGCGAACGTTGCCAACCTGTTGCTCGCCCGCGCGCGGAGCCGGCGTCGTGAGATCGCGGTCCGGCTCGCCCTGGGCGCCGGGCACGGGCGGCTGACCGCCCAGTTGTTGACGGAGAGCATCCTGCTGGCAGGCCTCGGGGCGATGGCCGGGCTGGGGGTCGCCCAACTCGCCTTCGCGGCGCTGTCTGGATTTTCACTGCCGGGATTCGTCGCCGTCGATTCCCTCGGCTTGCGTCTGGACGGACGCGTACTGGGGTTCACCGTGGTGGCATCCATCCTCACGGGATTGATCTTCGGACTTGCCCCCGCACTCCATGCCCGGCGGATGTCTGTCACCGGGGCGCTCAAAGACGACGAGGCGGGCGGTGGCGGCGTGTTGCGCGCGCGGAGCGCGCTCCTCACCGCCCAGACCGTTTTGGCCGTGGTGCTCTTGATTGGCGCCGGCCTGTTCGTGCGCAGTCTCCGCAACGGACTGGCGACGGACACCGGATTCACGACTCGGTCGATGGCCATGCTCTCGGTCGATTTCGGCATGCACCGGTACACGTCCGAGCAAAGCCTGCAGTTCATTCAGGAATTCGCCCGACGCGCGGAGATATTGCCCGGGGTGTCCAGCGTGAGCTATTCGATCCTTCCACCGCCCACCGCATCGGGGATGGGGCTCTTCGCGGTAATCGACGGTTACACGCCCCAACCGGACGAGGAAATCCGGATCGAATACGACATGGTCGGCCCGGCGTACTTCGCCACTATGGGAATCCGGCTGGAGGAGGGTCGCGACCTCACCGCCGGCGATCGACGGGGAGCGGCGCCGGTGGTTGTCATCAACCAGACGATGGCCGAACGGTGGTGGCCCGGGGCCAATCCCGTGGGCCGGACGATTCGTGTGGGGGGCCCCGATGTCCCGGCGTGGGAAGTCGTCGGCGTGGCGCGGGACGTGGGGCGGGGATTAGACGGGGTCCCTGAACCCTTCGTCTACTTCCCGATGTTGCAGGCATCGAGTCGGGTCCTCGATGGTAACATCACCTTCGTCGTCAAGACCGCCGGCAACGACGCCCAGTTGCTCTCAGCCCTGAGGACCGCGGTACACACCCTCGATCCCAACCTCGCGCTGGACGAGCTCACGACGATGCACAACCGGATGGCGGAGTTCCTCATGCCGCAGCGCATGGGCTCGACCCTACTGGCCGCTCTCGGTGGCATGGCGCTCGTCCTCGCGACCGTCGGCATCTTCGGCGTCGTGGCGTACGCCGTGAATCAGCGACGCCGCGAAATCGGCATCCGGCTGGCACTCGGCGCGGAAGGCAGCCACATCCTCTCCGTCATGGTCCGGAGCGCCGCCGTGCCGGTTGCTATCGGGCTGGTGGCCGGCCTGGGGGCCGCGGCGGCGCTCACGCGCCTTGCGAGCACCTTCATGTACGACGTGGCGCCCCAGGACCCGGCGACCTTTGGAGCGGTGGCCGTCCTCGTCGTCGCGGTTGCCCTGTTGGCGGCCTACCTCCCGGCACGGAAGGCCACCACCGTGAATCCGACGGAGGCGTTGCGAAGCGAATAAACACCACGGTCGCTAGTTGACCAAGGTCAGCCACAAGTGGAGGTCCTCGACCTCGCCCCGGGCAACGGAGAGGAACCGTTGCTGCAACTGTTTCGTCACCGGGCCGGCCTTCCCTTCCCCAACCGTGATGCGGTCCACGCTCCGGATCGGGGTAACCTCCGACGCCGTTCCGGTGAAGAACAGTTCGTCGGCAGTATAGAGCATCTCCCGGGACACGGCCTGTCGTCGCACCGGGATACCCAGGTCGTTTGCCAGGGTCAACACGCTGTCCTGGGTGATGCCGGAGAGTGACGTGCCGTCGATCGCCGGGTTGATGAGCACCTCGTCCCGGACCAAGAACAGGTTTTGCCCGCTCCCCTCGCTCACCAGCCCACCCGGTCCCAAGGCGATGGCTTCGACGAACCCGTGGGCGAGGGCATCCATCTTGATGAGCTGCGCGTTGGTGTAGTGGCCCGCCGCCTTGGCTTCCGCGGGAAAGGTGTTGGGCGCCATGCGTTGCCAACTCGACACGCAGACGTCAACGCCCTGCTCCAACGCGTCGGCCCCGAGATACGTGCCCCACGGCCAGCACGGAATGAACGTTTCGATGGGGCTACCTTCGGGATTGAGGCCAGCCGCGCCGTACCCCCGAAGCACCATCGGCCGGAGATAACACTCGTCGAGTTTGTTCTTCTCCACCACGCCTCTGCACGCCGCCGTGAGCGTGTCGGTGGAATGTGGCAACTCGATGCGGTAGATCTGACAGGAACGCCGCAGGCGGCTCAGGTGCTCGGCCAACCGATAGATCGCCGGGCCGTTCGGCGTGTGGTAACACCGAACACCCTCGAACACCGACGAGCCGAACTGTACCGCCAACGTCAAGATGTGGATCTTGGCATCGTCCCACGCGATGTACTCGCCGTCACGCCAAATCCAATCGGCCCGCTCGAGCTTCACCGACATACGAATCTCCTTGGTATCGTCCTACTTCCGACGGCTCTGCGCTACAGCAAGGCGCGAATCCATCCTCCATCGACGGGAATCGACGTCGCGGTGATGTATCCTGCTCGCTCGGAGGCCAGGAACGTCACCAGCGCACCGAGTTCCGGTGGCTCCGCCAATCGGGCCATGGGAACCTCGCCCTCCCACGCCGCCTTCGCTTCAGCAACCGAGATGCCTTTCGTCTCGGCGATGCGTTGGGCCAGCTCATCGAGTCTCTCAGTCGTGGTGTACCCGGGCATCACGTTGTTCACCGTGATCCCGAACGATCCGACCTCGTTGGCCAGCGTCCGGGCAAACCCCGTCACGGCCGCCCGGATGCTGTTCGACAGCATCAGGCCGTCGACCGGTTGCTTGACCGCGATGGACGTGATGTTGAGAATGCGCCCCCAGCGACGTTCCTTCATTCCCGGTAACACGGCGCGCGTGAGGTTGACCACGCTGTCCAGATTCTGCCGGACGGCGTCGTGCCACACTTCGCGGGAGTGGTCCTCGAAGGGACCCGCCGGGGGACCTCCGGTGTTCGTGACCAGAATGTCGATCCGGCCGAAGTGATCCAACCCCTCGGACACCAGCCGATCCACCTGCGCGGGATCGGAGAGATCGGCCGTCACGGCCAACACGTCGACGTCACAAGCCTCCGCGATGGCGCGCTTTGCCTCGTCGAGTGGTCCTGTTTCCCGCGCACACATGATCAGTGAAGCGCCCTCGGCGCCCATTTCGTCGGCCACTGCCCGACCGAGTCCCTTACTCGACGCGGCAACCAAGGCCACTTTGCCTTTCAATCCGAGATTCACTGGTCGTCCTTTTCGTGGAAGTAGGAATCCGTCCCGTCGAGCCAATCCTGGCGAGGGGGACTGAACACGTCGACGTCGAGGGTGTCTACGAGCGCCTGTGCCTTGTGGGGCACGTTGGATGGAATGTGCAACACCTCGCCCGCGTTGACCGTCACTTCCTCGCTGCCGTCCTCACCGATCCAAAAATGAAGTGCTCCCTCGAGGATATAGGTTAGCTGTTCGTTCTCGTGCGAGTGCTTCGGCACCACGGCGTCTTTCTTGATATACACGTGGGCCATCATCATGCGGTCGCCCGTGACGAGCTTCCGATCGATGACATCGGTTACCGGTTCGAGAGGAAGGTCGTCCCAGCGGAACAACCGCACCGACTGAGTCGTCATTGAGAGCTCCCTGAAGTCGTTGATGCTGGTGGGAAGGGCAAGTTACACAGGCGGGTGGTACGGGGACAGCCTACTCCTGCTTCAACGCCTTGATGGGATCCACTCTCGTCGCGCGGCGCGCCGGTACGAGACACGCAAGCAAGCCCACCGCCGTCAGCACCACCGTCACCGCCGCGTACGTCGGCAGGTCGGTGGCCGAGACCCCGTAGAGGTGGTGGGCGATGGTTTTCGTCGCCACGAACGCGCCCACGAGTCCCACGGCCACGCCGGCGACGATCACACGCATGCCTTGTCTCAGGACGAGGGTGATTACGGCGGTGGGGCTCGCTCCGAGAGCGACCCGAACGCTGATCTCGCTCATCCGACGTGTGACGGTGTGAGACACCACTCCGTAGAGACCTACCGCCGCCAGAATCAGCGCCAGCAGGCCGTACGATCCCAGCTGCATGGAGGCCAGCCGGCTCACCGCCACCTCCTCACCGATCAGCTCGTCGAAGGTCGCCAGGTTGAAGACCGCGACATCGCGATCCATCCACCTGAACTCGCGTCGGATGACCTCCGCAAGGAGTGCCGGCTCCGCTTGCGCGCGCACCGCAACGTCGAGCCGGTGGAGGGGATACTGGTACAGGGCAACGTACACATCGGGCTCGGCCGCTCCGTCGGCACCTCCCTGGAGCAACCCCCGATGTTTGACGTCCCCAACGACTCCCACCACCGCATGCCACTTGGCATCGGGGCCTTCAAGCTTGATGCGCTTCCCCACCACGTCCTCTTCGGGCCACACCTGACGGGCCAACGACTCGCTGACGATCGCCACGCCGTCCCCGGAAGAAGCATCCTCGGGGGAAAACTCCCGTCCCCACAGGAGCGGGACGCCCATGGTGGCAAAGTACGTCGGTGTGACGCGGTGGAGGTTGATTCGCCAGGTTTTGTACGACCCGGGATCCCCTGCAACCACAGTCACCCCTTCGTGGCGGCCGGTGAGGGGGAGAGCGGAGGTCATGGCCACGCCGGCAACCGCAGGAAGAGCGGCGATCCGCTCCGATGCGCGCTCCACAAAAGCGCGCACGTCTTCCGGATCGTACCGGCGGGGCGGGAGCTGTGCCGAGAACGTCAGCAGATTGGTGCGGTCCACACCGGGGTCGATGCGCAGCTGGCGTGCGAGCGTCCGGACCATCAACCCGGCCGCGATCAGCACGACGAGCGCCAGGCCGACCTGTCCGATCACCATGGCGGTCCGGGCATTCAAGAAGTCCCCGCTCTTTGCGGTGTAACCCACCGTACGCGCCGCGCTCCGCAAGGTCTCCGCCGCTCGGGCGTCCGTCACCTGCAGCGCAGGCAACACGCCGAACGCCACTCCCGTCAACAGCGAGAGCACCGCCGCAAACCCCACCGCGCTGGGACTCAGGGCAATGACGATATAGTCCGGCAACTCCACTGGATTCATGGCGGCTAGGAGCTCGGTCAACCACAGCGCCACGATCAGCCCGAAGACTCCGCCGAGCACCGCTACCGCGACGCTCTCCGTGACCAGGTATCGGATCATGCGGCTGCGACTGGCACCGAGGGCGTGACGCAGAGCGATCTCCTTGCGGCGCGCGGTGTCACGGGCGATGCGCAGATTAGCCACGTTCGCGCACGCGATCAGCAAGACGAGGCCCACCGCCACCAGTAGGAACACCGCCGTCCCGCGTACGTCGCCGAGGAGCCGTTCCTCCAGACGGACGAGAACCGCGCCGCGCTGGGCCTCCCCACGCAGTCGGGCCGCCACGACCTCCGTGTGGATCTGGGCCTCGGCAAATGTGACCTCGGGCTCGAGGCGCGCGATGACGCGGAGAAACCGGCTCTCGCGGGACTCGAACATGGTGAGGGGTCGGTCGTCCCTAATCTCGACGGCGCTCAGGAGGGGAAGCCACACCCCCACATCGCCACCGATGCCTCGGAAATCTCCGTCCATGACCCCCACCACCGTGACCGTCACGCCGTTGAGGGCGATCGACCGACCGATGGCCCCGGAATCGGCCGCGAGGTGCCGCTCCCACACGCTGTGACTCACCATCGCCACCGGTGGGCAGAGACAATCCTCCTCCGGGATCATGAGACGCCCGAGCGGCGGCCAAGACCCCAGGAGGGAGAAATAAGATGGTGAGACGAACGCGGCCTGGAGGCGCTCGGCTTGGTCACCAGACGTCAGCGTGACGCCGCCGACGTCGATGGCGGCTACTCGATCGAAGACGCCGCTCTCCGCCGCCCACACTCGATAATCCCGATAGGATATCGGCCCGGATTGGGCAGTCTCTCCGGCACCCGTCCCGACGACCTGGACGAGCCTGTCCGGGTCCTCGAAGGGCAGTCCCCCCACCATGACCGCACTCACCACGCTGAAAATCGCGGTGTTGGCCCCGATCCCCAGGGCCAGCGTAAACACGGAGATTCCGGTGAACCCCGGCCGCCGGGCAATCAGCCGAAATGCGCTCCTGACATCTTGTAGAAAACCTTCGGTCACCGGCTCGATCCAGTTCAATTGCGGACACACCCCACCCCGGGGCGCTCGTTCCCACCCACCGATAAGCAAAGGACATGCCAATTCAGGCAATACGTAATACTATGTGAAAAAACGACTTACGGAGATCTTCAGAAGGAGAGCCGTGTGGTTTAGGACCGCTTGTGGGACCGGCCATTGCGAAACCGAAACAGGGTCGGGAGAGGAGCGTCGGGCATTTGCCACCTGACAGCCTGCTCTCCCGCCACCGCTCACTGCTCGCTGCGTACCGCTGGCGAGTTACCGCTCACTCAAAGACCACCCAGACCGCGTCCCCACTGGTGGCCGAGAGTTCCGCCGCCCGTTGGAGGGCGGCTTGCTTCTCCTCGAGGCTGGCCCCGTCGTCCACATCGATCCCGGGCTCGACATCTTCCACGCGGCGCGGGGCCTCCGCGGCGCACGTCACCTCGATGTACATGGGCGTGTAAATGCCCAGCGTGAGGACGCCAACCAGCTGATTCAGAAAGCTCAGCTTGGTCTCCACCTTCGCGACACCATTGGGACATTTCTCAGCCGTCTCCACGGCGGAGGGTGGGACCAGCCCAGCTATCCAGCTGTCGGCCCAGTGGTCCTCTATCTTCTGATCCGAATGCGGTAGCCCCGTCTCTATTTTGGCGTTATAGCAACCCGCCACGGTCACGGCTATCACCGCCAGTGACCCGATTCTACTCATCGTCATCTCTGCCTCCCCTCTTCGGTTTGACCACACACGGCGGCGCGCTGACGGCGGACAATGCAATCGCCGTTCCTAACCACGCTGCTCGGCGTAAGCCGTTTTATATCAACGGTTTACGGAATATCACTCCATCCGGCGGGGCCCGTGCCGTCCCCTCCCGGGGACAATCGACCCAGCGCCCCCCATTTCTGAAAACGAGTGAGCCCCGGGAATCCGACAAGTACGTGCAATGGCGGCTTGATATAGTCCCAGAAAATGTTAGATTTAGGCCCAACTATCTTTTCACCACATCAGACCTCAAAATGCTCGATCCCGTATTCGCCCTTGCAGTGTTCGCGGCCGTCATCACGGTGCTGGCCCTGCTCTTGTGGCCGCGGAAGGGACTCCTCGTGCGCCTGGCCCGTCTCATCCGGATGACCGAGCGGGTCCACATCGAGGATGCTCTAAAGCACCTTCACAACCAGGAGTACCTGGGCAAGCCGTCGTCCCTCGAGGGGCTCGCCGGCACCCTGGAGATGTCCAGGGCACGGGCGGTCAAGCTGGTGGCCCGACTCGAGGAGCTCGCCTTGATCCGCTCCGACGGCGTGGGGCTGCCGCTGACGCAAGCCGGCCGCTCCTACGCCCTCCGGATCATCCGAAGCCACCGTCTCCTGGAGCGCTACCTGGCGGATCGTACCAGCGTCAAAGCGGGGGATTGGCACGATGTGGCGGAGCGACGTGAGCACACACTCACTCCTGATGCTGTTGCAGTATTGGACGCCCAGATGGGGTTTCCCCGCTACGATCCTCACGGCGACCCCATTCCCACTGCCGACGGAGATTTGCCCCCTCGGGAGGGTGTGGCGCTGACGGCCTTGGAGGCCGGACAGCGGGGCACCGTGTTGCATCTGGAAGACGAGCCCCGGGAGGTATACGAGCGCCTCATCGCCACTGGCCTGGCCCCCCTCATGGAAATCGAGGTCGTCGAGGTGTCCCCCACCCACGTCCGGTTCACGGCCGATGGCAACGAGCTCACGCTCGAGCCCGTGGTCGCCACAAACATCACCGTGAACCCCCTGGCCGTTGGGGAGGGCCTGGCCGCGCGCCCTGAGACCCTGGTTCAGCTCAAGCCGGGAGAATCGGCGGAGGTGGTGCGTATTTCCCCGGCCTGCCGCGGGGCCCAGCGGCGTCG
>JBDHAF010000043.1:0-23060 GCA_039588255.1 Gemmatimonadota bacterium | reverse complement strand
GAGATTGCCGGGTAATGTGACCTAATCCCTTTTCCGTGTTCCCGGCTCGTAATAGGTTAAGTGGGAATCGCCGGAGAGTGTGTCACCAACCATGATCTGCGTTCACTGCAACACGCCGGTTCCGGACCACTCCAAGTTCTGCCTGTCGTGCGGATCGCTGGTGTCGGACCCCGACGTCCAGTCGGCGGCGACTGCCGCCCTCGACGCCTCGGCCACGATCCAGATGGAGAGCCTCCTCCGGGAAGACACCGAAGGCGAGTTCGAGGCGGCATGGCAGCCGTCTATCTCGCCACCGAGATCCATCTCTCCCGAAAGGTCGCCATAAAGGTCCTCCCCCCCGAGTTGACCTTCGGCCACGGCATCGAGCGATTCAAACGGGAGGCGAAAATCGCCGCTGCCCTGGACCACCCCAACATCATTCCCATTCACCGGATCGCCTCCGGCGGGAAGGTGTTCTGGTACGCCATGAAGTATCTCGAGGGGGAGGCCCTCGACGAGATGCTCAGGCGGAAAGAGCGGTTCACCCTGGATGAGACCATCGACATCCTGTCCCAGGTGGCAGACGCACTGGATTACGCGCACGAGCACGACGTGATTCACCGGGACATCAAGCCGGCCAATATCATGGTCGACCGACGTGGGCGTGTGGTCGTGACGGATTTCGGCATCGCCAAGCCGCTGACCGAAGGGGCGCTGACGGCGTCTGGATCGGTGGTGGGGACCCCGTATTACATGTCGCCGGAACAGGGAGCCGGAAGACCCGTGCAGGGTACGTCCGATCAGTACTCGGTGGGCGTGGTGGCCTACGAGATGCTCAGTGGCGTACGACCCTTCGACGGCGACTCTGCCATCGACGTGGTCCACAAACACGTCATGGTCGAGCCCCCACGGCTGGAGGAGCACTGCCCGGGGCTGCCGCCACACGTGTACGGCGCAGTTCACAAGGCCCTCAGCAAGAAACAGGAAGGCCGGTTTGCCACCGTGGGCGAATTCGTCAAAGGACTCCGGGAACCGTGGGAAACCGCCGACACTGAGGCAACCCTCGGCGATACCCCGGCGGCGGCCTCTCCGCCACCCGCCGCCCCGGCGCCCGCCGAAACGGTGCCCACGGTCGTTAGCGTCACAGCGCCCACGCCGCCGAGGAAGAGGCCTCCCCTGGTCGGGACCCTCGTAGTGTTTGCGATTGCCCTCTTCACCGGGGCGGCCTGGTGGTGGTGGTGGCGGATCGTCCCGGAAACGCCCCCGCCGGCCGTCGAGACCGTCGCGGCGGCAGAGTCCTCCGCCGAGGAAGCGAGCCCCCGGCAGGAGGAAACCCCAATTGGGCCGGTGGAGGAACCCGATCCCGAGCCCGCCACCGTGCCGGCGGCGGCTCCGCCCCAGCCAACTCCGGGGCGCATCACCGTAACAGGCCTTCCCGTGGACGGGACCGTGACCGTGAACGGCGGGGAGGAGAGCGCCGCCAGGGACTTCACGCTGGCCGCCGGGCGCTACGTCCTGGCGCTGGCGGCTCCCGGATTCGAGGTGATCGTGGACACCGTTCAGCTCGCCGCCGGTGACCAGGTCCGGATGCGATACACCGGCCGGCCCGTTCCCACGCAGCCGGAAACTCCGCCCCAACCCGACTCGACGGTTCCGGCAATCCCCGAAGCGGAGCCCCGGGATCCGGGTCCGCCCGCGGTGCTAGTGGTGCGTGTCCGGGGCGGGTGGGCAAACATCTTCGTGGACGAGGTCTTCAAGCGGCGCGCCCAATTCACCCTCCCTGACACACTCCCGCCCGGCGAGCACCGCATCCGCCTCGAGCGTCAAGGGTTCTTGACGGTCGACACGACCCTCACGCTTCAGCCCAATGAGCGGCGGATGATCACGATTCCCCTGCGTCGGGGGCGCGGCGGCTAGTCCGGTTGGTGGTTGCACGCCGTTGTCAATTGGCCTTGAGTCCAATAGACGGCTCGCAAAGCACAGACTAATGTATGGACGACACGTTCTTCGTCCCGGACCCATTCCACTTATTCCGATGACAGTGCAAACCGGTTCTACCCGCGCCGAGCCAAAGCATCCCATCCAAATCGTTTCCCGCCGTACCGATCTGAGTGCGGACGTCCTTCGCGCCTGGGAGCGCCGCTACAAGGCGGTTCAGCCCCAACGGAGCGCTTCGGGGCGACGCCTCTACTCGGACGCCGACATCTCCCGGCTCTCGTTGCTGAGGCGAGCGACGTTATCGGGCCGGAGCATCGCCCAAGTCGCGAAGCTCCCGGACGACCGATTGCGGGACCTGGTCGCCGCCGATGCCGTCGATCACCGCGCCGCGGCCCTTTCGCCGCCCATGGCAGATCCCCATGACGCCGACGCCTACCTCAGCCGGGCGCTGGCCGCCGTCGACGGGGACAGAGCCGGCGAGCTGCACAATGTACTCCTCGCAGCGGCGGATGCGCTGGGGCCACGGGTCACCACAGAGAGCGTGCTGCACCCCTTCCTCGAGCGCATCATGCGATCGTGGCCCGAGGCCGACGCGGCGCTGACAGTGCGAAATCTGGCTTCGGCGCTCACGCGGTCGCTGCAAGAGAGACGCAACGGGGCCTGACGCCGGAGCGCGCCTCACATGGCGCCGGTGGCCGCGCGCACCTTCGCCACCAGCATCTCGACGCCGACTCGATTGAAGCCGCCCTCGGGAATGATGATGTGGGCCCACCGCTTGCTCGGCTCCACGAACTCCAGGTGCATCGGTCGGACCGTCTCCAAATACTGATCGAAAACGGATTCGATGGTGCGCCCCCGCTCGGACACATCCCGTTCGACACGTCTGATCACGCGGAGGTCGGGATCCGCATCTACGAACACGCGAATGTCCATCAAGTCGCGCAACGCCGAGTCCAAGAGAATCAGAATGCCTTCCACGATCACGGCATTCCGGGGCTCTGCCCACACCGTCTTGGCAAGGCGGGTGTGGTTGGTGAAGTCGTAAACCGGAACCTCGATCGGCCGGCCATCTCGCAGCTCTCGCAAGTGATCCACCAGCAGAGAGGTTTCCAACGCGTCCGGGTGATCGTAGTTGAGGCTCGCTCGCTCCTCGGGTGGCACGGTACTCCGGTCGCGGTAGTACGAGTCATGTTGGATGACGGTCACCTGCTCCGCGCCCAACGCTTGCACGACCTGCTGGACAACCGTCGTCTTACCTGAACCGGAGCCGCCTGCCACACCCACGATGATGGAATTGATGGTGGCCTCCTGGCGTTTCCTCGCTTCAAGAAACCACGCCAGAGCCACATTTGCCAGTCGCGCCGGACCGCTCATTCCCCCAAGCTGGACGGCACGTGGGACCGCAACTACCTTCCCTACAGAACCTTTCTCCATCGCCAGCCCATGCACGACAAAGTCCAGTCTCTTAACGACATCTTGAGAATCAATACAGGGCTGTTCACGAACTGCCTCGACGGGATCGACGATCAGACGGCGGGACGGCGGCCGAGCGATGGCACCAACAGCATGGCGTTCATCGCGGCCCACCTGGTAGAAGCAAGACACTTCCTTGCGTCGCAGTTGAGTGTGGCGGCGGCGACGCCTTTCGATGGGATGTTGAGCGGCGCGATGACCGTCGAAGACGTCACCCAATTCCCTACGGTGGACGACATCCGCGTAGCGTGGGATGAGATCTCGGACAAGCTCGCCAGCCGGATGGAGACTCTCACGGACGATGAGCTCAACGAGACGTCAGAACCGACCTTCCCGGGCGACAACCGAACCATCCTCGGCGCCATGGCATTCTTGCTACAGCACGAGGCGTATCACATCGGGCAGTTGGCGTTCATCCGAAAATACTTCGGAGGCGAGGCCATGAGCTACGATTTCTCGTAGGCGGTCCGTCTCAGTTCCTCGCAGCCTCAGGCAACAACACAACATACACAAAGTTGTTCAGGTCGAAGAGCCGACGTGCGGCTTCTCGCACCGTTGCGATATCCAACGCCTCGGTCAGGTCCCCGGCGCTGAGGATCTGGCGTAGATCCGTGTCTTCGACCACGCGCCCCACTAGCTGGCCTACCCAATAGCTATTCTGACGGAGGTTCGTCTCCCTAGCACGGCGCTGGGCCTCCTGTACTTTCACGATGTCATCCGACGACGGACCGGTCGTCTGGAGACTGTCGATGTGATGGAACACTACAGATGTCAATTCCTCGGCGCGCTCGGGGGCCGAGCCAAAAGCGATGTCGATTCGATAACGCTCCTTGGGAATTCGTGAAGCCGAGCCGCTCACACTCACACTATACGTTCCACCGAGTTCCTCCCGGAGCGTCTCTCGCAGCCAGGTCTGCAGCACTTGGGTCATGGACTGTAACCCGTGCGCGGTCGCCCGGCTGTACGGTGCCTCGCCAGTAAAAACAATTCTGGTCTGACTCTGTGCTTCGACACCGCGGCGGACCGTCTTGCGAACGACGCCGCGCGGCGGATTGACACCCGGATCACGCCACGTTTCTTCTCTCCCCATGGAGGGGAGACCCCCCAGATACGACTGCACGAGCGGCCGGATGCTGTCCACGTCGAAGCTGCCCGCGAAGACAAAGGTGAAATCGCCGGCGTCCGCGAACCGGTCGCGGTAAAACGAGAGCGAGGCGTCGAGGTCCATTTCCTCGAGCAGCTCCGCTGTGAGGGGACGCGATCGATGGTGATATTGGGACATAGTGACCGTCACCGTGTCCCCAAAGGCCGATCGGGGATTGGCGCCGACGTTTGCCAGGCTGGCCTGCATCCGCTGCTTGAATGCCTCAAATGCCACCTCGTCGGCTCGCGGCGCGGTGAAATACAAGTAGATGAGCTGGAACATGGTGGTGAGATCCTTCGGAGAGGCAGCGCCGGACATGCCCTCCGCAGACTGGGATATCGTGGGCTGCACCCGCACTGCCTTTCCGGTCAAGACCTTCTGCAAATTCACCAGTGACAGCTCGCCCACCCCGCCCTGACCGACAACCGCCGTGGCCGTCGCGGCAGCGAAGTAGCGCGTGTCGTCAACCAGCGAAGTGCCTCCGGGACTCGTCGCCCGAAATACCACTTGGTCATCCTGAAAATCCGTGGGCTTCAGCAGCACGCGAACGCCGTTCTCCAGCCTCCAATCGATCACGCCGACCTCTTCGATCTCCTCCTCACTGACGATGGCCGACGGCGCCGGCACGGTCGCCAGGAGCGGTACATCGGCAACCGCATCCTCATAGGGCGCAATCTCCTTTCCGTCGACGAGGTCGAACACCGCGAGGAGCTCGGCTTCCGTTGGGACAGTTACACCTTCCTTGTCGGGGGCATCGACGAGGATGACACGGTTCCGCTCCGCGAGCCATGCCCGCGCCACGGCGTTGACCTCGGCGAGCGACACGGCCGGGACGAATCGTTGATGGAGTTCGTATTCGAACGCCACCCCGGGGATCGGCTCGCTTTCCAGGAACGCCCGGACGTACTCGCCGGCGTACCTCGCCGAGGGTGTTTTCTCCCGCTCAGCGTGAGCCAGCTCCATCCCGCGGAGCAGATTGCTCCGTGCCCGATCGAGTTCCGACTGCGTGAACCCAAAACGCGCCGCCCGCGCGGCCTCCGTAAGCACCCCGTCCAGACCCTCCACCGCCCCACCGTCCCGAACGCCTGCGCCGAGGAGAGCCACTTCGCTTGATCGCACGAGGCGCCCGCGCCCCGACCCCGCCCCCAGGAACGGCGCATCGGGTTGCTGCGTGATTTCGAAGAACCGCGCGTTGAGCATGCTATTGTGCAGCCCCTCCACCATACCCTGCCGATACGCTCCCACGGTTCCGACCTCTTGCAGCGGCTGCTTGTAATACACCGCCACGTTCGAGCTCGTCGCCTCGGCGTCGGTGGCGATCGTCACCAGCGTTTCGTCGTGGTCCGGCACGGCAAACACGGTGCGCTCGCGGGGGTTGCTGCGCGCACCAATGTGGGCGAAGTGTCGGCGGATCAACTCCTCGACCTGTGTCACGTCGAAGTCCCCTACCGCAACCACCGCCATGAGATCCGGTCGATACCAATCCTCGTAGAACCGCCGGATCGTGGGGTAATCGAACGTCCGGAGGACATCCGGCGATCCGATTGGGAGGCGTTCGGCGTATCGAGAATCCTTGAAGATGACAGGGAACTGCTTGTCTCGGATGCGGGCCGCGGCCCCGCGGCCGAGTCGCCACTCCTCGATCACCACACCACGCTCGAGGTCGACCTCGGCATCGTCCAAACTGACTTGGTGTGCCCAGTCCTCGAGGATCTGGAAGGCCTGCTCGAACACTTCGTTCGTATCGGTGGGCACGGTCAGCATGTAGACCGTCTCGTCGAAACTCGTATAGGCGTTGATGTCCGGCCCGAAGCGCATACCGATACGCTCGAGATACTCCACCAGGGCTTGCTTGGGAAAGTGGCGCGTCCCATTGAACGCCATGTGCTCCACGAAGTGAGCCAATCCCCGCTGATCGTCGTCCTCCAGCACGGAGCCGGCATCGACCACGAGCCGCAACTCGGCACGGTTCTCCGGTCGGGTGTTCGCCCTGATGAAATAGCGGAGTCCGTTGTCGAACACTCCCGTCGTCACCGCAGAGTCGACGGGCAATGGGCGGGTCAGATCCCGCTCCTGGGCAACGAGCGGTGTCGCCATCACGGCAGAGACGACCAACAGCATCAGGCGTAGCATCGCAGGGGCTCCTGGGACAATGTCATATGCGGCGGAAAGATAACTCGAAAGCGTATACCCCCTCGCGTACCGACAGTTTCGCAAAGCGTATACGGCTAGGCCAGCGTACTCAGCATGAGAATTCCGACTGCCGCAAACAGGGCCGACAGACCGAGCTTGACGTGGCCCGGATCGAGCTTGGGCTGCAGGTGTGGTCCGATCTGCCCGCCGACGATGACGCCGGGGATGGTGAAGGTGACGACTGCCAGGACCTGTCGTAACACTGCGGGGTCCGAATTCGTCGCAAAGTTGTAAAAATGACCCGCGGAGGCAATCAGCACCGTCACCATGACGATGAAGATGGAAGTCCCCACCGCAACAGGCGGCGGGATGCGACAGCGGACGACGAAGTGGTACTCCTCGAGCTCCGACAGGCCCACCGATATCATGCCGAGGAACAAGCCGCCGAGCGCCGCAAAGGCGCAGGCCTCGGGCTCGTGATAGAGGGAGTAGCGATACTCGGTACCGCTTCGGTCCACGAGAAGGGATTCGTGCTCATGTGGTTCCGAGTCCGGGTTGCCGGCTCGACCCCACACCACCTCACGCTGTTCGCGTTGGAACGCCAGATACATCTGCCATCCGACGAAGATGATCCCGACGCCGAACGCTCCCTTCAGCAGGTTCGGCGGCAGCGCATCAGCGTTGGTGCTCCCAACGATGGCCAGAGGCACCGAAAAGCTCAGGAGCCGGCGGCCGATCTTGAAGTCGATCAACCTGCGACGGGCGTAGGCCCAGACGCCGGACATGAAACCGAACAGCTGGGTAATCAGCGCCGTGCCGAAAGCCACCGACGGCTCGAGCCCGAGGACGATGATGAAGAGTGGTGACAAAAACACGGCACCGCTGATGCCACTCGCCATGGCGGTCGTAGCGATGACGACGGAAATCGGGAAGAGATACCAGTACTCGAGCAGCACCATACGTCGTTATTGCATCTTCGTGTACAGACCGTCGAATACGACCTGCCAGTTGGCCCCAGCGTCCGTGGATGACCGCCACAGTTGTCGCACCCGCTCTCCATCCAACGGCTCCCATGAGATCTCGTTGAGCGTGGTTTGTCCACCTTGTCCGGCGGTCTCACCACGCAACACCATCTTGCCGTCTTCGATGCCGCCGTCGAGCAGTAGCAGCTGACCACTGGAATCCACCCAGGTCTGGTGCCACTTGCCGGTTCGGAGGTCGTAGATGTTGTGACTCTGGCCGGATCCCCCACCGGCACCCCGCCAATGCTCGTGCAGCACACACCCGTTCAGAATGCCGCGAACGGTGTTCTCACCCACCACCGCACCCTGGGGATTGGTGACCTCCCAATCCCCGATCCAGAAATCGAACTGGCGATAGGCCGACGCCGTGCACGCCGCCGGTTGCTGCTGCGATTGGGCGGTCAGACCCGAGACCGGGACGCCCGCGGCGACAACCCCCACCATGAGGGCCCAACGCGTATTGACTCGAATCATGCTCGTTCGTCTCCCTTCACCTTGATGCGGAAGGCTGGGTAAAAAACGCCTGGAGACATGCGCGACGGTTGCGGTGTCCCGATAGCTACCGATTGGGGAGATACTTCGCCGGTATCGGATGGTCCGGGCTTTCTCCTTGCCAGAAGATCGTCACGACCCACCACCGGCTGCCGTCATACAGGAGTTGAAAGCTGTTGATCCCTCGCGCGAACGGCTCCCCATCGGGGGTGCGCTTGGAATCGTACGTGCTGAATAGATGCACGATATTCCCATAGCGCTCGGCGACACGATAGAGTTCTCGCTCGAAGAAACCGGTTTGGGCAAACGCTCGGTCGGCACCGGCTATCCACTGGTCGAGCGTCATCACACGGTGTACCGATGCACCGGCGGAATCACGACCCGTCGGGATCAATCGGGCGCCCGGTATGAACAGGGAGCGCATGCGGTCCCAATCCCGTTGCTGACCCGCCGGTCCCGAAATCACGTCGTACACTGCGGCTATGATCGCATCGACCGATTCCACATCGGCCGGATCGGCGGGTGGCCGGGAATCCCCGGAAACCTGGGCGCTTAGCGGGGCGTTGAGGACGGTAGCCGCCGTGAGCACCAATAAGATGGGTGTCAAAGTCACACGCTGAGACATGCGCCTCCAGATCAAAGGTTGGGTCTCTGTGACCGCAGAGGTATCTTCACCACTGAACAGAGAAACCGAAGGAATGAACAAGTCATATGGATCAGTGGTCCCCCGACGAACCCGAATTTAACGAACCCGACCCCGAGGAGCATCATTCCAACGCGCCGGTCGCCTTCGTCGCAACACAGGATCCGGTACCGCTCCGGGTAGCCGAGATTGAAGACGCGCGCACCCCTGAGGGGATGGTTTGCATGGGGACGTTTCTCGAAGAGGACACAGAACCCATTGCTCGCAGTGCGGTCCCCCCCGACATGCTCTCGGACCTGGGGGGCAGCGGCGCCTTCGGGGATCCCGTCCGACTGGCCCTGGCGGCCGTAGAAGAGGATCCGGGCCTCCAGTGCCGGCTTTTTGCCCTCCTCCCAGCCGAGTATTTCCAGGAGCCTGAGCCTGAGGAACCGGAAGAACCCTGGTCCGCCAGCGTTCCCAAGTTCGAGGAAAACGAACGCCAGGAGCTCCCGGAAAACGCCGTGGTCCCCCTGCTGCTGGGACACATCGTGCGATTCAAGCGGGATCGCAAGCACCCCGACGACCTCGCTTTGGAGGCGGGTGACGTGCTCCAGACGATCCTGGCCAAGGAATCCCACACGACCGAGGTCGTGGACAGGCTCCTGGAGGACCTCCTGGGAGACGCCTAGCACCTCCAGCGGTCTCGAGCCACCAGCCTAAACCCAACTACCCCAACCACTTGCGCCTCCGGCGCCGAATGCCCAGACTGAAACGCGAATAAACGTCCAACTCGCGTGTACCCCTTGCCGAAGACCCCGAGGTCGACAAGGAGATGCCGCGTTGGAGACAGCCCTGGCGTATTCACTGCCCACCGATGAGCGCGCTCTCGTCGAGCGCGCCAAAACCGGCGACCTCGAAGCCTTCGGCGAGTTGGTTACCCGGTACATGCGTCGGGCCTACTACGCCGCGCTGGGACTCGTAGGATCCCACGACGACGCGATGGACCTCTCGCAGGAAGCCTTTGCACGCGCCTTCCGCGCCCGCACTTCGCTGGACCCCGATCGACCGTTCTACGTGTGGCTGTACACCATTCTCCGGAGACTGTGCTTCAACTTCCTCCGCGACCGCAGCACGCGCACACGAAAACTCGCCGAGGCCGCCGGATGGCTCAGCGACGAGGCCAACGCCCGGGCAGCGACGTGCAATCCGAGCCGCGTCACCGAACTGGCAGAGCTCCGCCAGAGCGTTGCGCAGGCGATCGAGGGACTTCCAGATCGCCAACGGGAGGTGTTGGTGTTGAAGGAGTTCGAAGGCCTTCGGTACAGGGAGATCGCCGACCTCTTGGGGATTCCCATCGGAACGGTGATGTCACGTCTCTATGCGGCACGCCGGCAGCTAGCCGCGAGCCTGGCGGAGAACCACGATGAATGATGCACACCTGAGTGGAGAAGCGGACCGCACCCATCGACTCATGATGGGTGCCCTGGACGGCGAGTTGGACAACGCCGACCAGTCGGAGTTTCAGCGCCTCCTCAGCCGGGATCCTGCTCTTCAAACAGAGTGGAAACGACTCAACGAGTTGAAGGAGGTCACGAGCACCATGGCGCTACGGTCGCCTCCCGAAGAGGTCTGGGAAACGTACTGGACGTCGGTCTACCATCGCTTCGAGCGCGGCGTGGGCTGGGTCCTGCTGTCGCTGGGAGCCATCGTTACGCTGTCCTACGGGCTCTGGCAGTTTGCGCAGGTACTCATGGCCAACACGACTATTCCGATCTTCATCAAGGGCGCCATCTTCGCGGCGATTGTCGGAGGAGTCGTATTGTTCGTATCGGTAGTCCGCGAGAAATGGTTCGTGTATCGGTCGGACCCCTATAAGGACGTTCAACGATGATTACTTGCTCTTCCTCCACCATCGCCGGCCAGCGTGTCGTCAAGACCTTGGGCCTGGCAACCGGTAGCACTATCCGTGCGCGCCACATCGGCCGCGACATCCTCGCGGTCTTCAAGAACATCCTGGGTGGCGAGATCGAGGAGTACTCCAAGATGCTCGGCGAGGCACGGGAGCAAGCGATCGACCGCATGTGTGGCCACGCTAAGGATCTCGGGGCAAACGCCGTGATCGACGTGCGGTTTTCCAGCTCGTACGTCATGGGGTCCGCTTCCGAGATCCTCGCCTACGGGACGGCGGTCGTCGTGGAACCGGCCTCGTGAAGAACCTGACCAGCTACGGGAGTTGGTACTGTGAATAAACTGTCCTGGATCGTCGCGGCCATGTTGGCGAACACCATCGCCGCCGCGACGATTATCCCGCAACAGCAATCGATAGACGGCGACTGGGAAGGGGCCATCTCGGTCATCGGACAGACCCTTCCGATGTCGGTGCACTTTACAACGGGAGACGTTGGACTCGGCGCGACCATCGACATCCAGGGTGCAACCGGCCTCGCCCTGCAGAACGTCTCGTACGGAGAGACCAAGGTGCACATGGAGCTTCCGGCCGGCGCGGGGCTCGCGGTGTTCGATGGCGAACACGTGGGCGACTCCATCGGCGGGGCGTTCACGCAGGCCGGCATCACCGGCACGTTCTTCCTCAAACGGGCACGAGAAGGACCAGCGGCGCCGACGGTGGCCGCCGAGCCGGTTCCCTACGATCAGGAGGAGGTCTCGTTTCACAACGCCGACATCACCCTGACCGGAACCCTGACGCTTCCCGAATCCACCGGGCCGCATCCCGCGGCGGTGATGATCACGGACAGCGGGGCCCAAAACCGCGATTCGGAAGACTTCGCCCACGATGTCCTGGTGGCCGTGGACTTCCTCCAGGAGCGACATGACATCGATCCCGACGAGGTCGGCCTCATCGGCCACAGCGAAGGCGGCATCGTCGCTCCCCTGGCCGTCTCAAGATAGAAGTTCGGCGGCTCGACGGATCGGGCCGCCGCCGTTTTCTTTCACCGCATGCGGTTTCGACTCCTTCCCAACCCGAGAGTGGACCGGCAGGCCCGCTACACGCTCGCCGAGCAGTGGATTCTCAGCCTGGCTCGCCACCGCGAGGTGGTCGGGGAGATAACCTCGTGGCCCGACTATCAGCCCACGCCCCTGCTGGATCTTCCCGCGCTGGCGAACACCTTGGGCGTTGGTCGGCTCTCGTATAAAGACGAGAGCCACCGGTTCGGCCTCGGGACCTTTAAAGCTCTGGGAGGGGCGTACGGGGTGTTGCGCGTCATCCAGGACGAGGTGGAGCGCCTCACCGAGAAGAGCGGCATCACCGGACGGCAGGTCCTGGAAGGCGCGCACAAGGACATCGCGGCGGGTATCACCGTGACGTGCGCCAGCGACGGCAATCACGGCCGCTCGGTGGCGTGGGGAGCCCAGCGATTCGGCTGCAAGAGTGTGGTCTACCTTCCGAGCGCGGTGAGCGCCGAGCGCGAAGCCGCCATCGCCCAACACGGTGCCGAGATCGTCCGAGCCACCGGGAGCTACGACGAGGCCGTCGCCCAAGCTCAGCGAGACGCGCGGCACACCGAGCGGTTTGTCGTGTCCGACACCTCGTATGAAGGGAACGTGAATATTCCGCGGGACATCATGCAGGGGTACACGGTGATCCTCGCCGAAACCTTGGAGCAACTCCCAGCGGCAGAGCAATCCACACACGTCTTTCTCCAGGGAGGCGTGGGGGGGTTCGCTGCGTCCGTGATCGGTCATCTGTGGGAAAAGCTGGGACCGGATCGACCGACATCGATCGTGGTCGAGCCCGATTGCGCCGACTGTCTCTTCGAGAGTGCCACTCACGGCCGACCCACACAGGTGACCGACGTGCACCGGACGGTCATGGGGTGTCTCGCGTGCGGCGAAGTTTCGCCGCTGGCGTGGTATCTCCTCGATCGCGGGGCCGATGCGTTTATGACGATCCCCGACGAGGCCTCGGACGCGGCCGTGCGCGTCCTTGCCGACCAGACGCCGCCTATCTCCGCCGGGCCCTCCGGCGCTGCAGGGCTGGGAGGATTGATGTGCGTCGCCGGCGACGAAGACGCGCGCCGAACGCAGGGCCTCGACTCAGCGTCGCGCGTGCTGGTGATCGGTACCGAGGGAGCTACTTTGTAAGAGAAGAACAGGCCTACGCCCCTGCCAATAAACACCGCTGAGGACACTTTGACATCTACGCTCGGGACGCCCGACCAACCCCTTCGCATCGCCATAGTGGGATCGGGTCCGGCTGGGTTCTACGCCGCAGGCCATCTCCTCAAACAACAGGAGTGGGCGGTTACGGTGGACATGTACGACCGTCTCCCCACCCCGTATGGACTCGTGCGGTTCGGCGTCGCACCGGATCACGAGAAGATCAAGAATGTCACGCGGGTGTTCGACAAGGTCGCGGCCCGGGACAACTTCCGCTTTTTCGGGAACGTCGACATCGGACAACACGTCACGCTCGACGACCTCAAGCAGCACTACCACCAAGTCTGCTTCGCCACCGGGGCCCAGACGGACAAGCAAATGGGAATTCCGGGGGAGGATCTTCGCGGAAGTCACCCGGCCACCGAGTTCGTGGCGTGGTACAACGGGCACCCTGATTACAGGGATTACGAGTTCGACCTCACGTCCGAACGGGTCGCCGTTGTAGGAATCGGGAACGTCGCCGTGGATGTGGCGCGGATTCTCTGCCGCACGCCGGAAGAGCTCGAGAAAACGGACATTGCGGACTACGCTCTCGAGGCGCTGCGAGCCAGCAAGGTGAAGGAAGTGTACATGTTGGGCCGCCGGGGACCGGCTCAGGCCGCCTTCACCAACCCCGAAGTCCGGGAGCTGGGCGAGCTGGAGGGTGCCGATGCAACGGTGCTGCCGTCCGAAGCCCAGCTCGACCCGCTGAGCCAAGCTCTCGTGGACGAGGCCGACGACCGCACGCTGACCAAGAAGGTACAGATCATCCAGAGCTTGTCGGAGCAATCCGGTCGGAAGAAACCGCGCAAGCTCACCATTCGCTTTCTCGTGTCACCGGTCGAGCTGACCGGCGACGCAGCAGGACGCGTGACGGGCATGCGGATCGTCAAGAACGCCCTGTACAAAACCGAGGACGGAAGCATCCGCCCGAAAGCCACCGACGAGATCGAAGAGCTTCCCGTGGATATGGTGTTTCGCTCTGTCGGTTACCGGGGCCTTCCCGTGTCAGGCCTTCCGTTCCATGACAAATGGGGAATCGTTCCCAACGACGGCGGACGCGTTGTGGCGCTCGACACGAAGGAGCCGGTGACGGGTATGTACGTCGCCGGTTGGATCAAACGTGGCCCTTCCGGTATCATCGGCACGAATAAGCCCGACGCGGCGGAAACGGTGGAGGCGATGCTGGCGGACGTTGCCGCCGGCACGATGCTGCAACCGGCCGCGCCGGACCCGGCCGCCGTCGAAACGTTGGTGCGGTCCCGCCAACCGGATGTCGTCTCCTATCATGATTGGCTCCGCCTCAACGAGATCGAAACCGAAAAGGGCAAGTCCGCGAGCCGCCCGCGCGTGAAGTTCACCGAGGTCTCGGAAATGCTGTCCGCCCTCGGCACCAGCAAGTGAGAGGTCAGACGTAAAGGATCCCATCACCCCAATCCTCGATCGCCACGGCGTCGTCATCCTCGACGGCGGCATCGCGACCGAGCTGGAGCGACGCGGCGCGGATCTCCATGATCCGCTCTGGTCCGCGAAGGTGCTCGTGGAGGCACCCGAGCTGCTCGAGCAGGTGAACTACGACTACTTCGCCGCCGGTGCGGACGTCGGGGTCAGCGCAACCTATCAGGCAACGTTCGAGGGGTTTGCTAACAGGGGCATCGACCGGCGTGCGGCCGCCGCACTCATGCGCTTCAGCGTGCAACTCGTGCGGGACGCCCGCGAACGGTTCTGGAGCGATTCGGCCAACCACCTTGGCCGGTCCTTTCCCCTCGTTGCGGCCTCGGTGGGGTGTTATGGTGCGTACCTCGCTGACGGCTCCGAATACCGAGGCGATTACGGGTTGACGGTGCGTCAGCTCGTGGAGTTCCACCGGCCCCGGCTCGACGTGCTAGCCGCCGCCGACGCCGACCTCCTTGCGTTCGAAACCATTCCCTGCGCCCACGAGGCAGAAGCGCTCGTCCGCGTACTCGAGGACTATCCCCACATCGGCGCCTGGATCAGCTTCAGTGCTCGCGACGAGGTCTCCGTGTGTCACGGGGAGCCCTTCTCCGGTTGCGTCGACCTCGCGACCGATGCGCCCACGTGTCTCGCCGTCGGGGTCAACTGCACGCCGCCGCGGTACGTCCCCGCCCTGTTACAGTCGGTGCGCGACGTGACCTCCACGCCCCTGCTGGCCTATCCCAACAGCGGCGAGTCGTGGGACGCAGCGCACCACTGCTGGGTTTCCAACCCGGACGCCATCGACTTAGCCGATGCGGCGCGGCACTGGTACGAATCGGGGGCAAAGTTGATCGGCGGGTGCTGCCGGACGACACCGGACACGATCCGCAGCATCGCAGAGTCCGTTAGGCGCGAGTAGCAGTGTTACCACCCACTACTCCCCCTCCCCGCTCGCTGCTCACCGATAGAACAAGTTCACCAAGCCCATGGGAATCGCCGGGACATAGGTGACGAGGATCAGCACCGCCGCCAGCACCGCGATGAAGTAGACGTTCACTTTGGTCACCTCCCAAATGTCCGCCTTGGCCACCGAGCACGCCGTGACCAGCACGCTGGCCACCGGCGGTGTCTGTTGACCGATGCCCAGGTTGAGCGTGACGACCAAGCCGAAGTGCACCGGATCGATTCCCACCGCGTGCACCAGGGGCATGACGATCGGCACCACGAGGATGATGGCGGCTGCCGAATGGAGGAACAAGCCAATCAGGAGGAAGAACACGTTGAGCAACGCCAACACCGCGTAGCGATTGTCCGTGAATCCCACGATCGCCTGGGCCACCTGTTGTGGGACTTGTTGCTCGGTGAGAAATTCGCTCAGCAGCGCCGACGTGGCCACCAACAACATCACAACCGCGGTCTGGACGCCGCCCTCGATCATCGCTGTCCGGAGACGCTGCCAGTTCAACCCGCGATAGATGCCACCGATCACGATCGCCGCCAGCACGGCAAGACCCGCGCCCTCCGTGGCCGTCACCCACCCGCTGAAGATGCCGCCCAAGATGATAACCGGCAGGAGCAGCGCCCACGCTGCCTCCCTGAACGTCGCTGCCAGGCGCCGCAGGCGGAACGCCTCCTGTACCGGCAGGCCGTAGCGCACGGCGAGCATGTACGCCATTCCCATCATCAGCAGGCCGCCGACCACTCCCGGGACGACGCCGGCGACAAAGAGCTCGACCACGGAGCTGCCCGACATCACGCCGTACAGGATCATCGGAATGGATGGCGGAATGATGACCGCGAGCGTGGCCGACGACGAGGTCACCGAGGCGGCGAGCTCCGTGCTGTACCCCTTCCGCTTCATCTCGGGAATCAGGATCGACCCGAGCGCGGCCACGTCCGCCACCGCCGATCCGGAGATCTCCGCAAAGAACATCGACGCCCCAATCGTCACCATCGCCAAGCCGCCTTTGACAAACCCCACCAAGGCGGATGCCAACGCAATCAGGCGACGGGAGATGCCCGACGCATTCATGATCGCGCCGGCGAGAACGAAGAGCGGAATTGCGATCAGGGGAAACTTCGTCGTGCTCCCGAAGAGTACCAACGCCGTATTCGGGAGGGCCGCCAATCCCGACGTCACCGCCACGGCGAAGACCGCTACCACGCCGAGTGCTATGGCGATGGGCATGTCGATGGCCACGAGGGCGACCAAGCCGAGAAACAGCAGGAAAAACATCATCGGGTGGCACCTTCCCCATCGTTCCCCGTACCGTTCCGGCTTGCGTCGTACCATCCAAACAGCTCAGCGATGATGAACAGCATCGCGCTGATCGGAATGACCGACTGGGCAACGCGGGCCGGCACCCAGGGCAAGCTGACGAGAGTCGTTCCTCCCAAGATCCCCATGACCTTCCACCCGGCCCACGCCACGAGCAGCAGGAACCCGAGCACCATGGTCTCGCGGAACGTGAGGACAAACCGCCGGAGTCTCGGCCCCATGCTCTCGACCAACTTCGGGAACCCGATGTGCGCGCGTCTGAGTGCCGCCAGCGACGCTCCGTAGTACGTGAGCCACGCCAGGAGAATGGATGCCACCTCGTCGTACCACACCAGCGCTGCCCCCGCCTTCCGGAACCCGACCCCCAACACAACGATGACGGCCAGCGACGCGATCAGCGCGAGCATGACCGCTTCGAGCACGCGCCCGAACCCGGTTCGAAACCGAGCGATTCGGCTCTGAGGCATTAGCGGGTTTGGGTGGGGTCGGGCATCACTGATTGGCGAGCGCCAACACGCGGTCGATGAGTTCCCCGCCCCTCGCCACCGAAGCTGCGAACTCCTCGTAGATGGCCGCGCTTGCAGCGAGGAAGCTGGACTGGTCCGGCTCGTTGACGGTGACTCCGGCATCCTGGAGCTCTTGTCGCAGCTCCTCGTCCATCCGCGCGGCAGTCGCATACACGAACGCCTGTGTCTCCACGGCTGTCTCCTGCAGCACGCGTCGCACCTCTTCCGGCAATCGCGCCCATCGGTCGGCACCGACCGTAACGTAGGCGGGCGTGTAGACGTGGCCGGTGAGCGAAAGGTACGACTGCACTTCGTGGAGCTTGGAGCTCACGATCTGCGCCAGCGGATTCTCCTGCCCGTCCATCACGCCGGTTTGCAGGGCGATGAACACCTCCGAGAGCGGCATGGGCGTGGGGTTGGCGCCCAGCCCCTGAAACATCTTGATCCGCCACACGCCGCGGGGGGTGCGCAACTTGATGCCACGGAGATCATCCGGCCCCGTGATCGGGCGAACGTTGTTCGTGACATGTCTGAACCCATTCTCCCATACTGCCAGGATCCCGTAACCTCGCTCGACGGCCAGCGGATGCAGGTCGGGCCAGAAGACGCTTTGCTCGATCCGTCGCATGTGCCCTCGGTCGACAATCAGGTAGGGCATCTCGAAGAGACCGAACTCCTCGACGAGAGACGACATGATGGTGGAAGGCAGTGCCATGTCCACGGTACCCAGCTTCAACTTCTGCATGAGGATTTCGTCACCACCCAGTTGACTGGATCCGAAGACGATCACTTGGACGCGATCACCCAACCGCTCGTTCGCTCGGCGCGCGAATTCTTCCGCCGACGCGGCGAAGAGCGACCCCGGAGCACCGACGTGGCCAAACTTCAATTCGATGGGTCCCCCATCACCACCACACCCGGTAGCGGCCACCACTCCACCGAGTCCCACGCACCACCAAAGCCTTGTGAGAGTCATGTCGATCACCCATCCCCCGTCGGCACCAAGCTCTCGAGCGCCGCCAGCACACCGCCGGGGGTGTGGCGCACGCCTGCCGCGACCAACCCCATCTCGACCCCGCAAAGCGTGCCGGCCAGCATGAGTTCGTTGAAGTCCCCCAAATGCCCTATCCGGAACACCTTCCCCTTCAGCTTGCCCAACCCGGTCCCCAGGGACATGTCGAACCGCTGAAGCACTTCGGAGCGCAGTGCATCCGCGTCGGTCCCCTCCGGCACCATCACCGTCGTCACCGTGTCACTGTACTCCGACGCGCACCGACAGTAGATGTCCAGACCCCACGCCTCCACCGCCCGCCGCGTCGCACCACCCAGCCGGGCATGGCGGGCGTAGACACGATCCAGGCCCTCTTCCTTTAATAGGGTGAGAGCTTCCCGCAGTCCGTACAGCAGGTTCGTCGCCGGGGTGTAGGGAAAGAAACCGGTGTCATTGGACGGGAGCATGGCGTTCCAGTCCCAGTACGATCGGGGCAATCGGGCGGACTTGGTCGCCGCCAGCGCCTTCTCGCTGACCGCGTTGAAACAGAGTCCCGGCGGCAGCATCAACCCTTTCTGCGATCCGGCAATGGTCACGTCGACACGCCACTCATCGTGGTAGTAGGCGATGGAGCCCAGCGACGATACGGTATCCACCATGAGCAACGCCGGGTGGGCGGCGCGGTCCATGGCGCGCCGAATCTCGGGGATCCGACTCGTGACCCCTGTGGAGGTCTCGTTGTGGACGACCATCACCGCCTTGTACTCGTGCCCTCCGTCCTCCTCCAGAATCGATTCCACGACCTCCGGATCAACTCCCCGTCTCCAATCTCCCTCCGGGAAGCTCACGTTGAGACCGAAGCGGGCGGCGACTTTCTGCCAGCTGGCCGCGAAAAACCCGTGATCGAACATCAACACCTTGTCACCGGGTGACAGCGCGTTGACCAAGGCGGCCTCCCAACCTCCAGTGGCCGATCCGGGATAGATGATGACCGGACCCTCGGTGCCGAACACCGACCGGAGGCCTTCGAGGATTTCCTGGGTGAGGGCTGCAAACTCAGGCCCTCGATGATCGATCGTGGCTTGGGCCATCGCGCGGAGGACACGGTCGGGAACATTTGTGGGTCCGGGAATCTGAAGGAAATGCCGACCGCTACGATGCACCACAGCTCGTCCTTTCCTTGTGTGGAAAGCCCTGTAGTTTAGCTAGCGAGGTACAATACCATCCCAATGAGCGATCGCCTAGACCGCGCGACCAACGATCCACTCGCCACGCAACTGCAGCAGGAGCTGGAGGGCGACGTGCTGTTCGACCCGTTCAGTCGGGGTCGGTACGCCACAGATGCGTCGATCTACCAGATACGACCTTTGGGCGTGGTGGTCCCTCGCCACGAGCAGGACGTCGTGCGCACCCTTCAGATTGCAGCGGATCACGACGTCCCGGTCATTCCCCGGGGAGCGGGCACTTCACTGGGGGGACAGGTGCTGGGGGAAGGGCTCGTCATCGACACCAGCAAGTACCTCACGAACGTGACCGCCTTCGACCCCGCCAATCAGACCGTGTCGGTGGAGCCGGGCATCGTGCTCGACGACCTCAACCTTTTGCTGGAACCCCATGGCCTGTTCTTCCCGGTGGACGTCGCAACGGCCAATCGCGCGACCATCGGGGGGATGGCGGGGAACAACAGCGCCGGAGCCCGGTCCATCCGATACGGCCATATGGTGAGCAACGTCCATGGGATCGATGCGCTGATGGCCGACGGATCGGCGTTCCGATTCGACGAGGTCTCTAGCCGGCAGGATCCGTTCTATGCCGACCTCGTCGCGCGGATGAAATCGCTTTACGCCCGCGAGGCCGCCGAGATCGCTCGCCGCTTCCCCGAGGTCGCCCGGAACGTGGCGGGCTACAACATCGACCGGATCGGGCGCTCGCCGTTCAACGTGGCCGATCTGTTGGTGGGCTCCGAGGGAACGCTGGCGTGGTTTACGCGGCTCCAGCTGCAGCTCCAGCCTTTGCCGGCGCACAAGGTGCTCGGCGTGTGTCACTTCCCCACGTTTCGGGACGCCGCCGATGCGACGCAGCACATCGTGGAGCTCGCACCATCGGCGGTGGAGATCGTGGACCGAACCCTTCTGGACCTGGCCCGGAACAACCCGGCGTTCCGAGACACGGTAGGACTCTTCGTCCGCGGGTCCCCCGATGCATTGCTCTTGGTCGAGTTTTCCGGGGACGATCAGAACGCTCAATTGTCCGCGCTGCGGCGGTTGGATACGCTCATGGCCGATCTCGGTTTCCGGAGCGCCGTGGTGCCGGCCATTGCCCCAGACTTCCAACGTGCGATTTGGGAGGTTCGCAAGGCGGCGCTCAACATCGTCATGTCCATGAAGGGCGACGGCAAGCCGGTGTCGTTCATCGAAGATTGCGCCGTGCCGCTGGACAAGCTCGCCGAATACACGACCCGTCTCAACGACGTCTTCGCCAAACACGGAACCACAGGTACCTGGTACGCCCACGCTTCGGTCGGATGTCTGCACGTGCGACCGACGTTGAATCTCAAGGACCGCGGCGACGTGGCGAAGCTGAGGAAGATCGCCGAGGAGGCGCACGCGATCGTGGCGGAGTACAAGGGGTCGCACTCGGGCGAGCACGGCGACGGCATCGTCCGGTCCGAATTCCTCGAGCCGATGCTCGGACCGCGTCTCGTAAGCGCCTTCGCCGAGGTGAAGCAGACCTTCGACCCGGCTGGACGGTTCAACCCGGGAAAGATCGTTCGACCTCCTCGGATGGATGACAGCACCTTGCTGCGATACCCCGACGGGTACGCCGAGCGCGTGGGCGGTCACCTGTTGGATTGGTCAGAGTGGAATGGATTTGGTCGGGCAGTGGAGATGTGCAACAACAACGGCGCGTGCCGCAAGTTGCGCGAAGGGGTGATGTGCCCATCGTACCGCGTAACCCGGGACGAACAACATGTCACACGAGGCCGGGCGAACGTGTTGCGTCTGGCAATTTCCGGACAACTCGGCCCGGAGGCACTGACCGCCCCGGAGATGTACCAGTCGATGGAACTGTGCGTGGGCTGTAAGGCGTGCAAACGGGAGTGTCCCACCGGCGTCGACATGGCCCGGATGAAGATCGAGTTCTTGCACCACTACCGACGTGCCCACGGCACCGGGTGGAAGGAGCGCTTGGTAGCATTCCTGCCGCGGTACGCGCCGTGGGTTGCGAAGGTTCCCTCTTTCGCGAATTTCGCCAACCGGCTCCCCGCCCTGGCCAGGCTCCTGAAGCGCACTGCGGGATTCACCGGACGCCGGAAGCTCCCCGTGTGGCGTTCTGATATCTTTCGCACGGGAGACCGGCAGATACGAGATGATGCGCCCAACGTCGTTTTGTTGATCGACACGTTCAACCGATACTTCGAGCCCGAAAACGCTCGCGCGGCCGTCAACGTGCTGAAGGCGGCCGGATACCACGTGATCGTCCCCGAGCCGGCCAGTGGCCGGAGGCCCCTCTGTTGCGGGCGCACGTTCCTCAACACGGGACTGGTGGCGGAGGCAAAGGTCGAGGCCCGTCGCGTTCTCGAGGCGCTACGGCCATTTGTGGAGCGCGACATCCCTGTGGTAGGGCTCGAGCCGTCCTGCCTCCTCACCCTGCGGGACGAGTACGGCGCACTGTTCGGCGGCGAAGAGACATCGGCGCTGGCCGACTGCGCGGTGTTGTTGGAGGAGTTCCTCAGCGCGGAACGACTGGCGGGGAGGATAGACTTGTCCCTCCGCCGACTTCCAACGGGCAAGGTCCTACTGCACGGGCATTGCCATCAGAAGGCGTTCGGCGTGATGTCGTCGGTGGAAGAGGTCCTGCGTTGGATTCCCGACCTGGAAGTGGAGCCCATCGAATCGGGCTGCTGCGGAATGGCGGGTTCCTTCGGCTACGACGCGGACCACTACGACACCTCGATGAAGATGGCGGAACTCGATCTACTTCCCGCGGTTCGGAACGCCGAGGACGACACGTGGATCGTGACCGACGGGACGAGCTGTCGCAGCCAGATTCTGCACGGTGCCGGGCGGGAGGCGCGGCACGTGGTGCGGGTGTTGGAGGCCGCGCTGGAGGAGCCTAGCGGAACGTGATCTCTCGCCGTTCCCCGTTTCGCAGGACCTCCACGCTCCTGAGCCGTCGGTCGGACAGGTTCTGGAAGAGAGACGTCTTGTCGTAGTCGGCGACCTGTCGGCCATTGATGGCGACGATGGCATCCCCTACCCGCACCCCCATCCGCTCAGCTGCCGAGCCATCCCGCACATCGACCACGCGCAGCATTCCGTTCTCCACCGGCAGCTGGTCCACGCTGCGGAACGGCCCCCCGAACCACATCCCGTGCGGCGAGACGGACAGGGACGGTGTCGGCGTAGGAGTCGGCGTTGGCGATGGCGTCGGCGTCGGCGTTGGGGTGGGCGTGGGCGTCGGCATCGCACGTGGGGTCGGCGTGGGCGTGGGAGTCGGCGTCGGGGTCGGCGTGGGAGTCGGGGTCGGCGTCGCATACGCCGCGCTGAACGTGGTGGCAACGCTCCACTCTCCGTCCACCCGCCCGACCACGGCAACGAACCAGCCGGACGAACCGTGCCGGCTCCGGCCCTTGATCACCGCGGCGTTGGCCGTGACAACTGTGACCTCCGGTGTCCCACTCCAGACCACCCCGACGTCGAAGCGTGTCAGGCTGTCGGCCAGAGCCGCCCTGTAACGAACGCTCAGCTCCTGGGCTTCACACGCCGCCCCGGCGGCGACGACTAATGTGAGGGCAAGAATTCCTCTTCGGATCATCGAAGCATGCTCCAATAAGGGCGAGTCAACGGCTGATCTACTTCTGTTTCTTGGACGTCCCCCACCCCG
>JBDHAF010000042.1:0-41766 GCA_039588255.1 Gemmatimonadota bacterium | reverse complement strand
AGTCCGTCCTACGAACGGCTTGCAGCTACACTGTCCCTTCTCGCCGAGGCGTACACCCAGCTCGAGCGGTACGCCGATGCGGAGGCGGCGCACCAGCAACACATCGCGGTCGTCAAGGCGGCGCTGGGGCCGGACAACATCAACGTTGCCGCGGCCCTCGAGGGCTACGCCGCCCTCCTTCGCAGGATGGATCGGGGAGACCAGGCGGATAGTCTGGTGACGAGGGCGGACAGCATCCGGGCCAGGCAGAGTGGGGGCGGCGGATCCGGCAACTAGCAACACGCGGCGACCCCCTCCTCCAGCCTCTCTGCCGATCGACCCGTACTCCTTCCCTCTGGAACAGCGAGGCACAGGCACACGCACCCGCGCCTCGCTGTCCTTCACCGGCCCGCGCCCCTGGATCGAACCCTTAAACCCCTACCCTCCCGGTGGCCGGCACGTGAAGGCCCAGAGCACCGCGATCACCGCACCGATTGGCGCAGCAATCCCGGCGTCCACCCATCATCAACAGAACGCACCACCGCCAAGCTCCTCACCATCATCGGGGATGATCGTCACGAACACCCTGGCCGTCGCCTGCGCTCCGCCGCTCGTCACCGTCAAGTACAGATTGCCTGAATCCCAGATCTCACCGGCTACCCACGACGACGTCCCGTTCAACACACCGGACCACTGGTAGGAATACCCTCCCGACCCCCCAGACACGCTGGCCTCGAATTCGCACACCCTTCCTTCCGGCACCTCCCTAGGCCCGATAATCTGAACACTCAATGGCGACGGCAGGACCTGGGGGGTGATACCGAAGTCCTGCTCAATGACCTCCAGCATCCTTGCGATGATGGGTGCGCCCGGCCCGGGAGTCGGCGCCAACTGATCGGTGTGGAATAGGTAGTCCTCATAATCGTAGATCTTGATGGTCCGGGTGTTCTCCGGGTATTCAGAACTCACCCACGGAACGACACCATCAGACGCGCCATAGCTGTGGGCTCCGATGGCCACCTGCACCATTCCCGGAATAACCAGAAGATTATCAAATACCTCGAGCCATCGATATGCGTTGGATGACAAGTTCCAATTCGGGTGCGAGAGGTAGTAGAAGTAGTAGTCCCACGCCAACTCCATGAGGTCTTCTCGCTGGAAATCCCACAACTGGGCCAGGACGTTGGCGTACAGGGGATCGTGGGGATTGAGATAGAGATAACGCCACGGCAGGAGATTGGGTGGATACTGCGTCGAGATGCTCACCCGGGCATCCAGTTGCCCGGCCTCCTCTGCGAGTGCGGGACTATCATTTAGAGTTGTAAGAAACGGCGAACCCGGTTTCATCGATTCGATGAGGTCCCGGTTAAACGGGGTTCCACTAAATTCCCAAAACGCTTCCTCTACCAGGATCGGGCCAAGTAGTATCGCCGCCTCCTCGATGATCGCTGCCTTGTCCATCGCCAAGTCGCCGTCCAAGGACCAGCGGAAATCGGGGTCGTTGTTTCGAAAGAACATGATGTTGTCTAGGTTCTGCACCGCCATCCAAAACAGATCGACTCCCAACAGAGCCAAATTATCCGCCAGCGGGGCGCCCAAGTGCGGGGTTCCCAAGCTGAGGTGGCCATTCAACCGCGTACCGCCCGCCCGCACGTATTCTCGTGCCACCAACCCGCCGTTTGAATGCGAGATCGCAGGCGCCCCGTTGACCCCCTCGCGCCCCAGCCAATAGCTCAAGATGCTCGCTTGAGTGGGAAAGACGTAATTGGAGCCCGTCGTGATCGGAACAGGGGCTATCTCCGGATTGAGAGTCGACAACTCGTTAGCGTGGGAAATCCAGGCAGCTGCCGTCTGACCCAATCCATGTAAGAACACAACGTCTTGTTGACCGTGCAAGCCGGACAACGGGACGGCAAGGCCCGGCCATACGAGAAAGAGGGCGGTCCCTGCCCGTCGGAGATGTGACCGTAGGTTCATCATTGTCCTATGCCTCCTCACGCCTCAAAAAGAGACGTCGTGCGCTAGTTCTGATCGAGAGTGATGGTCTTGCTTCGCTCGACGAGCCCCTCGGCGTCGAGCCACGTGTGCGCGATCCGCGACACGCGACGACCGGCGGGCATCGAGGCGAAATCGTACTCGATCGTCTGGACCTTCTGTGCACCGTCGAAGATCTCCGCATACACGACGTCGCCGATCATCGTGTCGAAGTGCCAAACGTGCCGGCGCTCACCCTCAGTCTTCTCGAACACCAGCGTAGCGTCGTCGAGCCGATGTTCCCGATCCGAGGCCTCACGCACCCTGGCCACACGCTCGTCCGCACTGGCGGCAGGCCGCTCCAACGTCACACGCCGCATTGGCGGCGTCGCCGGCGGTCGGTGCCCTCTTCGGAATTCACCGCCCAACGGGTGCTGCGCCGGCGGTACGGGGACACCGGCTCGATCGAAGAACCGACTCCCGGCAGACAACCGCAGCTCCGACGCGTCGATGGCCCTCTGATCGCTGAACTGTCGCCGGCCGGACCGCAGGTCCATCATCCCGGGTTGCGGTTCATCTCCCGCCGCCGAGAGGCGAACCCCGTCCGTCAGCTCGTCGAGCGTAAACCGGGTAACGATGTCCCTCCCGAACTGCTCTACTGCGCGGTTGTTCGCGACGACCGAGACGGAGTACTGGTTCATCGCTCCACCGGTCGTCGGCTCCATAGCGGGCGACTCGCCCGGTGCCACCGACCCATCGGTTGAACATGCCAATCCGATGGCCGCGAGCACCGCTGGCCCATAACGCCACTTCGCAGACATACCTAAAACCCCTTTCGCTAAAGAGACGGTTTGATCGCATATACTCGAGTGCCGGCATGGAACGGACTCGTGCCCTGCACGAACACCGTCTGATCGAGGGACACCGCGGGACGTCGGAACGACGTTCCGCCATCGACGGTCAACCCGCCGAATTGCCACGCGACCTCGCCGGCAGCATCGAGGACCTTGACGGAGCCCGCTCCCACCAGGAAGGCGCCTGCCTCACGTACCTCCGGCTGGCTTGCCGCCCAGACCGCACGTTCCCAACGCAGCTGGCCTGTCGCCGCATCACGACCCTCCACCCCACCGTTGTCTCTGGGAAACAGCGCAACGCCGTCGAGTACCGCGGGTGCCACGCGGTATCCGTTCTCCACCGGGTTCAATCCGTTGGATACGGCCCAGGCCACCGACCCATCAACCAACCGCAGCCCGAACGCGTGGCCGACCACGCCGCCCACGACGACCAGATCGTTCCAGACAACTCCCCCTGCCACCGCCCCACCGAGGAACTGCAGCGAATCAGGCAGCGGGAAACGCCAGATTTCGGCGCCATCGGATCGGCGGAGGGCGATGACGTGACCGGCGCCGAGGGGTCCCTGACGATCGGGACCCAGGAACCCTCGGGTCCCAACGATGACGAGGTCATCGCCCACGGCGGGTTCAAAGGGCGCCTCACCCACATCGACACTCCAAAAGGCCACTCCCGATCGCGCATCGACGGCCGATACCCAGCCAAAGGCGGACACGGCAAACACCGTATCTCCGGCGACGGCGGGCGAATGCGTGCCGGCCGCGCGGTCCGGACCGGCAAAGCGCCACACGATGCGACCGTCGTCCGGGTGCATCGCCACCAGGTCCCATTGGGGAACGATCGCGAGCCCGCCCGCCGCCGCGATGTGAGACGCCTGGATTCGGGCGCCGATCTGCCGGTCCCACCGGAGGGATCCATCGGACCGTTGATGACCACGCACGTACCCATCGAGCGACGCAAAGACCACTACCGAATCGAAGACCGCAGGATGGGTTTGGAGGCCGGCGGTCTCCACCTCCCAGAGAATCGCCGGGTCATCACCCGCGCCGTCAGCGTCGCCGCATCACCCGCGCCGTCAGCGTCGCCGCAGGCGACGACCGCAAGCCACACGATCCCCGCGTAGCGGTGCGGCAGGCACCGCAACACGCGGCAAAGCGTTTCTTGGATGGCACGCACCTCAAGATGCCCAACCTTCGTCGAGTCAGTGGTTGCTCTCACGGTTCTCTGCGAGTGGTGAGTGGATGAGACGTGTCGGCGAGGGAACGCCATCGTGTCCGCGTGGCAGTGGGTTCGCATCCGGTTCGCTCACCGGTGCATCACAAGCCGTTGCAACCGAAGCCGTACCGGCTAGCATGACAAGAGTAGATCGGGAACTGCTGCTTGAATCCCCAGAACATGGGGCCACCTTTGGTGAGGTCCTGCTAGCGAAGTTAGGCTCGGCGATTCAACTGGAAACGGCCACTTCGCTCCGGTGGACGGTCAATCTGCTCGTGACGACGGCGAGATTGTCCGAGAGGACTCACCATGCGTCGCTGCATGAGACGAAGGAGTTGATCCACACCTCGCACCGCCAATTGGCCGAAGGCCACTCCTGTCATAGCCTTCGCTCGTTTTCCCAGGTAATCCGCATTCCCGTACGAAAAAATTCGAGCCAGTTCTTGCCGCGAGTTGATCCCGCCAACCTGAGCGGCATGATCCACCACGCGTGCCAGACGCAGCCAGGACAGGACCTCCCCAGGTTGCGGAAGACCGATACTCGAAAACGTCTCATTGAGTCGCTGTCGTCTCACTCCGAGCCGAGCCGCCCATTGTGTTACGGTTGCCTGCGACGAAGGCAGTGACACCGCGACCGCGAGTGCCTTGACAATCCTGGGGTCCCCGCACGCCAACACGGCGGCGACCCTCGGGACGAGCCAGGCGTTGTCCCTGATGACACCGTCAAGCTGTGACGAAAGGCGTTCCCAGTAGCGATCGCCCGACGAGTCGTATACGAAGCGGTAGCCAAGTCTACTCGCGTGAGCTGCGATGGACTCGGCACCACGGTTCGGCGGAATCGACACGACGCAGATGGGTTGCCAGGCTCGCCTCGCCCACACACCCATCATGGTTTGCTTTTCCCCGAACGGTGGAGTCGCGTCGACCAGTGCAGCAACATCACGCCGGCCCAACCGCTCTGCTAGCGACCACGGCGCATGGCGGGGGACGACCTCGTACGCCGCACAAACCTCGACGGCACCTCCGATCCATTCAGGACGATCACTCACCAGCGAAACGGTGCCGGGGGAGCCGGAGTCTTGGGCCCCACGGTCCAGCGGTGGACCCTCAGACACCCCGGCAGATCGGGGCTTGCCGTATCTGTTAACAGGCAATAGTTTGGGACGTAGGCTGCAAGACATTAGTTAATAACAACTTAAGAGCAGAATGACATTTGTTAGCAGTATTTCTGTCACAATTATATATCACTTTAACACATGGCGTCAAGACATGAGCTGGGTTCTCGCTTCTGACATCGCTGAGCGAATGAAGGATCTGCGTAGGGTCCTCAGTACCGGCCCCAAGAGCAGCCTGTCCCAGGAGGAGCTGGGAAGGCGGGCGGGTGTCCGCCCATCACAGGTCTCACAGTGGGAACGGGGAGTCCAACAGCCCTCGAAGAGTCGGCTGGAGAGCTGGGCCGAGCGGGAGGGGTGGCCCGTCACCATTTTCGCCGAGGGCTCGCCGAGTCCTTCAGTTGCGCTCCCCTCCCTCACCGCTGGGGCCGAGACCAGAGCACCCACCGGCCCGGATGGAGCCCCGGCGCCTTCGGAGCCCGACGAGATCCTGGCGAAGTTCTACCGCCTGATGGCTCGCGCGGCCGAAGCCGGCATCCCCTGGCCGGCCGAGTTGGCGGGGGTCGTGGAGGAGATGTATCGAGCCGCCAAGGGAGGCCATTCCGCCCTGCCCCATGCCGGCGAGCCTCCGGCGGGTGAGCCGGCGAGCGCCGGCGACGTTCCGGGATGGTAGGCCACCGCAGCTATGGAAAGACCCCGGACGTGGTGGCGTCCAGGGTCTTTATTTTATGTTGACGGCTCGACTGACTTCAACCCTCGGTTCTGTACCGCCACGCCACGATACCCTCACCCACGAGGTTGAACTCAAAGGGTGAACTGGCCTTGGACGTCAGGGTCGCTCCGGACACAGTGTCCTGCGCAACGACCCGCCCCTCCGCGTCAAGAAACTCAAACCTCACCTCGGCGACGGTGGTCTCCTCTTCCTTGAGATTGGAGATCGTACCCCGCACCCGCGCGCCGGATTCCATCCGATGGAATGAATCGATCCGCACATCGAACCGCAACGCCTCGATACGAGCGAGCAAATCCAGAGTAGAAGCCGTATCGCCATTCAGCTGATACGCAGCCGCCAACAGGCGAAGCGTATTCTCGCTGGATGGATCCACGTCGACGAGACGTTGCGAGACCTCCAGCATGTGTCGTGCAGCCTCACTGCGGCGCTCCTGCTCCTCCGGAGTGGGCTCGGGCCCGTTCTCTTCGTCCCCGGGGTTGGCCAAGGCGAAGTAACTTTGGGCTAGGTTGTATATACCGTCCCGGAAATGACTGTTCTTGTCCAACCCGGCCATGAACGCCCTGATTGCATCGTCGAATCGATCGGCCTGGAAGAGCGCTACACCGGCCGAAAACAAGTCGACGTCGGTCAACACGCTGGCGTACGCCAGGAGCGTGTCCGTGAACGCCAGCGCCTCTTCGTCGCGCCCGGCGGCTTCGAGCACCTGCAGCATGCCCGTAATCGCCTCGCTGTCTTCAGGGTTCACCTTGCGGTATTCACCATACCACACGGCCGCAGAGTCCCACTGGCTGAGCATGTGGTGGAGCCGGGCCGCGTTGAAGAGCGACGTCACATAGCTTTCCTCGTAATCTCCCTCCGTTTGACCCATCGCAAGGGCCTTCTTGAACAGGGGAAGGGCCCCGGCAATGTTGCCTTCCTGAGTCAAGACACTCGCCAGGTAGTAGGGGATGAACGGCTCCTTGGTGGACACTTGGTCGGCCTTGGTGAACGCCTCGCGGGCCGCCACCAGATTGCCCGCGCTCATCGCCTCCGCGCCTTCGTTGTACAGGGGGACCCAGATGAAACGCCGTTGGTTATCTATGTCTTCCGAGCACTCCGGAAACAGCGCCTCCGCCTTGGTGTACGCCGAATCGACGCCGGGGAAATCCGCTTCCAGGGCGTACACCCGCCCCAGGAAGTACCACACGGCCGGATTCGCCTCTTCGCCGCCGTCCAGCGCGTCCATGAGCACACGCTTGGCATCGGCAATGGAGCGGGTTCGCTGGTCTTCGGAAAACGTCTCCGTTGCGGCTTTTACATACAACTCCGCGTTCCGCACAAGGAAGTGCTGCGTGTCGAGCTCGCAGTTCGGCGGCATGTAGATGATGAAATTCTGCGCCGCCAAGGGCTCCACCGCTCCCAAGAGGGTCGCGGTCACCAGCCCTGCCATTACAACCTGCTTCATTCGGTTACAATCCTTTCTCTCGTTCTCAACGCGCGGCCGCGACCGCGGAAACACCACGCCGTAGGGAGCGGCGACGGTGCTAGCCTGAGGGGCGCCGCCTCTTTTCCACCCTCTCCGTAATACCCGGGAGGGCGCCAAATGGTGCTCTGCCGGAAGCCATCCGGCATAACCTGTAAATGTCGCCAGTTTCAGCGGTAAAGCCAACCGGCACCCGTATTGAAGACCACCACCGAGTCGGTGGGGCGAATCGTGCCGTCCGCCACCAACCTCTCCAAGGCCACAGCCGCCGCCCCACCCTCGGGACACATGTCGATCCCTTCCTGTGCCCCGATCCGCTCGGCCGCCGCCTCAAGTTCTTCATCCGACACCGCCAGCGCCGTACCGCCACATTCGGCCAGAACCCGCAGCATGATCTTTCCTCCCAGCGGCCCTGGCACCCTCAGCCCGTACGCAATCGTTTCGGGATCCGGCCAGACTTCCGTCGCCAAGGCGCTCTCTTCGAACGCCTTGACCACTGGTGCACACCCCGTGGACTGGACGCTGAAGAGTCGGGGGAGCTTTCCCTGGATCCATCGGGCCTCCTTCAGCTCCTGGAACGCCTTCCACATCCCGATGAGCCCGGTGCCGCCCCCGGTGGGATAGATGATGCAGTCGGGTAACGACCACCCCAGCTGCTCGGCAAGCTCGATCCCCATGGTCTTCTTGCCCTCGATGCGGTACGGCTCGCGAAGCGTGGACACGTCGAAGGCCCCGGTCTCGGACGCGAAGGCCCGAGCCTCCTTCCCGCAGTCCCCGATGTGACCCTCCAGCAGCTGGAGGTCGGCTCCGAACAGACGGATCTGCTCCAGAATGCGAGGCGGCGTTGCACGGGGCGCATACACGCGCACCTCCGCCCCTGCCCGCTCGCCGTAGGCCGCGAGAGCCACTCCCGCATTCCCGGCCGTTGGGGTGACATACCTCGTGGCACCGGCCGCGCTGGCCCTGGTGACCGCCGCAGACATTCCCCGAGCTTTGAACGACCCGCACGGGTTCTGTCCCTCGTCTTTGATCCAGACGGTCTCGACCCCCAGTGACCCCTCCAGGCTCGGCGCCCGCAGTAACGGCGTGCATCCTTCGCCCAACGTGACGGGCTCCTCATCCGGTGACAGCGGCATCCATTCCCGGTAGCGCCACATGTTCCACGGACGGGAGGGTAACAGCGCCTTCGTCTCGGGATCCGGCATCTCGTCATATGCGACCAGCCAGGGCTCCCCCAAGCTCGAGACGGTCGGGAGTCCCGACGCGTCACGCGTCTCATCGGAGGCCGAACAGGCCAACGACCACTGATATGTCATGTCTTCAAATGGTTAAGGATCCGTTCAGCCAGACGTGTGGAGAATCCCGGCAGCGCCGCGATCTCCTCGACCGTCGCAAGCCGAACGCCCGCCAAGCTTCCGAACCGCTCCAGCAACACCCGTCTTCGGGAAGACCCCACCCCGGGTATGTTCAGTAGCTCCGAGGTGATGGTGCGCGCGGCACGCCGCTTTCGACTGTAGGTAACGGCAAACCGGTGCGCTTCGTCACGGGCGCGCTGTAGCAGCTTGAGGGAGGGCGCGCTGCGGGCCAAGCGGATGCTCTCCTTGCGGCCCGGAAGAAAAATCTCTTCCTCCTTCTTCGCAAGGCTTCCCAACGGCAAGTCGTCGAGCCCGTGCTCCGAAAGCGCCTCCCGGGCGGCACGCAACTGCCCCTTTCCCCCATCGATGATCATCAAGTCGGGAAGCGTCTTTTCCTCGGCAAGACGACGCACCACGAATCGCGAGACCACCTCGCGCACCGCGGCGAAGTCGTCCTGGCGGGCCTCTTCATCTTTGATCTTGAACCGGCGGTACTCGGCCTTCTTGGGACGACCGCCCTCGAACCACACCAGCGACCCTACCGTATCCTTCCCCTGGCTCGTGGAAATGTCGATACAGACCAGATCACGGGGCACGACGGTCATGCCCAGGTCTCTCCCCAAAGCATACACGGGATCTTCCACACGCTCGTCGGTCTCGAGGGATTCGATCTTCAGGCTCTCCAGCAAGTGCCGCGCGTTCTGGTCAGCCAGCTCCACCAAGCGATGGTTTACCCCACGATGCGGCGTGAGCCACTTGGTGCCGGGCAGAAGCTCCTGGATCTCGTCCATTTCGCTGGGGGCGAACGGCAGTACCGCACGCCGACCCCTTGCTTCGGCCGGGACGTAGTAGCGGACGAGGAAGGCGCTCAACACGGCGTCGTCCGGCTCTTCGGCGAGATTGGTCAGAAAACGATGCTCGACGGCAACGACCTTACCTCGACGCACGCGGAGAATCGCACCCACGGCGTCGTCCCCGTCCCGGGCGTACCCGATCGCGTCCGCATCGCCGGCGCCGACGACCTCCATGGTCTGCGGCTTCTCGACCTGCTCCAGCCAACGGATCGAATTGCGAAGTTCAGCCGCGCGCTCGTACTCCAGACGTACCGCGGCTTCTTCCATCCGCTCGCGTAGCCTCGTCCGCACCTCGACCGTCTTTCCCTCGAGAAACGCGATCACGTCGGCGACCATCGCGCCGTAATCCTCACGTGACTGCCAGCCAACACACGGGGCGTGACACCGGTTGATGTGGTAGTCGAGGCATGGGCGCTCGGGGCGATCATCCGGAAGATCATAATGACACGATCGCACGGTGAAGATCCTACGAATGACACGCAGGGTCCGGCGCAGCACGCCCACATCGGTATACGGCCCAAAGAACCGCGCCCCCGCAATATCGAGTCGCCGCACCACTAGCACGCGAGGGAACGGCTCGCCGAGCGTCACGGCAATGCGGGGATAGCTCTTGTCGTCCCGGAGCGCGATGTTGAACTTTGGGTGGTACTCCTTGATCAGGTTGTTTTCGAGGAGCAGAGCTTGAGGCTCGCTGGGAGCGACGATGGTATCCAGATCGGCGATTTGCCGCAGAAGAAGACGGTGCTTCGGGCTGTCCCGGTGATCGCTGGAGAGATAGTCACGGACCCGCGAGCGGAGACGTTTGGCCTTGCCCACGTAGATGACTTTTCCCTCCGCGTTCCTCCAGAGGTACACCCCGGGACTCTCGGGTAGGGCCGCGATCTTTCGCTGGACGTTCTCGGGAGGATCTACCGGCATGCCTACGGCTCCGCCTCAGGCGTCGCGAGGACCACGGGGCAACATTTGGCGAGCGTCGGGGTGTTTCAGCAGGATCGTGACCGCCATATACACCAACCCGAACGTGCCGAGCACAGCCACGGCACCTAGCAACACACGATCGGCCGGCACAAAGCGCTGGATCACGAGCGCGGCACCGGTGGCAATGAGCGACGCGCCGAGCGTCATCACGATCGACGCCCGCTCCAGAACGCCCATGATCCGACCAGTACGGCGCTGCAGGAAGGCGTAGTTGAGTGAGAGGTTGACGTATGCAGCCGTTGCCGATCCCAAGGCAATACCCGCGACGCCGAGCGGCTGCATCAATGCCACCGCAAGCGTGGCCGCCAGCACCACGGTCACGACGGCAACCATCAGGGGCGTGCGCGTGTCACCCAACGCGTAGTGGCCGGACGTCAGCAACCGCACCGAGCCCTGCGCCGGCAACCCGACGGCGTACGCGGCGAGGACACCGGTGACCACCTCCGTCTGGGTGGCCCCAAAACTCCCGGTCTGATACAACGCGCCCACCACGTGCGAGCCGAGTGCGGCGAAGACGAACGCCGACGGAATCACGAAGAACGCGACCCGACGGGCGCCGTCCGCGAGGCGGTCCCGAGTCGCCTCGGCAGACACGGCGGCGGCATCACGGCTGAGCTCCGGGAGCGCGGCGGCGGCGATGCTGATGCCAAACAGCGACACAGGCAGAATGGCCAACAGTTGCGCGTATCCCAGAAACGCCACGCCGCCACTACCGGTAAACGACCCGAGTTGGGTGTCGATGAGACTGGAGATCTGCCAGACCCCCGCACCGATCACCACTGGGAACCACGCGCGCAACACCGTTTGCACACCGCGAGCCTGCAACTGCAATGTCCACCGCAGCGCGCCGACGACGCGGATTGACGTCGGCAGTTGCACGAGCACCTGGAGCACGCTCCCCACCAGCGCACCCCACGCCAGCGCCGTGACGAGTTGCGTGCCTCGCCAACCCGCTACCCAGCTCCCGAACACCACTAGCGTCACGATCTGGGCAATATTCCACAGCGTCGGGGCGGCATACGACAGGAAGAACCGGCGATGGGTGTTGAGCACTCCCAGACACCACGCCGAGAGGATCATGACGCCCGCCATCGGGAACAGGATGCGGACCAACCCGATTGTCAGGGTCCTCGTTGCCTCGTCGAAGCCGAGGGCAACTGCATCCGTGACCAAGGGGGCAAGCACAACGCCCGCGGCCGATCCGACGACGGCCACGACCACCAGCAGCGATGCCACGACGCTGGACAGCTGCCGCGCCGCCTCCTCCTCGTCTCGCTGCAACATGGAGGCGTACACCGGGATGAAGGACGCCGACAGGGTCCCTTCGCCCAAGAGGTTTCTAATGATGTTGGGGATACGAAGCGCCGCCCGGAATGCGTCGGCCTCCTGACCACTCCCGAAGTAGTGCGCAAAAACCCGCTCTCGGATGAGCCCAAGGAGCCGCGTCACGAGAATGCCCGCCGCGACGCGAGCGGCGGGACGCCCCCGACCCTCCCCCGACGAATTCACGCGGCCGTTACCCACGCCGGGGGAGCATCACCGGTCGGACCCGAGCGCGGCGGCCCACGTTTCACAGGATGCCTCGACCTGTTGCAGGAAATTCGGTCCGTACTTCACGAGGTACTGGAAGACATTGAACACACGCTCCTGAGGACGCCCGTTTGGAAACAGTGCGTTTCGGGCATTCGCCAGCTGCCGCACCAGCACCTCGTTTTGCTGCTTCAGGCGTGACACCAGCCGCTTCTCCACATGATCCAGTCCACCGGTCATCTGGTTCCGCGTGTGCTCGACGGGCTTCTCGAGGGTGGGGTCCATCTGTTTCGCAACCTGCACCAGTGCCGTAAACTGCTCGCCAACGGTGTCCCGCAGGCGTTCGAGGGCGGTGGCGGCCTCTAGCGGCATGGCATCCTGGACCAAGCGAGTCTCGAGCTTCCCCTCCGGCGCGGCGAAGTCCTCCGGCGTGAGACCGTGGCGGTCCAGCATCTTCCGTACTCGCGGTTCGATCACACGGGCGGACCAGCGCGGCACATAGGGTTGTGCTGCAGTCCCCAACGCTTCGTAGACGGGCTCCGTCTGGGGATGGTATGCCATCTCGCCCGGCCCGGCCACGTAGGCCAGCGTTGGCAGCAGCGCCGCCTCGACGGCAGGTCGCAGCAACACGTTTGCCGACAAACGCTCCGGCGCCGTCTCCGCCATCTCAGCGAGCGCCGGCAGGCTCCACTTTTCTCTCGACCGGCGGGTCACGAAGCCCTCGCCGTCCAGCATCAGGCGATCGCGCCCCATGGCGCCATCAACCATCACCAACGTATTGCCCGGCTGGATCGCCACCGGGACGGGCCTCCCTGCCTCATGCAGCTCGTCGGCCCTTGCTTGGAGTCGCCGATCCAAACCCTCCGCATTTTCGAGCGCCTTCAAGACCACCGGCGCCGCCGCGGCCTTGGCGGCACCGTGGGTGGGGTGAAACACCACCAACCCCATGGGGCCCAGCAGCTCCGCCAGCGCGTCGCCAAACGCCGTAGCCATGTCGCTCCCGCTGTGGTAGTGACGGTTGAGCCACCCGAATGCCTCGTCCCGGAACTCGGTATCGGGCGCGAGCTCGCCCATCCGGGCGATGAGGGCTTCGACCTCTGACCCGAGCTCGTTGCGATAGAGCGGCGTCGACGGAGCGCCTGAGTCCCGCGGTGGGAGCGCGAGCGCCTCGAGCTGATTGGACGTCGAGAGGAGCGTGAACTGGTTCGCCTCGGCAAAGTCGTGATCGTCTCCCGCCACCCAAAACACCGGCACCACCGGCCGCTTCAACGCGGTCGTGCACGTACGGGCCAGAACCACCGCGGAGATCGCCTTGTACAGCGTAAAGAGCGGACCCGTGAATAGACCCGGTTGCTGACCTGTGGTGACGCAAAGGGCATCACCGCCCACCAAGCGGTCGATGTTTTCCAGTCCCCGATCGTGTCCCGTGAAAGCAGGTTGCAGCGAGGGGTCGAGGGACACGCCTCGATCCAACGCCGCCGTTACCGGAAGGGCGCCGTTTGCGTCGAGGGGGGTGTGTTGGATTTCGAGCGTCATGATCGCCGGGCCACGAGAATGGCTCGCGGCGCATCGGTGCTCAGCCCATCGCCGGCGTAGTTGCCGAACCGTTGCGCCACCCGAAGACCCACCCCCTGCATTATCTCCTCCAAGTCGTCTGCCGAAAAGAGGCGTACGCGCTCCACGAAACTGCTACCGTCATCGACCAAGTGCATCTCCTTGACCACAAACTTTCCATCATCGCTCACACGGCGCTCGATGGCCACGCGACGGCTCCCAAAGGTGCGTTCCTCGTGCGCTACGAGATTCGCCCGCACCGAATCGGCGTTGAGGTAATCCATGAACAGCATGCCGCCCGATACCAAGGCATCCGCAACGCCCTGCATGACCTGCACGTGTTGCCGGTCCTCTGCGAAGTAGCCAAAGCTCGTGAACAGGTTGACCACGAGATCGAACGTACCATTGCAGAACGGAAGATACCGCATGTCTCCACGAACCAGCTTGGTGAAGGGGGGCGCGCCGTGTCGCGCGCGACTCAACAGCGGCATCGACAAGTCCACACCGAGCACGTGCGCACCCCGTTGACCCAGACGGACCGCGTGCCGTCCCGGGCCACACGCCAGATCGAGCACTCGGGCGCCCTCCAACTCGACCACACGGTCCACCAACGTTACGGCACGCTCGGCATCTTCCTCGTCCCGGTGGGGATAAAGCCGGAGGTATTCCTCACCGAACCACTGTTCGAACCATTCCGTCACTCGCCGAACACCTCGGCCTCGAACACACTTATCGAAACGCCCTCGTCCTGCCATGCCGAGCCCGGGAGTCCGGCCTTGCGACATGCCAGTTCCAGGAACTGCGTGGCGTCGCACCCAAACTCCGTCGCGACCTGCGGGAGGAGCAACCCAACCCGGGCGCCGGCCCGGATGACGATGCCATGGCGACCGACAACGACCTCTTCGGCGGCCACCGGTACCGGGGCGGAGAGCCGGGAGATCTCGATGTGAATCTCGGGCACCTCGTCCGGGGTCACCGGGGGAAATCGCGGGTCCTGTGTGGCGCTGTCCACAGTCATCTCCCTCACCGCAGCGCCGAGGGGGCTGCGGGGAATCGTCTGTCCGAGGCATCCCCGAAGCTCGCCGCCCCGGTGCAGCGTCACGAACACGGCTGCTGGCTCATCCAGCACACCGCCCCGGGGAGCCTCCCCGGGGGCGCGGCCCGCCGCCGTGGCGCGGAGCGTCTCGCGCGCGTGCTCGAGCAGGCGCGTGCGAGTGTCGAGGGGAAGTGAATCAATCACCTTTGTGATACGGTTCGCCCTTGAGGATGGTGTTTCCCCGATAAATCTGCTCGAGGAGCACGAGCCGTGCCAACTCGTGCGGGAGTGTCATGTCGGAGAGACGGATAATCTCGTCACATTGCTGTTGCAGCGACTCGTCCAAACCGTAGGCGCCGCCGACCACGAACGCCAAATCGCGGCTAGCTTGGCGCCACCGATCCAGGGCCGCGGCGAATGCTCGACTGTCCAACGGACGCCCGCTCCGCGAGAGCGCGACGAGCCGAGCGGTTCTGGGAGCGGCCTTGCGCAAGGCCTCGGCCTCCTCGCGCAACACCGCGTCCCTGGTTTTCGAGCGACGGGTGCCGTCGGGAACTTCATGAATCTCGAGCTTGGCGTAGTGGCGAACGCGTCCGGCGTAATCCTCGCATGCAGCGCTGAGGCCGGCATCGCGAACCCGCCCCACCGCAACTATATAAAAAACCATTAAGCATACATCCCACGAACGCGGTGGACAGCCGCCACCCGTTCGACCGCCAACATGTATGCTGCGGTGCGCATATCTACGGAGTGCCGATTGGCGACCTGTAACACGTCGGAAAACGATCGAACCGTGATGAACTCGTCGGCATTGTCACGCGAAGTTCAGGTCCCCAAATCATCGACCCCGACGACGACAGCGTCCAGAGCCGTTTCGATCTCTGTCTGACCGGCCTCCCATGCGACATCCAACGAGGCCACAATAGGCTCCGGAGCGTGGCCAGGCCACATCGCCCGGAGTTTGACCGCATCCTTTTCGGTGACTACAACGTAATCAACCCGCCGGCCTGCCTGCACCATGCGCTCGGTATCCTTAACGGTGAACTCGTGGTGGTCTTCCAGTGGGAGGAGCCGCACCCGGGCACCCAACTCGCTGCACTGCCCCGCAAAGGTATACGGATCCGCGATCCCGGCGGCCGCCAATACCCGGGCTCCGTCGAGCGACTCCACGGGAACCGAATCCCCGCTCAGCATCCCGTTGAAGCCCGTCACGCCGAGACGCGCGATGGCCACGGTTCGATTGCGGGAGATGCGCGCGACCCTCTCGGCCATCCGCTCTGCAGAGTGGCGGTCGGCCCGCTTCCGCGTCACCACGATCACGTCGGCCCGCCGGAGCGCCTTGATGCTCTCGCGCCACGGCCCCGCCGGCAGCGTCCACCGCACCGCCCGGCCCGACTCGGCGCTCACCAGCGCGATGTTCAGGTCGCGCACGATGTCGAGCCGTTGAAACGCGTCGTCCAACACCACGACGTCGGCCCCGTTGGCACTCGCCTCCAGCGCACCGGCCACACGGTCGGGATTCTCGATCACGATCGCTGACTCCGCCAACCGACGGTGCACTCTGCCCTCGTCGCCCCCGTATCCCCGAAGCACGATGCCGGCCTGGAGCCCCTGCTCCGCATAGTAGCGTGCGATCCAATTGCAGATGGGTGTCTTGCCCGAGCCGCCGACCGTGAGGTTGCCAACGGCGACCACGGGCAGCGGGACCTCCGCTGTGCGAAGCAACCCGGCCCGGTACGCCCGGGTTCGAACGGCCATGGCTGCACGGTAGAACAGCGAAGGAGGAAGCAGCGCCAGCCGCGCCAGCCGCGCTCTTACGGACCGGTCGCTCCACAGCCACAGGGGCGTCAGCATCGTGCGGACTCGCTAACCGTTTCGAGGCGCTGCTGCAGAATCTCCGCCGCTTCCGAGCGCGCCGCTTCCCGAGAAACCCGAAGCGGAGCCCCGTACACGATGCGGACTCGTGCAAACGGTTTCGGAATACCGAACCCGTCCCACGACCGCAGGCGCCAACACGACGAGCCCTCGGCCGCCACCGGGATGATGGCGGCGCCGGCTACCTGGGCGGCAACCACCACGCCGAGCTTCACCGTGCCCGCGGGTCCCCGCGGCCCATCGGGGGTCACCGCCACCTCGCCACCCCGTCGCAACACACCCAGCAGGTTGCGGAACGCGGCAACACCTCCTCTCGTGGAAGAACCTCGCACCAAACCATACCCCCATCCTCGGGCGGCGTGGGCCAGGTAACTCCCATCCTCGTGCCCACTCACCAGCAGCGACGTCGAATCCCCACGGTGATACCAGACGAGGGGCAGCAGGTGACGGTGCCACAGCGCGAAGATAAACGGCCGCCCCTGACGGCGTAGCTCCTCCAGGTGTTCCCGACCGTGAGCCTGCACCCGCCACGTCGCTCCGAGGAGCGACACCAGCCATCGTGCGACGGATCCCCCGGCTCGCATCAACACCGCGTCAGCTCCCGGGCAAGGTGGGCCACCCGCCGCGACGCCCCCGGCGTGCCCAGACGGTCTCGAACCTCGGCAAACCCCTCGCGCTGCCGGGCGCCAGCGGCACCGTGCGTGTCGAGGAGCGAAAGCGCGTGCCGCGCCAGGGCCTCCGCCGTCGCGGCCCCCTGAACGTACTCGGGGGCCACCGTGCGACCGGCAACGAGGTTCACCAGCCCGATGTGTTTGCATCGGACCACTCGCCTCGCGATGGCGTATGACACCGGGTCGGTGCGATAGCAAATCACCGTCGGCGTATCGGCCAACGCCGCCTCCAGGGTGCTCGTCCCCGACTTGCAGATAGCCGTATCGCTCACCGCCATGACGGCGGGCGCATCAGACATCCGCAGGCGGAAACCCTCGCTTCCGGGGTAGTCGAATCCGGACAACGCCGCGACGACCACTTCCACGTCGGGAACCGAGGTCCGGACCAGCTCCGCTGCGTTCCGCAGCGTCGGCCACAGGCGGCGGACCTCCGCCTTCCGGCTCCCGGGAAACAACCCCAACACGGGGACGGACGGGGCAAGGCCCATCTCGGAACGGGCTTGGTTTGCACTCGGACGGTCTCGATCCAACAGCGGGTGTCCCACGAAGGTGGTTGGCACTCCCCGGGCGGCGAAGAACGGCTCCTCGAAGGGCAGAATGACGGCGAGGTGCGTGACCGTATCTCTAAGCGCAGACATCCTATGCTCACCCCAGGCCCACAGCTGCGGCGCGATGTAATACAGCACCGGGACGTCCCGCCTCGCCGCCTCCCGTGCCACACGCAGGTGAAACCCAGGATAGTCGGTCAACAACGCCAGGTCGGTGCCAACGTCGAACGCTCGACGAAAGGCGCGGAGCAGTCGAGCGTGAGCCGGTAGCGTCCGGACCACCTGAGTGAAGCCGATGGTCGTCAGGCCTTCCATCCGAGCGGTCAGGTTGGCACCCGCTGCCGCCATCATCGGACCGCCCAACCCGGCGATTCGCGACCCTGGCAGCACGTCTCGCAACGCCTCGATCACCCCCGCCGCGTGCAGGTCGGCCGACGGCTCACCTGCCGACACCAGAATCCCCATGGCAGCCGGTTCCGCGGAGCGTTCCACGGGCATCACCCGCGCCTCGCCCGCACCGAGGAAGTCGAGGAGTTGCACGATCTCGGGGATGTGGCCGCTCTCATCCCCGACTCGAGCGATGGCCTCGCCCCGGGGCAGCGCGGAGTTGAACAACAGGCGGTACGCTCGCTGAATTGCCATGCGGAGATCCGCGTCGAAGCCCGCTCGTCGCAACCCCACCGCATTGATCCCATATAAGCGAATGGGATTGCCGGCCGTCCGGGCAAATGGCGGCACGTCCTGGGGGACCCGCGACCCCCCGCCGATGAAAGCGTAGGCGCCGATTCGCACGAACTGGTGGACCGGCGTCAGCCCCCCGATCTGTGCGTAATCACCGATGTGCACGTGCCCTGCCAGCTGAACGGCGTTGGACAAGACGACTCCCTCGCCGAGGCGACAGTCGTGGGCGATGTGCACGTAGCTCATGAGGTAACACCGGGGCCCCACAACGGTGGTGCCCGACGCCACGGTTCCACGATTGATGGTCACATACTCCCGGATATTGGTCTCGTCGCCGATCACCAGCTCCGTCGCTTCACCCTCGTACTTCAGATCTTGCGGGTCGGTTCCGATCACCGCACCGACCCCTACCGAGCACCCGGCTCCGAGCCTGGTCGGACCACATACGGTTGCCCGCACGCCGACGGTCGTGCCCGCGCCGATGTGCACGCCCGACCCCACAACGGCGTACGGCTCGACCACCACATCGAGCCCCAGGTCGGCCGACGGATCGACCAGGGCGGTGGAGTGCACACGAGCGGTCATCGATCGATGATTCCTGCCATCATCTCTGCTTCGGCCACTTTCTTACCCTCCACAAACGCCTCACCTCGCATCTTGCAGCGCTTCCCCTTGAACTCGAGCAATTCGCACTCGAAGCGAAGTTGATCGCCGGGAACGACGGGCTGGCGGAACTTGACTTTGTCGATGGTCATGAAATAAACCACTTTGTCCTGCGGATTCTCCACGGCGTCCATCATCAACATCCCACCCGTTTGGGCCATCGCTTCGACGATGAGCACTCCTGGCATGATCGGGTGGCCGGGAAAGTGTCCCTGAAAGAAGGGCTCGTTGATGGTGACGTTCTTGAGTCCCACGATCCGCACGCCCGGCTCGGATTCGATGATCCGGTCCACCAACAGCATCGGATACCGGTGCGGGAGAACCTCAAGGATCTTCGTGATGTCCATTTCCATGCAACATTCTCACTTTCCACTCGAGCAGTGATGTTGTAGGGCTCGGGCAAAGGCAATATTGCCTCGGTGGCTCGGACATATGGCCTCGATGGTACCGCTGAGTCTCCCTCCGGCAAGCGCGAGATCGCCGAGGAGATCCACCGTCTTGTGACGCACGAACTCGTCGGCCCAGCGTAACTCCCCGTTGACGACACCGCTGTCCGAGAGCACGACGGCACAACCCAGGTGCCCACCCTTGATCAGCCCGCGGTCGCGCAACAGCTCGACCTCATGGACGAACCCGAACGTCCTGGCCCGCGCCAGCTCCTCGCCGAACACCTCAGGCGAGATCCCGTAACAGCCCTCCTGTCTCCCGATAGCCGGGTGGTTCCACTCCACCGTCACCGTCACGGTGCGTGGACCCGGATATGCACGGTATACCGCATCGCCCTCTTGTGCGACAACGGGCTGCCGCACCACCAGGGCATGGGCCTCACCCCCGACCACCACCGGCCGGGCGTTCCGCAGCGCCGAGAAGAAGGGTTCGGCACTTCCATCCAGGATGGGAACCTCCGGTCCATCGACGTCGATGCACAAGTCGTCGATCTCGAGACCCGAAACCGCCGCCAGGACGTGCTCCACGGTGTCGATCGTCGCGCCATCGACACCCAGAACCGTCCGGCGCTCGGCCGCGCAGACGGTGGTGACAAGAGCCGGAATCTCGGGCCGATGCGGCAGATCCACGCGACGGAATACGATGCCTCGTCCCGAATCCGCCGGCCGAAATGTAAGGGTGGTGTCGCTTCCGGTGTGGAGCCCGACCCCGCTCAGCGAGGCCGGCTCGGCAATGGAATGCCTAGCGAGCGGGAGCATCACTACCGGCGATCTCCTCCAACCGTTTGGCTAGGGGCGCGAGTCGTCTGAGCGCGGCCGTTTGGCGGAGGACGTCCCGGTGCTTCCGGGCAGGGTATCCCGAGATCACCGCGCCCCGTTCAATGTCGCCGATCACCCCGCTTTGCGCTGCCACGCGGGCTCCGCGACCCACCGTGAGGTGATCAGCCAAGCCCGCCTGCCCCGCCAAGATGACGTCATCTTCCACCACGGAACTGCCGGCAATGCCGACCTGCGCCATGATCAGGCAGCGGCTGCCGATGCGGACGTGATGCGCCACCTGCACCAGGTTGTCGATCTTCGTCCCCTCACCCACAACCGTATCCTCGATGCCGCCGCGGTCGATGGTCGTGTTGGCGCCAATCTCGACATCGTCACCGATCACGCACCCCCCGACGTGGGGGATCCTCTCGTGCCCACCCACCCCCGGCGTGTAACCAAACCCCGGCGTGCCGACCCGAGCCCCGGCGTGCAACACCACCCGATTGCCCAGGGTAGCCCCCGACTCCACGACCGCATGCGCGTCGATCCGACAGCCGTCACCGAGGCGGGCTCCAGCACCGATGACTACCTGGGGACCGAGAACACAGTCGGTACCCAGCCGTGCGCCCGGTCCGATCACCACGCCCTCGGCCACGGCAATGCGCCCGTTCCACCGGGCTCCCGAGCCCACCTTCGCACTGCCGTCCACACCCCAGGCCGGGGTGGCCGCGGGAGCCAACTTCTCCAAGACCCGCGTGAGCGCCCCATGGGGCGACTCAACCACGATGCGTGTCGCGGGACCTTCAGCCTCGCCCTGGAAATCCGGCGCGACCAGCACGGCGCCCGCCCGAGATTCGCGAAATGCTGCCAGGTAGCGGGGCGTTGCCAGAAACGACAGATCGCCGGGGCCGGCCCGGTCGAGGGCCGCCACTCCGGCGATGACGGTGTCGCCGTTTCCGACGAGCTTACCGCCGGCGAGGTCTGCGACCTGGCCGGCGGTTAACCGAGGCGACGATTGCACGACGCGCTAGTTCTGGGATGGCTGCAACCTCTGCACGACGACGGGTGTGAGGTCAATGCTTTGATCGACCGCCGCGATACCCGCCATAGTGGCGACATCAAAGACGATCGCGAGGTTGCGCTCGGCCCGGATCCCCTCAATGACGGCCTGCACCCGTTGCTCCAAGGGCTCCACCAGTTCCCGCTCGCGCTCTGCCTGGCGGTTCTGCAAGTCGGTGACCCGCTGCTCGATCCTGGCCTGGAGCTGCTGGATCTCCGTTTCCTTTTCTTGGCGCGCCGTCGGACTCAGCACGACTGACGTGCGTTCGTACTCCGCGATCAGGGAATCGCGCTGCTCCACCATTGCCTGCAGATCGTCGTTCGCCGGCTGGAACTCAGCCTCGAACGTGGTGAGTGCCTCTTGGTAGCCAGGCGTCTGCGTCATGACGATCTGTAGATTCACGATGCCGATCCCCTGCCCGGCCTGGCGGGCGGTGGCAGCCACGCCAACGACGACGATGACTGCCAGTGCGAAGGGTGCCCATCGGGCTCTGAGTCGGTTCATGGTTCTTGCCTTACTCTCAAACAGGATTCTAGAAGATGTTGCCGAGCTTGAAGTGGAACTGCCAACCCGGGTCGGGATTGCCGGCCAGGTCGGTTCGGTCGAACCCATATGCGTAATCGAGTCCAATGGGTCCGAGCGGCGAAATCAAGTTCAACCCAACACCGGCTCCGCGGAAGAGTCTCGTCGGATTGAATTGTCCGGCCCGGGCCCACACGTTGCCCGCATCCATGAACGTGTTTAGGTAGAGCGCCTGGCTCAACCGCAACCCGATTTCACCAGTGAACGCCACATAGGATCCGCCGAAAGCGTTGACGCTGCTGGCTCGCGATCCACTGGCGGTCGGATCGAACCCGGTGGGCGTTATCGAGAACTCGTCATACCCACGCAGCGGGATGCCGAACTGCGTACCCCCCATGGAGAACAACTGACGGAAGTGGGGTCCTGCGTCTCCCCAGATGAATCCGGCCTTGGAGGTAAGACCCAACACGAACTGTAAACCACCCATTCCGGGTTGGAACTCGACCTGGCTCAGAGGCGTATACCAGCGACCTTCGAAGGTAGCCCGGCGGAAGTCCCCGCTCCCACCGAGGAAGCCGCCGTTCTGGGACAGTGTGAACTGGTGCAGCGTTCCCCCGGTGGCGAACGGCAAGCCCACGCGTGTGTCGCGCACGAGGGAAAGACTGAGGCTGGATAGAATGCAGTTCGTGCAGTTGAAGACCGGAGAGAGCGAGGGGGAGTCGAAGTCGCTCTGTTCGATGGCGTATGACCCCAACACGCGTGTAAACCGCGACCCGAACAGCGGCATCCCAATCTGGATACTGCCGCCACGGGTCGTGATGCGTCCCAGGTCGGCGATGGTGAAACGCTGCCGTGTGTTGTGTAACCGCACGCTTCCCGAGATCAGGCTTCCCCTAATGGCGGGATCCGTGTAGGTGATGTTGAAATCGCTCAGGTTGCTCCCGAACTGGAGCTGCAACTGAATGCGCTTCCCCTTGCCGAACAGGTTCGGCTCCTCCAGGCCGATGAATCCCCCCACTCCGGTACCCTGCCCCACGGACGCACCGAAATTGATGTTGCCGGTTCGACGCTCCTTCACAAAAAAGATGACGTCAACATCTCCCTGCTGATTCGCGGCCTCGGTGGTGGGCGGGTCCAGCGGTTGTTCGAAAAATCCGAGGTTGGAAATACTCTGATAGGACTGGATCAACATGTTCCGGCGGAACACGTCCCCCGGCACCATGAAGATCGCCCGGCGGATCACATCCTCGTGGGTGATCGTGTTGCCCTTGATCAACACGCGGTTCACGATGGCGGGTGGGCCTTCCTGGATCTGCCAGCGAAGATCGACGACCCGCGATCCGTCCGCCGCCGTCCGACGCGAGATGACGTCCTGCACCTGAGCCTGGATGTAGCCGTTGTCCCAGTAGAGGTTGTTCACCTCGCCCGTGGCGGCGGCCCACGACTCCAGGTTGAACGCGTCGCTGTCGTCCCCCCCACCGAGCCCGAGGAACCCCCCGCCCCCATCCGACTCGGCGAACGGATAAAACTGCTCGAGATCTTCCCGGGTGAACTCTCTGTTCCCAATGATCTCGAATGTGCCGATGTCGTATTGCTGCCCTTCATCCACGGAGAGAATGAGCGTACCCTTGCCCGTCCCTTCGTTTACCACCAGCGTGTCGCGAAGCACCTGGAAGTCGATATACCCGTGTGAGGCATAGAAGGTCGGTAGGTGCTCTCGAACGTCCCGCAGGACCTTCTGCTCGTCGTACTCCCCCTTCTTGAACCAGAAGAACCCCTCGGGCCGCGTGTTCATGTTCGCCACGATTTCGCTCACCTCGAACGCTTCATTGCCCTCGACGATGACCCGGCTCACCGCAACGCGGCTCCCCTCCCGGACGTCGAAGATCACGTTCACTCGTCCGTCCTCCTGGGGGACCACGCGCGAATCGATGACCGTCTGGTAGTACCCTTCCTTTTTATAGAGGGAGTCGATGGCCGCAATCGCTATTGTGACGTCGGCGGGATTGAACGGCCTCCCCGCCAGAAGCCGCACTTTTCCCCGCACCGAACGCTCCGGCAGCTTTGCCGTTCCTACCACGTCCCACCGGGCCAGCACCGGGCGCTCCACCACCTCGAACAGCAACACTTCCCTGCCATCGATGGTGGACTGGAGAACGGTGACCTCGTCGTATTGGCCGGTGGCGTACAGAGCCTCGATGGCGCGCTGGACATCGAGAAAGCCCACGGGTTGCCCCAGGGCGATATTGACGCGACTGATGACGGCGCCTCGACCGGTTCGGTCGGCTCCCCGTACGGCGATGCTGTCGAACACCGTGGTCTGGTCACGCTCCTGTGCGTGCGCGTGCCCAGCGGCGACTCCTATGACGGCAACGACGAGGAGTGTCCTACCGAATCCAGCCATGGTTTCGCCTACGCTTTTTTGCTTTCTGTCAGCGCCTCGAAGATGAGCTTCTCGCCATCCTCGCTGACGTCAACCTGAATCTCCTCTCCGGGAGAGAACTCGCCCATCAGGATCTTGTCCGAAAGCGGGTCTTCCACGTAGCGCTGGATGGCGCGGCGCAGGGGCCGGGCGCCGAAGGCCTCGTCGTACCCGTGATCCACCAAGAAGCCGGTCGCCGCGTCTGTGCGAACGAGCCTGAAACCCTCGTCAGACACCCGCGACTGCACTTCGTCAAACATGATGTCCACAATCTGGGTGATGTGTTCCCGCGTCAGTGGGTGGAACACGATCGTGTCATCGACCCGGTTCAAGAATTCCGGATTGAAGACGCGGCTGATCTCGTCTTTCACCTTTTCGGACATCCGATCGAAACTCGTCTTTTCGTCGGGCTGGGCAAACCCGAGCGCCTTGCCCTTCGTGATGTCCCGCGCACCGACGTTGGAGGTCATGATCACGACCGTGTTCTTGAAGTCGATGACTCTCCCGTAGTTGTCGGTCAAATGGCCCTCGTCCAGCACCTGGAGCAGAATGTTGAACACGTCCGGGTGGGCCTTTTCGATTTCGTCCAGGAGGACCACCGAATAGGGCTTCCGCCGGACCGCCTTCGTGAGCGTCCCCGAGTCCTCATACCCCACATACCCCGGAGGTGCCCCGATGAGGCGGCTCACGCTGAACTTCTCCATGTACTCGGACATGTCCACGCGAATGAGTGCCTTCTCGTCAGCGAAGAGGAATCGGGCCAACGCCCGGGCCAGTTCGGTCTTCCCTACACCGGTCGGCCCGCTGAAGATGAAGCATCCAATGGGCCGGTGGGGATCCTTGAGCCCCGCCCGAGACCGGCGTATTGCCCGGGAGATCGCCTCAATAGCCGGATCCTGACCCACCACCACCTTGTGCATCTCCTCTTCCATCCGCAGCAGGCGCTTCGTCTCCGCCTCCTGCAACCGCGTCACCGGAATGCCGGTCCAGCGGGAGACGATGAACGCGACCTCCTCTTCCAAGATGGTCGGGCGGTGCGTCTGCCGCTCCCGCTCCCACTCCTCCTGCCGCTTGCGGATGTCTGACTGGAGCTCCCGTTCCCGGTCGCGCAGCCCCGCTGCGGTCTCGAAGTTCTGATCGCGAACGGCCTCTTCCTTGTCGCGGTTGATTCCCTCCAGTTCCTCCTTCAGCTGGGCGACTTCCGGGGGCGGAACCTGAGCCGCCAGCCGGGCTCTCGCTCCAGCCTCGTCGATGACGTCGATGGCCTTGTCCGGAAGGAACCGGTCGGTGATGTAGCGCTCCGACAGCTTGGTGGCCTCGTCGAGGGTCAAGTCTGGAATCACTACGCGATGGTGGTCTTCGTACCGCTGCCGCAGGCCCTTGAGGATCTCGATCGTCTCCTCCACCGTGGGCGGGTCGACGATGACCGTTTGGAACCGGCGCTCGAGCGCACCGTCCTTCTCGATGTACTTGCGGTATTCGTTCAAGGTGGAGGCGCCTACGCACTGCAGCTCGCCCCGGGCCAGGGCCGGTTTGAGCATGTTGGAGGCGTCGATCGCGCCCTCCGCCGCACCGGCGCCCACCAGCGTGTGGAGCTCGTCAATAAAAAGGATAACGTTTTTGTTCTGGGCGATCTCGTTCATGACCGCCTTGAGGCGCTCCTCGAACTGCCCCCGATACTTCGTTCCCGCGATGACCGCTGCCATGTCGAGGGCGAGGACCCGGTGGCGCCGTAGCGCCTCCGGCCCGTTGCCCGATGAGATCAGTTGGGCCAACCCTTCGACGATGGCCGTCTTGCCGACGCCCGCCTCGCCGATGAGCACAGGGTTGTTCTTCTTGCGGCGCGAGAGCACCTCGATGACCCGCTCGATCTCCTTTTCGCGACCGATCGTGGGGTCGAGCTGGCCTTCACCCGCCAGGGCCGTCAAGTCACGGCAAAAGTGGTCGAGCGCCGGCGTCTTGGATTTCTTCTCCGACCGCGGGACCGCCTGGGTCTGCCCGCCGATCTTCTGGCCCGACGGCATATCGCTCCCGAGAAGCCGCAGCGTCTCGGCGCGAGCCTGCTCCAAATTGACGCCCGCATCGGTCAGCACCTGGGCGGCGATCCCCTTCTCCTCTCGCAGCAGGCCGAGGAGGAGGTGCTCGGTCCCCACGTAAGAGTGATTCAGCTCCCGGGCCTCGCTCATGGCCAGCTCGAGCACTTTCTTGGCGCGTGAGGTGTACGGTAGGTCGGGGCCGGACGCGGCCGGCGCCTTACCCTTCTTGACCGTCTCCTCGATCTTCTGCTGAATCTCGTCCAGGTCCACGTTGAGGTTGGTGAGCACAGCGGCGGCGACACCCTCCCCCTCGCGGATCAGCCCGAGCAAAATGTGCTCGGTGCCCACGTACTCGTGGTGCAGCCGGGCAGCTTCCTCCCGCGCCATCTGCAAGACTTTTCGAACTCGATCCGTGAAGTTGTAACCGTTCATGTAATTGACCGTAAAGTTATGCGGCAGACGATCGGCCCCTAGCGGGCCGCATCCGCCTCAAGCAGCTGCCGCGTATAGGTCGCCCGAACCGTCGACAGTTCCGGGTCGCCCAGTTCCCGCCCCTCGCCCACCGCCAGATGCGCCGGCTGGGCGAAGATCAACAACTTGTTCAATGTGTATACACTGACATCCGATATCAGGTTCAGTCCCACGCCCAGGCGCACACCGCTCAACAGATTCATCGTCTCTTCGAACGACACGCTGCGGGCATACTTCAACAGGCCGTAGGCCCGCCAAACCTTGTCGGCAATCACCGTGGGGGCGTCCCGCTGGAGAACGTTTCGGGCCTGCTGCTCGTATTCGATCACCTTACGCACCATGTCCCCCAAATGGTCGAGCAACTCACCCTCGGTCTTCCCCAGCGTCGTCTGATTCGATAGCTGGAAGAAGTTACCGACGACTTCGCTCCCCTCCCCATAGAGTCCTCGAAACGTGAGGCCGACCTGGGAGAGCCCCTGCAACACCTTCGCGATTTCCTTCGTCAACACCAGGCCGGGAAGGTGAATCAGGACGGATGCCCGCAACCCAGTACCGGCGTTCGTCGGGCACGAGGTAAGGTAACCGAACTCCTCATGGAACGCGAAGGGCAACTGCCTCCCTATGTCCGCATCGAGACTCTCGAGATCCTTGTATGCGTCAGTGAGGGCGAATCCCGATTTGAGGCACTGAAGCCGGACGTGATCTTCCTCGTTCACCATCAGTCCCACGCTCCCGTCGGTAAGGAGAGCCGCCCCCTTTCGCGTCCCCCCATTTGTCTCGAGCCCCGCCAGCTCTCGCGAAATCAGGTGCCGCTCGTGCAGCAGCTGGCACTCTATGCCCCGGAGGCTGTCGAGGCGGATCAGCGGGACATCCCGGAGCTGGCGGGACGACCGGCTGGCTCGCTCTACCTCCTCGAGGATCTCCTCGTTGGCCTCCGGCTCGGCACTGATGGGGAACCGCTTGCCCTTGATGTTCCGGGCGAGACGCACCCGGGTCGACAGCACGATGTTCCCTTCCGGGCCGCTCGCATCGAGCCAGGATATCCCGCCGTCCGGGAGGAGATTGATGTCGAACGTCATTCCATCACCCGGATGCGATCACGCAGGTCCGCCGCCAGCTCGAAATTCTCCGCCTCCACGGCTCGGCGCAGTTGATCACGCAGATCGGCGACAGTCGGTACACCCTCGGTCCCGCCGGATTCCGATGCGACGTACCTTTCGCCCACGTGTTGACTCGAGCCATGCAAGCGCCGCAAGAGATCACGCAAGTGGCGGCCAAAAGTCCGGTAACACTGGGGACAGCCGAGCCGGCCGGTGTCGCGGAAGCCCTGCAGCGTACCGCCGCAATAGCTGCACTCCTTCGTATCGTCTCCGACCGGGAGCTGACTCGATGCTCCCTTCCCCATCGAAGCGAGGAAATCCGAGAGCGGGAATTTCGCGACCGTCGCGCCGGTCTGCACACCCTTTTCGGCCGCACACTGCTCACACAGATGCAGCGTCGTCACTGAGTCGTTGACGATCTGCGTCAAGTGGATGGCCGCCGGGCGTTCGCCACAGTGATCACACTGCATTACCGGCGACTCCCTTCAATTGAGTCGGCTGCAACCGCCCCTGCGCCAACAGCAGCGTCCGATCGGCCCGCTCGGACAGCGTGCGGTTATGAGTTACGATCACCAACGCGGTCTCCAGATCGCGTGCCAGCTCGAACAGCAGGTCGTGGAGCTGTCCCGCGTGCCGCTCGTCCAGATTCCCGCTCGGCTCGTCCGCCAGGACCACCTTGGGATCGTTCACGACGGCCCGGGCAACCGCACAGCGTTGCTGCTCGCCGCCGGATAGCTGTGCGGGGCGATGCGCCATCCGACCGGCCATTCCCACTCGAGCCAGCATCTCCTCCGCCCGACTGCGGGCCGCACCGTCATTCACACCAGCAATCATCAATGGCATCATCACGTTTTCCAACGCCGTGAACTCTCGCAGCAGGTGGTGAAACTGGAAGACAAAGCCGAGCTTCTCATTCCGCAGCACGTCTCTCCCCTGCGACGAAAGGGCGGCGTACGACTGTCCATCGAGAACGATCTCGCCACCGGTCGGCTCGTCCAGCACGCCAAGGAGATGCAACAAGGTGCTCTTGCCGGCGCCGCTCTCTCCGACGATCGCCACCACCTCCCCCCGACGCACCGCCAAGTCGACGTCCATCAGGACCTCCAACTCTGCGGCGTCGCCGCCACGAAAACTCTTCCGCAGCCCACGCGCTTCGATGATCACGCTCATTCGTGCCGTATCGCCTCCACCGGGGTCAGGTCCGCAGCGCGACGCGCAGGATAGAGAGTCGCCACCGTGGCCACGACGACGCTGGCGATGACGATCAACGTGAAATCGACGAGCTGCACCTGAATCGGCAGGTGATCGATGAAATACACCGAGGGATCGAGGGAGATGAGACGGCCCCGATCGAACAGCTGCGCCACGGCGACGCCCGCCACGGCGCCGGCGACCGTTCCCACCAGGCCCACGATCATGCCCTGCAGCACGAACACCGTCCGGACGGATTTGGCCGACAGGCCCATCGCGCGGAGGATCCCGATCTCCCGGGTCTTGTCCGTCACAACCATAGTCAAGGTGCCGACGATATTGAACGCCGCAACGACGACGATCAGCAACAGGATCAACCCCATCCCGAGCTTTTCGAGCTGCAGGGCCGAAAACAGCTGTGCGTTTTGCTCCTGCCACGCGGTGGAGCGATAGGGATAGTCGAGCAGCACCTCAAGTTCGAGACCGATGCGAATCGCCTCGTTGGGATTGCTCACGCGGACGTCGATGCCGCTCACCGCGTCACCCAGTCCGGCAAATCGCTGGGCCACGTCCAGCGGCATGACGGCATACGTGTTGTCATACTCGAACATCCCCGTCTCAAACCGTCCCGTCACTTCGAACCACCAGTAGCTGGGCACGAACGCGCCGATCGCCGGGTTGAACTTGCTGCCCGCGGAGGAGATGACCGATACCGAGTCGCCCTCGAATGCCACCAACCGATCGGACACACGGCCGCCCAGCACGATCGGACCGTCCACGCTACCGAGCTGCGTGACGAACCGGAGGTCGCCGGTCGAGAAGTACCTGGGCAATGGCGTCACCGACATCGTGGCGGTGTCCGGGTCGATGCCCAAAACGCGAACCCCTTCGGTGTAATCGGCTCCGGCCCGCACCAAGGCCTGCGTGATCACGAACGGGGCAGCCGCCTCGACCTCGGGATGCCCCCGAATGACCTCGAGGGCGTCGCGCCAGTTGTCCACGCGCAGACCGCTGCCATACGTCAGGATGCGGAGGTGCGGACTGGCGATGAGGATCTTCTCCCGCAACTCGCTCTGCAAGCCGTTCATCACCCCCATGACCACGATCAACGCCGTCACACCCACCGTCACACCAGCCGTGGCGATCAGAGTGATCAACGAGACCAGCCGCGACGAACGTCGGCTGCGCATGTAGCGCGCGGCGATCCTCCACTCCAGGCGCTTCATGCTTCGGGCCTCAACGTGGGAAACAGAATAACGTCCCGAATCGACTTCTTGTTCGCCAACAGCATGATGAGGCGATCGATGCCCAAGCCTAGCCCCCCCGTCGGAGGCATCCCGTACTCCAGCGCCCTGACGAAGTCTTCGTCGATCTGGTGCGCCTCCTCATCTCCTGCCGCGCGCGCCGCGGCTTGGTTCTCGAACCGACGCCGCTGGTCGTCGGGATCGTTGAGCTCGCTGAACGCATTCGCCCACTCGTGACCGTTGATCAACATCTCGAACCGCTCGGTGAGACGCGGGTTCCCCCGCTTTACCTTGGCCAGTGGCGATATCTCAATGGGGTGATCCTGCACGATCGTCGGCTGGATCAACTTCGGCTCCACGAAGACCTTGAACATCTGGTCGATGAGCTTGGTCCGCGGCCACTCGTCGGCATCTTCCTCCCCATGCGCCTTCAGGTGCTTGCGTAGTGCGGCGTCTTCCGCGGTTTCCAGATCCACTCCCGAGTGCTGCCGCACCAGGTCCACATACCCGGCGCGGTGCCACGGCCGCGTGAAGTCGAACGTCGTGCCGAACCGCTCGATCTCGAGGGAGCCACACGTCTGTTCGACCACGCCGGCAACGAGCTCTTCCAGGACGTCCATCATGTCGTTGTAGTCGGCATACGCCTGGTAAAACTCGAGCATGGTGAACTCGGGAAAGTGCAACCGGTCGATTCCCTCATTGCGGAAATCGTGACCGATCTCGTATACCCGATCCAACCCGCCTACGATACAACGCTTCAGATACAGCTCGTCCGCGATGCGCAGGTAGAGCCGAGTATCCAGCGCGCTATGGTCCGTCACGAACGGCGATGCCGCAGCCCCGCCGTAGACCGGTTGCAGCACCGGCGTCTCGACCTCGACAAACCCCCGGTCATCGAAGAACTGCCGGATCAGCCGCACGACGTTGGCGCGCGATACGAACACTTCCCGGACATCGGCGTGCACCGCGAGATCGACATACCGCTGGCGATACCGCATCTCGGGATCGGTGAGACCGCCGTGTTGTTCCCCTTCGGCATCTTCCTTGCCGATCGGCAACGGCCGCAGGGTTTTGGTCAGGAGTTCAAATTCCTCCACTCTGATCGTGACTTCCTGCGTTCTCGTGCGGAACAGCTTGCCGCGCACTCCGATGAAGTCGCTCAAATCCAACAGCTTGAGCACGTCGTAGACTTCTTCACCCAGGGCATCGCGCTTGAAATACAGCTGGATCTTGCCGGAACGATCGCCGATGTGCATGAACGCCGTCTTGCCGTGCGGACGCATGGACACGATCCGTCCGGCTGCACGCACTTCGACCTGGTCGTCCTCATCCTCGTAGGCATCCAGGGCTTCTTGTGCCGTGTGCGAGCGATCGAAGCGGTAGGCGAACGGGACAGTGCCACGTTCGATCAACGCTTCCAGCTTCTCTCTCCTCGCGGCCTCGATGTAGGACCGCTCTTCGGTCACCGTCATGCCGCCTTGCTTCCGTAGCGCTTCAGGTACGCGTGGATGAACGGATCCAAATTCCCATCCATGACGGACTGGACGTCCGTGATCTTCAGCTCGGTGCGGTGATCGTTCACCATGGTATAGGGCTGAAAAACGTACGACCGGCTTTGGTTCCCCCAGGCGATGTCCGTCTTCGTGGCCTCCAGCTTCGCCTTCTCCTTCTCCTGTTCCTCTCGGGCCCGCTGGTACAGCGCCGCCTTGAGCATCTTCAAGGCCGTCGCCCGGTTCTTGAACTGGCTGCGCTCCTGCTGGCACGACACGGCGATGCCCGTGGGCACGTGCCGCAACCGAACGGCCGAGGACGTCTTGTTCACATGCTGGCCGCCGGCACCGGAGGCCCGGAACACCTCCATCTCGATGTCCTCATCTCGAAGATCGATGTCGATGGAATCGTCCACCACGGGGTACACGAACACAGAGGCAAACGACGTGTGTCGGCGGGCCTGGGCATCGAACGGGGATATCCTCACGAGACGGTGAACCCCCTTTTCCGCCTTCAGATACCCGTACGCACAATCGCCCTGGATCTCCATGGACACGGATTTGATTCCCGCCTCCTCACCTGGGAGCAGATCGAGCACGGCCACACTGTACCCGCGGCGCTCCGCCCAGCGGGTATACATGCGCATCAGCATCTGCGCCCAATCCTGCGACTCCGTCCCTCCCGCTCCGGGGTGGATCGTGACCAGGGCCGCCCGCTGATCGTCGGGACCCTGCAACATGTTCTGGAGCTCAATGTCTTCGAGCGAGGCCAGCAGCTTCGGGACCTCGTCCTCAAGTCCGTCCTGCAGCTCTGGATCCGGGTCATCGGCCAACAGATCAGCAAGTTCGCGGGCGTCTTCGACGCGTTGCGTCAGGTCGTGCAACGGCTCCGTCCACCGCTTGAGCTGTCGCATCTCGTTGACCGCCGACCGGGCTGCATCCGGATCGTCCCAAAACCCCGGCGCGGCCATGGCGGCTTGAAGCTTCTCTAGGCGGGAGTTCTTGGCATCGAGGTCAAAGGTAACCTCGGAGTTCGATCAATCGTCGGTCGATTTCGCTCAGCGCATCGAGCACGTCGCTCACGGTCGGACTCCTCATGGTCTCAATGAATATAGGGCGAGCCGTCGTGCCCAAACCGGGCCGACGGCTCGTCATAACAACAATTTAGCTGATTCCCAGGCCGGAGCACCACCCTAAAACATGCTCTGCCCACCCGCCAGAATGTCGTTCAACGCTTCCGTGAAGTACGGTGTCGAGTTGGCGATCTCCTCCCCGACCTGCTGCACGTACTCCTCCCAACTCCTCTTGATCTCCTCGGCGAATATTTCCTTGAGGCTCCCGTCCGCGATCGCCTTTTGTCGCTTCTCCGGTTGATAGACGATCATGTCCGAGATGAGAGCCCTCGCTAGACGCCGGGCCTTTTGCTTGGGATCTCGGGACAAGAAGGGATTGAGCACCGGTCTTGCAGGGGTCGCCGGCGCCGCTGATGGCGCCGCCGCCGCTGGCGGAGCGGGTGCCGGGGGAGCCACTGGGGCGGCCGGCTGGGCCAGGGGAGCCGCCGCCGGAGGCGGAGTCTTGACCGGAGCCGCGGTCACCGGGGACGAGGGTGCGGCCTCCGGAGCCGCCGGCCGGATTGGCGGCGCGGGCGCCGCCGGCCCGGCAACGGGCGGGGCGACTGGCGGCGCCGGGGCCGCCGCCGCCGGCCGCACAGGCTTGCCCGGCGTGGGCCGGAAAACAGGCGCCGTGGGACGCTGGGTGCCGGGTGCGGCCTGGGCCGGTCCGGCCCCCGGGCCACCCCCTGAGAATGGCCTGGTGACCCGCAGGCCCCCCTTCTCCACCGGAGGTGCCACCACCGGCGCAGGGGCCGTTGGCGGTGCAGGAGGCGTCTCCGCACGAGGTGGCGCCACAGGAGGCGTCTCCGCTCGAGGGGGCGCCGCCGGAGTTGCGGCCGCCGCAGGAGCGACGCCGGGCGACTCGACTGGGGCAACCACCGGTTCGGGCGCCGGAGCGGGAGCCGTGACCACCGGCTCCGGCAGAACCGGGGGCACCGGGACCGCCGGGGATGGCGATTCCACGACCGGAGGCGGTGCCTCCACCAGCGGGGCCGGTGGCTCCTGCGCGGGCGGCTCAGGCGGTGGTTGTGGGACCGGGGGTGCCTCAACCGGCTCCTCCGGAGCAGCGATAAACACGTCCCCCAGCGTCGCGGCGGCGATCTCCTCCTGGCTGTGAGCGGGCTCCCTGGGCTCCGGGGCGACGGCTGGTGCTACCGCCTCGGGCGCCACGGCCTGGGGAACCGTTTCGACGGCGGGAGCGGTTTCTTCCTCCCGGCTGACGGCAATGACGTGGGAGCATACGGTGCAGCGGGCTTGCACGCCCGCCTCCGGCACCTTGGCAGGGTCGATGCGATAGACCGTGTCACACGATGCACAGCGTACGTTCATGCCTCGCTCGCCCCTCCCGGGTCCCTCGAACCTTCTTCGGTATCGCGTCGACGATCGACGACGAAAACAGATCCGGGGAGGGTCTTCGCATAGCTCTTCATCTCGGTCGCCAACTCACTCGCACGGGCCGGATGTCCGAAACGCCGGTGTTCGTTGGTGACAATACCGATGGACAGTGTCATGAGGGGCACTCGATACAACTGTCCCCGCCGGTCCCTTCCGAAGAAGTACCCCGCGCCCCGATCCTGCGCATTGTACTGGTACGGAATCAGCTCGTCGAACACAGACACGATCTCGCCACAGACCGGTTGAACGTCTTCGAGATCCAACACCATGATGAAGTCATCCCCACCGATATGTCCCACGAAGCCCCGCTTGGGACACATACCCTTCACCACGTCACTCAGGATTCGCGAGACGAGAAATATGACGCGGTCGCCGTCTCGGTAGCTGTAGCGGTCGTTGTATTCCTTGAAGTGATCGAGATCCGCGTAGCACACGGCGAACGTCTCGGACCGGTCGATGCGGCGACGCATCGCCCGCTCGATCTCTGTGGTGCCTGGAAGCCGTGTCGAGGGGTGGACGGATACGTTGCGCTCGGTTCGCAGCAAGAGCCCGTCCAAGCGCGTTCGCTGTTCACTGGCCTCGAACAGCGGCGTGATCACCTCGTCGGCGCCCGCCTCGAACCACTCGCCCACCGCGTCCGTGGCATGGCCGTTGGCCACGAACGCCACCGGAACAATGGCCGTGTAGGGGTCCGATTTGAGCGAATGGCAGAACGCCAGTCCCTCGGTGGGCGTGTCCTCGACATCGACCACCACCAGATCGGGCGGACTCCGTACGGCATGGGCTTCGGCCACGTCCCGTTCCTGGTATTGAACCAGGATGAAACTCTTGGCCTCAATCCAAGTCGAAACTATGTCAGGAACCGGTCGTCCGACCGGAGAAAAGTAGAGTACTGTGGGACGATTCCGCACCAGTCTCCGCCCGTTAGTAATCCCGTAAGATAAAAAGAGACCTTAACTTAGGAGCCTTCGGCTCCGAAGTCAATCGAGGCACCCGCCGTCAAGGGTCCAAGACAAGGACACAGTGATCCACGTCAGAACGCTACGCTCACGATCCACTCGAACCCGGGTCCCAGCCCGTAACGGTCCCGGTTGAGGACTCGGGTCTGGAGGGTTGTGGCCCGGGAGGCGGTGGAGAGTCGCCCGGAAATGAACGCGTCCAGAGCACTCACCAGGTGGTTGGCCAGTAGAAACCCCAGCGCCGTGGATCCCCTCCTGAAGGCGTCGTTGCTCCGGCTCACGGCCTGTGTGAACAGGTCGTGCTCGAACGCCGCCCCCTGCCAGGACCACAGAAAATTCGGTCCGACCGCCCGGCGGCGGTAGAACTCGAGGGCCCGCTGGTACTCGGGTGACGTCGGATCGGGGACCACGTCGGGATCGGCGAAAGAATTCCGGCGGGCCAGCGCCCAGATGCTCCCGTTGAAGGTGCTTTCGTCCGTCGCCGGCTGGAGACCGGGTCGTGAGTCGGCGTCGAAGGGCCCACTGGCCACGAATTCCTCCATCTGCTCGTAGTACTGGAACGCCGTATCGGGAATGGTCGGGTCGAATGGCGCCCGCGCCACATCGAACGCCAACCCGTGGAAGGTGTCGCGGTGGCTTCTCCCGGCGCTCTGGGCCGACACGTAGGTCGCCACCAAAAACACCTCGGCAACGAGGTACACGGCCCCGCGGCTGGTGCCGGTCAGAAACTGCCCGGTCCCCGGCACGAGGAGGGATGCGACGGGTGGAAGCCACCGAGGGTGTCCCGCGGAGGTGCCCTCCTGCCGGACGTCGAACAGCACGGACGGCGACGCCCCCGCCGGAATGGCCTGGCCCGCAACCGGGGTCGGCGTTCCCGACAGCACACCACAGGCCGTCACACAAGCGGCCGTGGCAACGAGACCTGTTCTTCGCGTCGGCATGGGGAGGAAGCTACCTGAAAAGCGGGGTCAGATACCCGCTCTGAGACTGATGTAAACAGGCTCGTCGAAGTTGGCCGAATCGTAGAACACCCGAGAGAAGTCGACGGAGAAGCGTCCGAGCTTGACACCCAACCCCACGGCTGGTCCGCTGGCCTCCGAATCGACGAACGCATACCCAGTACGCAACCGGATCAGCTCCCCGTACCCCAACTCGATTCCCACGCGGGCCTGCGGATCGTCGAACTCCCCCCAATCGTTCTCGATGTCGACGAGAAACCTGGCGTCGAGCGGTTGGACATCGGGAGACGGTCGCGGCAGCGTGATTTTGTACACGATGCCGAAATCGAGCTTGGTGGGCATGGGATCGGCCTGATCGCGATCCTCCAGCTGCAAGTCGAAGCCGGCGTGCCGCACGGCAACGCCGAAGCGCAGCGGCGACGTCTCATTGCCGTATTGCAGCCCGACATCCACGCCGTGGGTGGTGCCTACCACCGACGGGAACAACCCACAATCGCCGGAACAGTCCTGCCGAAACTGGACGAGCTTGTAATTCACCCCAAAGGCGAGACCCTCGAGCAGCTGTGTGGCAAAGGAGGCGAGCAGCTGAATGTTCTTGGGCGAGAACTTCCCCGAAATCGGCCCGCCGGGTGTGGTGATCACATCCTGCGAGCCGTAATCCACCAGGTAGGCGGACACCCCCAGCACCCCAATCCCCCGGGGCGTGAAGTACGCCGACAGCGCCGTGTTGTCGGAGATGAACGTCGCGGCGTGGTGCGCGGCGACCTCGGTGCCCGGTAGCCAGGCCAATCCAGCCGGGTTCCAAAACGCCGCCTCGCTGGTGCCGCCGTCCGCCACGGCGGCCTGCCCCAGCGCCGCAGCACGCCCCCCCACGGGAACGAGGAGGAACGCTGCGCCACCGAGCTCCGCTTCGCTGGCCTGCCGCGCCCACGCAGGGGCGGCCGACGCGAGGAGTCCCGCGACAATGACAAAGCAACGTCGTGTCGTGAATGTCATTCACCTTCTCCCGGCCGAGCCGAGAACCCAAAACGCGCCAGCATGTCGGGCTTGGATCTCCACTTGGGCAATGCCTTCACCCATAAATCCAAATACACCCGCTGCCCAAAGAGTTCCTCGATCTTGCGACGCGCATCTCCACCCAACGCCTTGATCGTCCTCCCGTTTTTCCCGATCACCATTCGCTTCTGGGTTTCGCGCTCCACGTAGATGGTGACGCGAATATAGAGCGGATCGCTCCCTTCCCGAAACTCTTCCACCTCCGCCGCCAGGGAGTAGGGAAGCTCCTGACCGAGATGTTCGAACGCGGCCTCGCGAACGAACTCGGTCACGAAGAACCGCTGAGGCTGGGTACTCAGGTCGTCGGGATGATAGAGAAACGGTCTGACCGGCGCCTGGGCGCGGCTCCACTCGAGGAGCCCCTCGAGTCCCGTGCCGGCCTTGGCCGATACCCAAAAGACCGGGGGCGCCGGATCGGGCGTCTGCGGGAGCCGGTCGGCCATGGTCCGGACCACCGCCACGGGCTGCCCGACGGACTCCAACTCGGGAACGAGGGACTCCAGGGGATCGGGGTCCCCGGCGTCTCCCGGATGGAGATAGAGAATCGCATCCGACCGTCGCACCCACGACAGGGCCGCGGCCCGCATGGCCTCCTGGAGCAGGTGCGCGGGATCCATCAGCCCCGGCTGATCCACGAAGACGAGCTGGGTGTCCTCGGTGTTTACGATGCCCACCACGGGGAGACGCGTGGCCTGGGGCTTGGGGCTGGTGATGGCCAATTTCTGGCCCACCAGAGCGTTGAGGAGAGTGGATTTCCCCACATTGGGCTTCCCCACGATGGCCACGGTTGCCGAGTGCTGGTCTGGCATGTGGACATTGTAGAGGGGTGCGCTTCCCCGTGGAAGGGACGCTTCAGGGGACCCCTGGCCCGTCAGGCGACGGGCAAGTCCAGCACCGAATTACTGTGAGCGTCATTACTGACATCCACCTCGCGGAAAACCATTATTTGGGGCATCGGCGGCGCGGGCCTTGGGAGCCCCTAACCGTCGATAAATCAGTAGGATACGTTGCGAATGCCTCGGTGGTGAGCTACACTGGCCGAGCAAATCAGCGCCTCCGGAGCCCCCTCCGGGCCTGGCCGTGCTTTGGGGTCTGTTTCACAACCCCGGGAACAGCGGGTTGGGGGTGTCTCCGGCTGCGCCATGGTGTCTAACATCGGGTAGGTGGCTGCCCTCCGGGGGCCCAGCTCGCCCAACCAGGAGTAGAGTTTCTCAATTCTCATGTCGACGGCCCCTGCCAACGCAGATCCGAATGGGACAGCAACCTGCGCCAGACCCAGTTTTGGGGGTCCAGGCCGGCTTCTGGCGGTGGGCAGTTGGCTGTGGTACCATCGCAGCCGGCCCCGCCAGAGCATCTGGGCCATCGGCTTCACCATGATCGAGATGCTCATCGTCCTGGCGATCATCGGGACAATTCTGGCCATCGCCCTCCCCATGTTCCAGGCCGCCGTGGACCAGGCCCGGGTCGCCCGGGCCATCGGTGACATCAGCGCCCTCCAGGTCGACATCGCCTCCTTCGAGGCCGGAGGAAACGGTCTCCCCGAGACGCTGGCCGACGTCGGAAGGGGAGCCCTCGAGGATCCGTGGGGAAACGCCTATCGGTACCTCAACTTCCACATCGACGAGGGTGCCGCAAAGAAAGGGGGACCACCCGCCGGAGCTCGTAAGGACCGCTTCCTCGTCCCCATCAACTCCACCTACGACCTCTACAGCGTGGGGAAGGACGGCAAGACCGTTGCAGCCCTCACCGCCAAGGCCAGCAAGGACGACATCGTCCGCGCCAACGACGGCGGGTTCATCGGCCTGGCCGTGAAGTATTAGGTTGGTGGCGCGATGAAGATGGACTGGAGCTTTCTCAAGACCCGCGTCGCCCGACGCATCTTCTTCCTGTTCTTCGCGTGCGCGCTGGTGCCGATCATTATCGCCGCCGGCTACTCCTACTGGCAGGTCAGCAACGAGCTGAACAAGCAGAGCCAGGCCCGGCGGGAACAGACCTTGCGAGCCACCAACGACGCCATCTTCGAGCGACTGGTGTTCTCCAGGGCGCAGCTCGACGACCTGGCGGCCGTTTTGGTGGACCGGCCTGACCTTCGAGGACCGCTTCCTTCGCAAGACACCGACACCCTGTTGACCAACCGGTTCATCGGTGCCGGGGTCATGTCCAACAGCGGGCTCCTGCCCCCTTTGTTCGGTACGCTTGCGCCACCGCCGACCCTGACCGATTCCGACCGGGAACACTTGGGCTCCGGCAACGCCCTGTTGGCCACGTCGGCGGAATCGGGCGATCGCATCTTCCTGGCTCGATTGGTCATCCCGGAGATCCCGAACGGCGCGGTCCTTTGGGGCCAGCTGGCGCCGGACTACCTGTTTGCGGCCGGCAGGGATCGCCCCGCGCTGCCGATCGACATGGAGATCTGCGTCTTCGATCAATCCGTCGACCCGCTGTATTGCACAGTGGAAGATCCCACTCTGGTTGCTCGGGAGCTGGCATCGACGATGGCGGAAATGGCGTCCACGCCGGAGGACCGGGGCGACTTCGAGTGGAGCGACGGAACCCAGGAGTACGCCGCCGGATACAAGACAGTCTTCTTGAGGCCCCAGTACGGGTCTCCCGGTTGGACGCTGGTCCTCAGCGAGTCGAAGGCCACGGTCCTTCAGCCGATGCGCAAGTTCACGACGAGCTTTCCGTTCGTCATCCTGCTGGCCGTGCTCGGCGTGATCTTCTTGAGCAACTTTCAAATCAAGAAGAGCATGGATCCGCTGGTGAGTCTGCAACAGGGAACCCGGCGCATCGCCAAACGGGATTTCGGAACACCGGTGCATGTCAGCAGTGGCGACGAATTCGAGGACCTCGCCACCTCGTTCAATTCCATGGCCGGCCGGCTGCAGAGCCAGTTCAACACCCTCACCGCGCTCAACGAGATCGACCACGTCGTGCTCTCCGCTCAAGACATCGACCAGGTCATCGACACGGTGCTCTCGGGAACGCGTCGCGTGCTCCCGTGTGACGGCTTGAGCGTGAGCGTGCTGTCCGGGAGCGGTGACAAGGCCCGGTGGCGACTGGTGGCGGTCGCGTCTCGGGACGATGAGCAGATCCGCCACGACATCGAGGTCAGCTCGGAGGAAGAACAGGAACTGCGCCAACATCAGCACCACCTCGTCATCGAGGGCGGGCCGGGATCCCGGAGCTATTTGGTCATCTCACCCTTCACCACCGGTGGGATCAGCTCGTTCCTGGTGCTGCCCATCTTCCTGAAGGGAGAGCTCTCTGCGGTGATCGCCCTGGGGTACGTCTCGCGACCGGCGTTCGGCGACGATGACCTGAACCAGGCGCGCCAGATGGCGGATCAGGTTGCCGTCGCCCTGTCGAACACCCGACTCATCGACGACTTGGACGCCTTGAACGTGGGTGCCCTCACCGCCCTCGCCCGGACCATCGACGCCAAATCCCCGTGGACCTCGGGTCACTCGGAGCGGGTCACCAAGACCTCGCTAAAGGTCGCGCGGAAGATGGGGTTGGGGGACGACGAGCTCGAGATGATCAACCGCGGTGGGCTACTCCACGACATCGGGAAGATCGGGATCCCTGCTGACATCCTCGACAAGCCCGCTGCCCTCAACGAAGAGGAGATGCAGGTGATGCGGGATCACGTCACCGTGGGCGCCCGGATTTTGGAGCCGATCGCAGCCTACGCCGACGTCATCCCCATCGTGTTGCGCCACCACGAGCGGTGGGACGGATCCGGATATCCCGACGGCATCGCCGGCGAGAACATCGACTTCTACGCTCGCCTCCTGGCGGCAGGCGACGTGTACGATGCCCTCACGTCGCACCGACCGTATCGAACGGGCATGCCCCACGCGGAGGCCGTGGCGTGGGTCGCCGAGCAATCGGGATCCCATTTCGATCCCCAGGTCGTCCAGGCGTTCCTGGCGGTGATGTCCGAGGAGGGCGTGGTGTCCCACAGCCCCGACGCGCCGGTTTACCCATCGGCAGTTTCACTCTCCGAGCGTCGATAGATCAGAGGGGGGCCGAACATGACCGACGATCGCCAAGACCCGATCAGAGGGGGGCCGAACATGACCGACGATCGCCAAGACCCACCACCCGAGAACGGGCATGGAGAACAGAAGGACCCCCCGAAGCCCGGACGTGCCGACGACGAGCTGCGATCTCTCGTCGAGGAAATCGTCAGCGACCAAAAGAAACGTCCAGCCGGCGAGTCTCCCTCCGAAGCTCGGGAGATCACCCACGAACACGCTAAAAACCCCGATGTGGACGAGCCGAAGGATCCGGACCACGACCCGTTGGCCGAACTACGTGGAATTCTCCCCAAATCCGAAGAGCAGCTCCGTGCGTTAGTACGGGAAATCGTCGGGGAAGTGCTCCAGGATGTCGAGGCCGTGCGGCGCGCCGCCGAGGAACCGGTGCAGATCGTGGCCATTCCGCGGATGTTCGTGCCGCGCATCCAC
>JBDHAF010000041.1:0-23245 GCA_039588255.1 Gemmatimonadota bacterium | reverse complement strand
CGACACACCACCGTCGTTGTAGGTGTCCGCCACATAGGCCGCCATGTCGCGCTGGCTCGGTCGGTCCTCGAACTGACCGAGGACGCCGGCGATGGGTCCGTTCGGGCCCAGCAGATCGGCCACCGCCGGGGCGTCGAGCATCTCGTAGGACGGAGCGCGCGGCACCTCGACGACCACGTAGATCGCCGTCGCCTCGTTGTCGATGATCCCGAAGCCGATCCCCGCGTCGTGCAGCCGGGCCGCGACGGTCAGATCGGCTTGAGAGGGTTCGAGAGTTCCGCTGGGATGGTTGTGCACCAACATCTCGCCGCGGCTGGCAACGCCGGGAAGCGCCAATACGGCCTCCACAGTTCCCCGCGCGACCGCGCGCGCCTCCACGAGCGTCCCGTCGGCATCCAGTTCGGCGACAAACGAAACCTCGCGGCCCCCGGCAGCGTCAATCTCACGACGAAGAGATTCGCTGACCGCAGGGTGGAGACGACTCACGTCTTCAGCTCACGCTTCTTGGCCGCCGGGAAGAGCACGTTGTTGAGGATCAACCGGTATCCGGGTGAATTGGGGTGGAGGGAAAGATCGGTCGGCGGATCGCCAATACGGTGTTGCGGATCTTCCGGATCGTGTCCGCCAAAGAACGTCCACGTCCCCGAGCCATACTCGCCATGAATGTACTTCGCCCAGGGCGCGCCTTCCTCATCGGCGAGCACGGTCACGCCCGGCTTGAGTCGCTCGCGGACGAACGACGTGGTGAGTCCATAGTAGTCGGAAATGACGGACCGGTGACTCTGCACCAGCATCGTCGGAACCGGGTCGATCTTGGCGGCGAAGTTGAACAGCTTGAACGTTCCGAGGGGCTGGCGTCTTGCCGCGTTGTTGACTTGGTGGCCATCGACGTCCGAAAAACTCGCCGTCATGGGCGACTGCTCCAGGCGGACGTCGTTGAAGGCCATGGTCCGATCCCACCGCAACTTGTTGGAGGCGTCGGGATCCATGGGGGTGCCGTCCGCGTACCGCGCAGCCACGTCTACGCCGTCGGCGGCCAACGCAATTTCCAGCGTCTCCGTAGCCGTGCACATCCCAAAGAGAAACCCGCCTTCATCCACATAGCTCCGAATCCCTCGCGCCACCGCTTTCTTGAGATCCGGCACCGATGCAAAGCCGAGCGTGCGAGCCATGCGCTGATTGCGCTGCACCATTTCCGTGAGCCATGGGGTGCCGCTGTACGTCAGGTAGAACTTCGAGTACTGGCCGGTAAAGTCTTCGTGGTGCAGGTGCAGCCATTCGTAATCGCTCAGTCTGCCCCCAACGACATCCTCATCCCACACGCGCTCGTACTCGACCCCGGCATACTCGAGCGACATCCGCACCGCGTCGTCCCAGGGGGCGTTGTTGGGTGGGACATACACGGCGACCTTGGGCGCCTTTTCCAGTGGCACGGCATCCATGTTGTTCGCTGCAATCGTTCCCCGCACGTTGACGACGTCGGCGTCGGTGAGCTGGACGGTGGACACGCCCTGGAGTGCCGCGTCACGCTGCGTGGCCACGTCGAGAGGAAACAGGAAGCTGCCGCTGCGAAAGTTCAGCAACCACTCGGCGGATCCGCCCCGCTGGAGCGTACGATAGGTGACTCCGTATGCCTTGAGGTGATTGGACTGGTCGTCATCCATCGGGATGAGCAACCAGGTCGCCTGCCGCGGCCGCAGACCACGGAACGCGCCCAACCCGGCCGCGGCGGCGACACCACCTACCGTCTCCACAAACTTGCGACGCTTCATCGCACCGGCACCGCTCCCCTCAAACGATCCAACATTCGTCGGGCCAACGGGACGACCGCACTCTCCGGATAGGCGAGAATCAGGTTCTCGAGCCGACTCCGGGCCTCGTCTCTCCGTCCTTGCTCGTCGTACACGCGGGCGAGATGGTACTCGGCGGCGGGTGCAGACGCCGACTCGGGATCGGCGGCGATTGCCGCGAGCAGAAAGCGCTCCGCCTGCTCGTATTCCAGCTGATCGATCGCGAGGCGTCCTGCGTAGGCCAAGACACCTGCGCGCCCTCCGCGAGCGGGGAGGATCGTCGCGGCATCGTTGAACGTTTGCAGCGCCGCAGTCGTGTCGCCACGAGCGAGCTGCAGGAGCGCGTCGCCGAGGACCAGAACCGAATCTGGCTCGACGCTCTGCACCAGCGCCAGGATCGCCGTTCGCTGCGTGACCTCTTCCCGCGTCCCCGACCGGGGGCCGGCACCCTGGAAAAAATCCATTGCTCCGCGCAGGTCACCTCGGTAGAGCGCAATCCATCCGCGGGTCGCGAGCACGGTCACAGTGGAATCGTCTCCCAACACGGCTTCGGCGCGCTCCAGCTCTCCCTGCTTCACCCATCCCCATGCCACCTGCTGCCGCAACGCGCCGGCGGCGTCCACCGTGAGTCGGTCCTCCCATTCGTGTAACCGGGCTTCTGCTTCCTCCACCCGCCCCGACTCGGCCGTCACGGCGATCAACGTCGCGATGGCGGTCGCCTGAGACCCCCGCCCGGCACCTTCTCCGGCGGCAATTTGTTGCAGCATGCGCTCCACCGCCTGGCGCTCTCCGGCATCCGCGTACGCGCTTGCCGCGTCGATTCGGGCGCGCTGGGCCGCCGATCCCACGGAGAGTTGGGCCAGGCGCTCGAGCGCCATGCCCCGGGCCCGGGAGCCTTCCGGCGAGCGGACGAGGCTGGCGCGGTCGGCAAACCGGCGCAAGAGGGGCACCGCGTCCTGTGCGTTCCGGGGCAGCGAGCGATCCAGTACCACCCAACCCTCCGCCGGCCGATTCCACGCCACGAGGAGATCCGCCGCCAATCGCCCACTCAACCGATCGCGATCGTCATCGGTCAGCATGGTCACGATCCGCTCACGGGCGTAGAGCGGCGCCGGCACCAGGTTCGTCACCGCCGCACTCAGGAGCCCCGGATTCGCCCTGGTGGCTTCGCGCCAGTACCGAGCCGCGGCAACCCAATCCGCATCGAGGATCGCCAGCTCGGCCATCTCCTGGGCCAACGCCGAAGTGCCGACGTGGATGACGCCCTGCTCGAGCACGCGCCGTGCCCCGTCCACATCCCCCATCTGTCGCAACGCGGCAGCCCATTCCTTATAAGGGTCCACGCTCTGGGGCATCGCCAACGTCCACTCACGCGCTGCCTCGCCAAGGCGATCGGGCTGGTCGAGTTGCGCAAACACGCGGAGCAGAAGCGATCGGATCGATCCGTGCTCCGGCTGGAGCACGAGGGCCGATTCGATGTACAGCAGAATGGAATCCAGTTGGTCGATGGGCGGAAGGACACGCTCCAAACCCAGCAGCGCCGAGAGGTTCGCGGGGCTTCTGTCCAGAATGGCCCGGTACCGCTGGGCCGCCACCTCGTAGCGCCCGCGACGCTCGAGCTCGAACGCCTCACCGAGCTCGGTCGACTGCCCTCGCTGGGCCGTCAGTACCGTCGGCGTCAGGAGAACCGTGAAGACGAAGGCCGCGCTCAGCCTACTGGCGACGGCGTTCCGCATTCAGCCTCCGGAAGTAGTCGAGAATCAACCGACGCTCTTCGGGCGTAAACCGCCGCAGTTGTTCCCACTTGGGGTACGGATACCGGGCCTCTGGACCCGTGGGTCCCAACAACTCGGGAGGCACGCGAACGTTGGTTTGATCGCCGGTCTCGCTTTGGCGCTCCTCGCGCTCGTCCTCCTCGTCACTCCGCAACGTTCTCCCGGCGTCGAGCAGCCGGCGGAAGAGCTGTTCCTGTCGCTCGACGGTTTCGCGGTCGAGCCTTCCCGCCTCCAGCTCGCGAGCCACCTCCAGCGCTTCCTCGGCCAGCTCTTCGGCGGCGTTGGAGGCACCCTCGGCGTCCATCCGCTCCAGTTCCTCACCCAACTGGCGTTGACGCTCGGCCAACTCGCGGAGTTGCCGCAGCATTTCCTGCTGTCCTTGCGCCATCATGGGAAGCATCTGACCCGATTCCGCCGCCATGGCCTGCTGCTCCCGCGCCATCTGCGCCATTTGCTCCATTGCCTCGGCCATTCCGGAGCCCGACTCGGAGCCCTCCACGTTACCGCGATTCCGCAGCAGCGCATACGCTACCTCGTTCAAGCCGTCCAACGCCTGCCCGGCCCGGTCGCCCGCCTGCCGCGTGTTCGGTGTCGCTTCCTGCAGCTCTTGGAGGGCCTCCGTCATCCGCAACCGGGAGAATCCGAAAGCCGTGCTCAGTTCGGGAGACACCAGAGCGTTCTTCCCGGCCGCGTCTTGCAGGCGCTCGACGACCCGGTCGACACCCTCCCGGATCGCCGCCTGCTCGCCTCGCAAATTCCCATCCGATTCCCCGCGTTGCAGCCGTTGGGTAACCGACTGCTGGCGCTCCGCGAGATCCGCAGTCTCGGTTAGGGCGGCATCCATTATCCCCATCACTTCCTCACGCCAGTCCTGCCGCATCTGCTCCAGCTGTTGGCGCAGCTCGTTCCCCGCCGAATCGAGGTTCTCACTGGCGCGCTCCCCAGACTGCTGGGCCTGTTGTTGCTGCCCCTGTGACGCCTGCTGCGCGGCTTGTTGCATCTGCTCCCCGGCCTGCTGGGTGCGTTCCTGCGACTGCTGCACCTGCTCGCCGCCTTGTTGGGCCTGATCGAGGGCTTGCCGGAGTTGCTCCAGCTGGTCTTGCAGCCGCTGGGCCTCGGCGGCCAGCGCCTCCTCGTCCGCCGAGAGGGTCGAATCCGATTTCTCACCTTCCCCGACGGCTTCGTTCCACTGCTCCTGCCGATCGGCGAGCTCTGCCGCGTCGTCGGCCAGCGTGGACATCTGGCCCTCGAGGGCCGCCCGCTCGAACAACTCACGGCTCCGCTCCAATTGCTCCTGCAGTTGCTCTTGGGCGTCGGCGAGCCGCTCGAGCAATTCCTGCACAGCCTCCCCGTCGAGTTGCTCCAGGGCCTGCTGTAGCTCTTCCAAGGTTTGCTGCATCTCGGGGGTGACCGCCTGCTCCAACATCTCCTGGAGCTCGGCCAACCGCTTGTGCCACTCCGGATCCGTCATGCCGGCTTCCCACCCCGACTCGGCCAATTCCTGGAGTTGCTGCGCAAGCTCTTCGGCCCGGTCGATGAGCTGCTCCTGCTCTTCTGCTATCTCCGCCGCCTCCTCGGCGGAGCGGAAATCCATGCGGTCATCTCCCTCGCCCCGCGCGTCGTCGCCCCGTCGGTCGCCCTCGGCCGCGAGGTTGCGGGTTCCCTCCGCGAGATCCTGCTGGGCCTGCAACAACGAGTCGGTATCGTCTACCAGCTCGCCCGCTGCGTCCCGCACCGCTTCACGCATGTCACTGAGCGATGGGAGATACAGCGCGAACTCTCGCGTCTCCGTCACCTGCGTGGTCGGAGCGTTGTCTGCAGCCCGGAGACGATAGTACGCGGTGTCCCCGGGGAGGAATCCCCGGTCGTTGAGTTCGAGGGCCCATTGCAGCACGGCGCGGTCGGTTCCGCCAACCGGCAGCGGAATCGTGTCGGTCTCCGTCGCGCCGTCGTCTCCGTCCCGGGCGGCACGTCGCGTGGTGATCTCGATCCGGGTGAGCATGTGGTCGTCCCGGGCATCTACAACCAAGAGCTGGCGCAGTGTCGGCGCGACGGTGGTGTCGACCCCCGGCACCGGGACCGTTATCTCCGGGGCGCTGTCCCGAACCGCCACGACATGGATGACTGGGTTGGCTTCTTCCAAGGTGCGCCCCCCATCGAGGTCCACGACGATCTCCCAATCGCCGCCGCGGCGCACGGTGGTGCCACCCGAAAACTCATTCCCCGCGACGTCGAGGGGCACCGTGTCTACCGCCGCGACGCTCCACGCCGCCGCACGAATCGGCACGGTGGCCCGACCCTGCACTCTGAGGCGCGTGCCCACCGGGAGAAACACACTGTCACCGGGATAGAGGGGCGCGTCCGGACGCTCCAGATACGTGGGGAACACGGCGCGGAGCAGCAGGTCACTGAGAAAAGCCGGAAACGCGACACGCACCTGCACGGTTTCCGACGTGCCGCGTCCGCTCACCGCCCGGAAGAACCGATCGCTGTCCAGGGGTCCCACCGTGGTCGTCGCGACCCCCACACTGTCCAACGCGATCGGCGTCGTGCTCCACGGCTCGCCGGGGGCACGGGTCCACAACGTCGCCGTCCGGCGCCCCGCCGCCGCGATGGAGACGGTCACGCTGTCTCCCCGGCTGACCTCCTCCCGGTCGAGCGTGAGGGTCACCGCACCCCGCGCCGCGTTGAGAACCGCGATCGGGTTCCAGAAGATCTTGCCGCGCCCCGACCCCGGCCCCGAGAGTGCAAAGAGGGATACGCCCACGACGCCGGCCACCGCACTCAGGCGAAGGGAGCGGGCGCCGGCCCGGCGCACTGGTGCCACGGCGTCACCGCCGTGGCGATCCAGCCAGAAAGATGCCTGTTGGTCTGCAACGTCGAAGAGGACGGGGCTCCCGTGTACGGCCTCGTCCACCACGCCCTCGACCCATCCCCGCCGGAGGCCGCCCAAGATCTCCACGTCTCCCGCGAGACGATGGACCTCCGTCGTTCGCAGCCGCCGCCGGTAGCGGCGCACCCCCCAGACCACGGCCGTGACCGCTGCCACCCAGGCCACCAGCACCGAGGGGGGAACGACCTGATAGACGCCCAGACGCCCAAGCCCCACACCCACGGCCAGAGCCACCATCGTGGCCCCGCCGGTGGACAACAGCGCCGCCCCGAACTCCCGACGCGCGATTTCGCCGCGCCACGTCTCGAGCCATTTGCGGGTTTGGGTCACCGGCCAGCCACCATCGAGAATACGTACAGGTTCACCCCCATCTGGAATGCCAACTCGCGGACGTCGTCCGGATCGTCATGGACGCCGGCGTCCTCCCACCCGTCCCCGAGATCGGTCTGGTAGGAGTAGAACACGGCAAGCCGGTCTCCGATAAAGATGCCGAATCCCTGTGCCGGTTCGCCATCGTGTTCGTGGATCTTGGGAGTGCCTTGCGGCAGCTCGTAGACCACGCTGTACAGCGGGTGCTCCAGCGGGACCTCGACGAGGGGCCGATCCGGAAAGACCCGGGCCATCTCCCGGCGAAACGATTCGTCCATCCCGTAATTGTCATCGGCGTGGAGAAAACCACCGTTCTCGAGATACCGCCGCAGGGTCGTGACTTCCTCCTCGGAGAACAGCACGTTCCCGTGACCGGTCATGTACAGGTACGGCACGTCCCACAGATCGGGGCTCGTGATGGTCACCACCTGCTCCCGGGGCGTGACCTGGAGCGACGTGCGCCGCGCAATCTCGTTGAGGAGATTCGGCAGGCTCGACGGATTGGCGTACCAGTCGCCGCCGCCGTCGTAGTGGAGGCGACCGATCGTGAGGGTCGGCCGTGCATCCTGACCGACGAGCGAGATGGGAACACTGCACGCGCTGCCCGCGAGCACCACGCTCAATGCGATTGCCCTCATAACGAAGTGACCACCCGATAGGTCTCCTTCCGAGATAGCTGCAACTCGCCCGCCAACCGGGTCGCCACGTCACGACGACTTTCGCCCTGCGCCAACAACTCGCGCGCCCGTGCCCGAATGACCTCTTCATTCACTACCCTGCGCTCCACGGGCTTACTGGCAACGAGCACGGTAATCTCGCCCTTGGGAGCCTCTTCGCGGTAGTAACCCGCCAGTTGGGCGAGGGTCCCGGGACGAACTTCCTCATGCACCTTGGTGAGTTCTCGGGTCACGACGGCGCGGCGTTCCGCTCCGCACGCGCGAGACAGGTCCTCCATGAGGGAGGCCAACCGGTTGGGAGCCTCGAATAGGACGACGGTCCACGGGCTCTCCGCCACCGCGCTCAGCAATCGCTCCCGGCCCTTCCCCTTGCGAGGGAGGAAACCGAGAAACGTGAACCGGTCCGCGGGGAGGCCGGAGACGCTCAGCGCCGCCACCACCGCCGAGGGGCCCGGCACCACCACGACCTCCACACCCCGCGCCCGTGCTGCTGCCACCAGGGCACCACCCGGATCACTCACCCCAGGGGTTCCTGCATCTGTGAGCAGCGCGACGGTCTTTCCGTCCTCGAGCCCACCCAGGAGCTCTTCCAACCGCGATGGCGGCGAGTGGGCGTGAAAGCTCACCGCCTTGGGATGTGCGTCGACGTGCTGCAACAGCTTGCGGCTCCTTCGCGTGTCCTCGGCCGCCACCACATCCACGCGACGGAGGATCTCCGCCGCACGCTCCGAGAGATCCCCCAAATTGCCCAGGGGCGTCGCCACCACGTACATCGTCCCGCTCACGACACGATCTCCCCTGAACGAAAATCGGACGACCAGACGAGCACCTCGTCCGACCGTCCGTCCTCCGGCCCGTCCACCCGCGGTGGGTCGACCAGGGGCAAGGGTCTTGTCACCCCAAGTGCGCCTCGATCTTCTCCACGAACGCCGCCTTGGGTAGTGCGCCGATGATCGTGTCCACGTGCTGTCCGTCCTTGAACAGAAGCACGCTGGGGATCGACCGCACATTGAACCGCATGGCGGTGGTCTGATTGGCGTCGACATCAACCTTCCCGACCTTCACCTGCCCGTCATATTCCTCAGCCAGCTGCTCGATGACCGGGGCGATCATCTGGCAGGGGCCGCACCACGTGGCCCAAAAGTCTACCAGAGCAAGGCCCTCGTGCTTGCCGATCTCCTGATCGAATTCGGCATCGTCAATTTTTACCGGAGCTGCCATTCTTCTATCTCCACGATTATGTTGGGCCCGTCGGCCGGCTCGGCCGCAACCGGGCGTGCTCACAATGTACCTACTCAGCCATGCCGGAGGATCGATGCCTCCCGACTACTCTTCTATCGCTCATATCGGCGTCGCGGTTCCCGAACTCGCGTCGGCGGTCGCCTTCTACCGCGACATCCTGGGCGCAGCCCCCAAGCCCCTCGAGACGGCGGACGGAGCCGCCATCGTGTCCCTGCCCTTCGGGGACGTCGACATCGAGCTCCTCGAGCCCCAGGCTGAAGAGGGACCCATCGCCAAGTTCCTCGCCAAACGGGGCGCCGGCATCCACCACATCTGCTTCCGGGTTCCCGATCTCGACGCGGCGCTGCAACGCTGCCGGGATCAGGGCTACGAATTGGTGGACGAACGCCCCCGTACCGGAGCCCACGGTCGGCGTATTGCCTTCGTGCACCCCAGGTCCACCTCAGGGATCCTGCTCGAGCTTACGGAATAACCAACGCAACGAGAGAGTAGAGGGTTCCGCCGCCTAGCCGCACCTCCGCGAGGGATTGCCCGCTTGGGTGACATCGATATTCGACACCAACCACCCCCCACCGACCTGCACCAATTCGAAGGGAACTGCATGGACGCAGCCGGCCCGGGTCAGCTGCACTCGGAACGCCCGCTCCCGGTCGTCGAGACGCACCGTCGCCAATCCGGGCAAGATCTCGTACTCGTCGTGTCGCAGGTAGCGCTGCATCACAGTGAGCCGCATCTCCAGCTCAGTGCGATCCATCCGGCCTATTGCGGGCCCGTCCGACGTGCCCCACAGTTGGCCCATGGTCACCACGTCGTTGGCCTGCACCGCGCTCATGAATCGGGTCACCGTCACTTCCGGATCCACGGGAATCATGAAGGACGGGGACGAACTGGAGGCACAGGCAGCCACAGCACATGTTGCGCCCAGGAGAAACGTCTTGCGAAAAACTTGCGTCATGAGGATCACTGTCGTGATGTTCCGGTCAGTCGAAGCTAAACATTCCCAGTTCGTGGGGCAACGATGCGCTTTTTCGTGAACGTGGACCACGTGGCTACCGTGAGGCAGGCCCGGCGCACCGATGAGCCGGACCCCATTGCCGCGGCTGTTGCGTGCGAACGAGCGGGCGCCGACGGCATTACGATCCACTTGCGGGAGGACCGGCGGCACATCGGCGATGAGGACGTGCGGCGGATGTGCGCAACCATTTCGACCCACTTGAACCTGGAATTGGCGACCGCCGACGACATCGTGACCCTGGCCGCCGACCTCAAGCCCCACCACGCCACCTTCGTTCCCGAGCGCCGCGAGGAAATCACGACGGAGGGGGGACTCGACCTGACGGTCGACCATGGGCAACCGGACCCGCGGCTGAAACGCGCCATTGCCCGGCTCCGGGATGGCGGGATCCGGGTGAGCCTCTTCATCGGCCCCGATCAGACGAGCATCGAGCGCGCCGCCGAGCTCCAGGTGGAGGCTGTGGAGCTCCACACGGGAGAGTACGCCAACCGGTATCGCGACACCGACGCCCCCCTCACCCGACTCCAGGAGGCGGCGACGGCCGCTGCGGCGGCCGGCCTCGCCGTTCACGCGGGCCACGGCCTCACCTTCCGCAACGTCCAGCCGGTGGCAGCCATCCCCGAGGTGGAGGAGCTCAATATCGGCCACAGCATCGTGAGCCGGAGCATCATGGTGGGCATCGAGAGCGCGGTGAGCGAGATGCGGGCACTTATTGCGGCGGCTCGCGTTGACTAACTTAATGCAGCACAGTAATTTAGCGTCCGCCAAGGCAGGGTCTTTCCAATGACACAACCCATGGGAATGGCCGACTTCTTCACCATGGAGGCCGGGGAATACCTCGAACGCCTCGATGGGCTGGTGTCTCCGGCAGGAAGTCCCGATTTCCCAGAAGTCCACCGGATCTCCCGGGCCCTCCGCGGGTCCGCCCTCATGGCCAGCCAGCAGCAGATCGCTGCCGTGGCCGGCGGCCTGGAGGCCCTCTCCCGGGCGGCCCGAGACGGCGTGCTGGCATGGGACGAGGCGCACCGGCAGCTCGCGATTCGAGCGGTGGACGACCTGAAGGTGCTGGTTCGCACGGTCAACACCTGGAGCGACGCCGAGGATGCCCGGGCCCAGCGGATCGCGGCGGAGCTGGAAAAGATCACGGGGACCACCGCGCCCATCGAGCACGAGGTCCGGGAGCTGGATGCCGCCACCCGGGCGTTCATCGCCCGGGAGGGCGCCGCGGTCGGAAGCGCACTCGACCAAGCTGCGAGAACGTTGGCACGGAACCCCATGGGGGTGTCGATCCTCGACGGGGTGCTGCGGGCCACGCAGCCGCTTCGGGGCATCGCCAGCCTCTCGGATCTCCCGCCGCTCCCCGATCTCCTAGACGGCATCGAGCGCGCCGTGCAGGAGATGATGCGGCGCACGCAGCCGATGCCCAACCCGGGCGACGTGTTCGACGCCGCCGCCCAGGCCGTCTCCCGCGTGGCCCAGGAGATCGCCACGGCGGGTCGCGCCGATCCCGATGCGGCGGAGGCGGGCGAGTTTGCGCGGCTGCTGGGTCGGCTGCTCGAGATGGATCCGGACATCGTCCCCATCGAAACGCTGTACCACAGTGACGGCGGGCCCCACATCGTCACCGAAGGCACCCTCCCGGCGCCGTCGGAAATGCCCGGGCAGCTCGAAATGGTCTCCCTGGGCGAGCACCTCGAACAGGCGGCCCAAGACCTGGAAGGCGCCGAGTCCAACACCCAGCGCCAGCTGCGGGCCCATGGGCTGGCCCCAACGCTTCGCGCGCTGGAGGGGGCGGTACCGGCGGCCGTCAGTCTGGTGCACGCCCTCCGGACGGCGATTGCCGGAGGGGCCCAGGTGAGCAACACGGGCGCTCTCGCCAAGGCCCTCATGGAGGCGGGCACCATCCTCAGCACCTGGGGCCAGGACGACCCGGTCGCCATCGTGCAGCGCCTCGAACCCGTCTGCGCCACGATCAAGAGTCTCGGGGAGCAGTCTCCGGCCGAGACGGTTGTTCCCGAGGCTCCCGAACAGCCCGCGGGCGAGGATTGGCTCGCCGCCAGCTTCGACGACTACCAGGCGATGACCGCCGCCGGGAGCGACGGCACGGCCCTCGCCGGCGTCTTTGGAGAACCTTACGTGGTCCCGGCCGCAGAGATCGCGCCGATCACGGACTTCTGCTACTCCGGGGCCGCGGCGCTGAAGCAGGCGATGGCCCTGAGGGAGAGGCTCCGGAGCGGGATTCCCGAGGACCGGCAGGACCTCGTGCAAGAGATCTTCGATTTGGTGGAGCTTGGACTCCAAGAAGCCAACTGAGAGACGGCGAATCGGCAGGACCGGCCTGGTCGGAATCCTGCTGTCCTTGGTGTTGCTCTGGTGGGTACTCCACGACATCGAATTCGCCGAGGTCGCCGAGCACCTGCGTACCGCCCGCCTCGTCCCGTTCATTGCCTGCGTCGTGGCCGCCACCGTGGCGTTTCCCCTCCGCACGATACGCTGGCGATATCTCCTGCAGCTCGACGGAGAAAAGCTCCCGTTCGTGCCCCTGTGGCATGCGACCGCGATCGGGTTCATGGCCAACAATCTGCTACCGGCCCGTGCCGGTGAGGTGGCCCGGGCCTACGCTGCGAAGCGGCTCACCGGTGTTCCCTTCATGACGGCCGCAACTACCCTCGCGGTGGAGCGCGTGATGGACGGGCTCACACTGGTGGCGTTACTGGCGGTGGCGACGCTCGCGAGCGGCTTCGGCGTCAGGACGACAGTGGGGGTCGTGACACTGGGTCAGCTCGTCGGAGGGTTCGCGGTCTTGTTCTTGGGCCTCTTGATCGTGGCCGTGTGGGCCGTGCACTGGCCCGACCCCATGATGAACATCGGCCGCCGGACGCTCACCGCGACCCTTCCGGCCAAATGGGCGGACAAGGCCATTCAGGCCATGCTCGGTGTCTTCGAGGGCCTCGGCGTGCTACGCGAGTGGAAGCGCTTCGGCATGGTGGCGCTGTGGTCCTTCGTGGTGTGGGGCGTCAACGGACTATCGTTTCTGCTGTGCATGGTGGCGTTCGACCTCCAGGCCCCGTGGATGGCGGCGTTCGTGCTGCAATCGCTCATCGCCTTCGGTGTCGCGATGCCTCAGGGTCCCGCATACGTCGGCATTTTTGAGGCCGTCACCAGGGCCACCCTGGTGCTGTACGGGGTTACGCCGGCGCTGGCCGTCTCGTACGCGGTGGCCTACCACTTCTTCACGTTCATCCCGATCACGGCATTGGGCCTGTGGTCGCTGTCCCGGGCGCATCTCCACCTCGCGGATCTGCGCGCCGCGGAAGCCGGGGCCGGGGGCAGCGAATAGGCAATTCCGTGGCTTCCGTGGCTATTATTCGTCGTTCTCTCCAGCCACTCACCGCCGTGACCAACCAGATCCCCGACGCCGTCCGCATCGCCGCCCACGCCAAGATCAATGTCTTCTTGCGCGTGTTGAGCCGTGAATCCAGCGGGTTCCACGGCATCGAAACCGTGTTTGCGCTCCTCGAGCTGGCCGACGAAATCGCGGTGGAGCGGATCGCCAGCGGCATCGGTCTGGAGGTGGAGGGCGGCGACACGGGACCGGCGGAGGACAACCTCGCCGTGCGGGCGGCTCGGGCCGTACTCGCCGCGACCGGCGACGGCTTCGGTGTCCGGATTCGGCTCACGAAAAACATTCCCGTCCAGGCGGGGTTGGGCGGTGGCTCCAGCGACGCCGCGGCGACGCTCCACGCGGTAAACCTCCTGGCCGGGGGTGTCGTTCCGCGCCACGAGATTCTCCAGTTCGCCGCGAACCTCGGCTCGGACATCCCTTTCTTCGCGTCCGGGGCCGCGATGGCCGTGGCGTGGAATCGGGGCGAGCGCCTGTTCAGGGTGCCCGGTCCTCCCGAGGCGCCGGCCCTCCTCGTGATACCCGCCGTCGGCATCGCGACGGTTGACGCCTACACCCTCCTCGACCGGCTTCGGGGAGAGCCCAGCCCGAGGGGAGCCGTGGTGCTGGACCCCGAGGCCCTCCAGACCTGGGGCGGCCTGGCCCGCCTCGGCGGCAACGATTTCGAGTCCGTGGTGTGGGAGCGAGAGCCCCGGATTCGCGAGGTTTTCGAGCGGGTCGCCGGAACGAAACCGCTGCTGGCGCGGATGTCGGGCTCGGGATCCGCGATCGTAGGGATCTACCGATCCGAGCAGGATTTGGAACACGCGGCCGTGATGATCGGTACGGGAGGACAGAGGGTCGTCCGAACCCAGACCCGGTCGAGGCCCGCCTCTGGGCCGGTGGCCGTCACCGCCACAGGCCCCTAATTTTGGTCTGCGAGCACATCGACAGAGACCCTTTGGAGGCATACGATGAGGCAAGAAAGTACGGACCTTGCTGCGCTAGTCACCCGGTTGGAGAAAGAGCTTCGCAACTTGAAGCTTGCCCTCACCGCCGTTCTCATCATGGTCGGGGGAGCGGCGCTCATTGCCTGGGTGTCTCCGCAGGATACGATAACCGCGAACCAGTTCATGGTCCTGGACGCAGACGGCATTCCCCGCGGGATGTTCGGCGTCCTGGCCGACCAGGCGTCGATCGGCATGATGTACACCGACGCGTCAGGCAACAACCGGGTGGAGATGGGCGTGGATCCCGACGGCACGCCGCGATTGGCCCTGTACGACCAGACAGGCCTGGTGCGATCAGAGATCGGGATGCGGGAGGACGGATCACCGACGATCGTCCTGACGGACTCCGCGGAGGCGCGGCGCATCGCCATCAGCGCCACCAATGATGGCGCCGGCCAGTTGATTCTCTTTGGGCAAGATGGGACCGTTCAGCGCGGCATGGTGGGGACATTCGCCAACGGCGAGCCGGCGATCGTGTTCTCCGACGCGTCGGATGCCCCACGGGCGTCGCTCAACATGTCGTCCGAAGGTGCAGCACAGTGGCGGTTCTTCGGGCCGGACGGGACCACCGAGCGTGCGGCAATCGGCGTGTATGCCGACGGCACACCCATCGTCAAGTTGGCAGACTCCCTCGGCACGCTTTCGTTCCGTCGCCAGGGCGGCATGGCTGCCGACACCATCGTCATTCCCTCAGAGCGACAGCAGTAGTCCACCAGTTCCCGAGGCAAAGTCTCCGTGCGCCGGCTGTGCCGGCGCACGTTTTTCCTTTAGATTCCATCCCGTGCCGAATCCGGCGATGGCACTGGCCCCTCGTCCAATGGCAGGACTCCGGCCTTTGGAGCCGGCAATGGTGGTTCGAATCCACCGGGGCCAACTTTGGAGACACACATGGAACGCAACACCGCAACAACCCACAACGCCGAACGCGAGGTCGTCGAGGCCGTAGTCGTCCGTTTCGCCGGTGACTCCGGCGATGGGATGCAGGTCACGGGCGCCCAATTCACCCAAGAGACCGCCCTCTTCGGCAACGACCTAGCGACGTTCCCGGACTTCCCTGCGGAAATCCGCGCGCCTGCGGGCACCACGTTCGGGGTTTCGGCGTTCCAGATTCATTTCGGTTCCCACGACGTCCGCACATCGGGAGATGCTCCCGACGTCCTCATCGCGATGAACCCCGCCGCCCTCAAGGTGAGCCTCGGCGATCTCAAGATGGGAGGCATGATTGTTATCGACGAGGGAACTTTCAACCAGCGTAACCTGGCGAAGGCGGGATATGAGTCCAACCCGTTGGAAGACGACTCCCTCGCGCCATATCAGACCATACTGATCGACATCTCCCAGAGAACCCTCGAGGCCGTGCGGGACCTCGACCTGTCACAGAAGGAAGCGTTGCGGTGCAAGAACTTCTGGACGCTGGGGTTGATGTTGTGGATGTACGGACGCGAACGGCAGGCCACCGTGGACTGGCTCAACAGCAAGTTCTCGAAGCGACCCGAAATCGCGAACGCCAACGTCACCGCCCTCAACGCCGGACACGCGTTCGGCGAGACGGCGGAGATGTCGGGCAACCTCACCGGCTACAACGTGGCCAAGGCCGATGTCCCGCCGGGCGTGTACAGGACCGTGACGGGAACGGAAGCCCTGGCATGGGGCTTGGTGGCCGGAGCCCGGGCAGCGGGCGTCAAGATCATGCTGGGCTCCTACCCGATCACACCGGCATCGCCCGTGCTTCACACCCTCGCCAACCTCAAGGCCCACGGCGTCACGACGTTTCAGGCCGAGGACGAGATTGCGGCCGTGTGCTCCGCCATCGGGGCCTCGTACGCCGGGGCACTCGGGGTCACTTCCAGCTCGGGTCCAGGTATCGCGCTCAAGACGGAGGCCATCGGACTCGCCATCAGTACCGAGCTTCCTCTCATCGTCGTGAACGCGCAGCGCGCCGGCCCGTCGACGGGATTGCCCACGAAGACGGAGCAGTCCGACCTGTATCTCGCCGTGTACGGCCGCAACGCGGACGCCCCGATGCCCGTGATCGCCGCCGCCACGCCCACGGACTCGTTTGACGTCGCCATCGAAGCCGTACGAATCGCCACCAAGTACATGACACCCGTCATGCTGCTCACCGAGGGGTACCTGGCCAACGCCGCCGAACCGTGGCGGATTCCCGACGTGGAGGATCTCCCGTCCTTCCCGGTGCAATTCCGCACGGATCCGGAGGGGTTCCAGCCGTTCGCCCGCGATCCCGAAACGATGGCGCGCCCCTGGGCGATCCCGGGAACCCCGGGCCTCGAGCACCGCGTTGGCGGCCTCGAGAAGGACGCACTGACCGGCAACGTCTCGTACGATCCGGACAACCACCAACGCATGACCGACGAGCGCGCGGCCAAGATCGCCGGCATCGCGAGTGACATTCCTCCGCAGGAGATCCAGGCCGGAGAGGCCACCGGCAAGCTGGTGTTGGTCGGGTGGGGATCGACCTTCGGACCGATCAACCAGGCCGTGATGCGCGCGCGCGACGAGGGTTACGAGGTCTCACACATTCACATCCGGTACATATGTCCGCTCCCGCGGAATCTCGGTGAGCTCCTGAATGGATTCGACAACGTCCTCGTGCCGGAGATGAACAACGGGCAACTCGTCACCCTGCTGCGCAGTACCTTCACGATTCCGGCGGCGGGATTGAACAAGGTCTCAGGCAGGCCATTCATGGTTCGGGAAATACTGGATGCGATACGAACCCGATTGGGAGGTACGTCATGACACCAACCGCGACCGAGCAGCTGACGGCGAAAGATTTCGCGTCCGATCAGGAAGTACGCTGGTGTCCGGGGTGCGGGGACTATGCCATCCTCAAGTCGGTACAGCGCACGCTGCCGGAGCTGGGGGCCCGCAAGGAAAACACGGTATTCGTGTCGGGCATCGGTTGCGCCGCACGCTTTCCGTACTACATGTCCACGTTCGGATTCCACACGATCCACGGACGGGCACCAGCGATCGCCACCGGTGTGAAGCTCGCCAACCCCGACCTCGACGTGTGGATCGTCAGTGGGGACGGCGATGCCCTGAGCATCGGCGGCAATCACTTGATTCACATCCTGCGTCGCAACGTCGACGTCCAGATCTTGTTGTTCAACAACGAGATCTACGGGCTGACGAAGGGGCAGTACTCCCCGACCTCGCGGCGGGGAACCCGATCTCCATCCACACCCAAGGGATCGGTGGAAAACCCGATCTCGGCCGCGGCGTTGGCGTTGGGCGCCGGTGCGCAGTTCGTCGCGCGTACGGTGGACACGCACCAGAAACACATGCCGCTGGTTCTGAAGCGGGCGTACGAGCACAAGGGCGCCTCGCTGGTCGAGATTCTTCAGAACTGCATCGTGTTCAACGACAAGGTGTTCTCGCACATCACGGACCGGACCGTAGCCGAAGACCGCCAGTTGCACCTCGAGCACGGGAAACCGCTGTTGTACGGCAAGGACAAGCGCCGGGGATTGCGCGTCAAACCGGGCAAGTTCGAGTTGGAGGCGGTCACCATCGGAGAGGACGGCATTACCGAGGACGACATCTTGGTCCACGATGAGGCCAACCGGACGCTCGCGTCCCTCCTGGCCGTCATGGAGCCGCCGGAGCTGCCGGTCGCCCTCGGGGTGATCTACTGCGATTCGGCCCCGACGTACGACGAGGGGATAAGGCAGCAGGATGAAGGGCTTGAGGACGCCGACTTCGCAGACCTCCTCCAGGGTGGGAGGACATGGACCGTGATGGGATAGGAATGCTCGCCCGGTGTTACCCACGCAAAAGGGCGGCCTTTGGCCGCCCTTATTGTTTGCGGTACGGTGGGTATTTACTCAGGGAGCCGGAAGTCGTTTGGAATCCTTCGCACCGTGCGAGACACCCACGCCGATCCCCAGGCCGGCCAGCACCGGAATCGCCAGGCCTCCGATGAAAGGAACCAGTGCCACGACCACACCGGTGGCGACAGCCGTTCCCACTCCGGCGACCACCGGAGCTACCGGTTTCTGCACCGCATCGATAAAACGCAGACGCTCACGGACGAACCGGCGAGTCTTGAAATACCCGAACCCGCCGAGCCCGAGTGCGATGATCATCTCAATGCCCATGTGAATGTCCTCCTCGCGTCTCAGTACGAAACGTACCACCGGCGAGTTTCAGGAGCCAGCTCCACAATAGTACTCTGTCCCACAAGGCGCGCTACAGGTTGAGCGCCCTCCGCAAGGCCTGAACGTCCTCCTCGTCGTTGTAGAGGTAGGGTGCCACGCGGATGGCGCCCCCGCGCAATGCGACCGACACGTTCTCGGCGGCCAGCCGCTCTCGAAAACCACCCTCATCGAAACCCTCGGGGACGCGGAGCCCGAACATGTGCCCACTGCGCCACCGGTCTTCGGTGACGCCGAATCCGGCATCCGCCAGATCCGCGATGAGCCCGCCGGTCAGCCGCCGGCAGTACGGCGCCACGTTGTCGACACCCCACTCGACCAGCTGTTCCAATGCCGCCGCGAACATGGGAACCAGGATGAAGTTGCTGACCTCGCCCACATCGTACCTCGCGGCCCCGTCGCGGTATTCATCCTGGTAGTCCACCAAGCGGTTGAAATCCTCACTCCCTTGGCGGGGGAGCCACCCCTCCTCCAGCGGGACGCCGCCTTCATACCGGGGTCCGTAGTACGCGGCCCCGATGGAGTACGGGCCGCCCAGCCACTTGTACGCGGCGCACACCACGGCGTCCGGCCGGATGCGACGGACGTCGAACGGCATGGCGCCTATCGACTGGGTGCCGTCCACGATCAGCGCCGCTCCCACCTCCCGCGCCCGCTCCCCCACCGCCTCCAGGTCGAAGCGGGTCCCGTCGGTCCAGTGCACGTTGGGTACGGCGACGACGGCGGTATCGGCATCGATCGCCTCGAGCAACGCCGTATTCCACCGTTCCGCCCTTCCCGGCCCCGGCGCGCCGGGATCCACCACCTTGAGCTCGGCGTTGGCCTCCCGGCACAGTCGTCGCCACGGGTAGACGTGTGACGGGAACTGGTCGAGAAGCGTGACCACGTTTTGGCTCTCGGCAACGCGCGTGTTCTTGGCGACGGTCGACACGCCATACGACACCGAGGGAACGATTGCGATTCGCGCCGGCTCGGTCACGCCGATCAGCGCGGCGAACAGTCGACGCACGGCATCCGGGCCGTTGAAGAAATCTTGTGGCGTGATGTCCGCCGGCATGGACTTGCGGCGCATCCCCTCCACACCCGCGGCCTCTACCCGCTTCGAGAGTGGAGACATGTACGCACAGTTGAGGTAGTGCCGGTCCGGCGGAAGGGAGTACGAATCTCGCTTGGAAGTCACCATTTGATATGCAGTATATCCCCCTTCCCTATATAAGGAATAACGGAATTCGCACTATCGATGAGCCCCGTTCGGCTCGGCCGGAGGAACACGAGCCGCGGAGACGGGGTTTACCGGTGTCGCAATGCCCGGTTCGGAATCCGCCGCCGCGCGGCGGTGCCGCGACCAGGGGGTTACGATTGGCACCTTTCCAGTTCAAGATGGTACTTGTCGCAGACCAGTGGGCGGGGACACAAAGACAAATCATGAGACGTTCAATTCTTGCGCTGTGCATGGCACTCACATCGTTTGGCGCGCCACTGGCGGGGAGACAGACCTCGCAACGAGCCGCCATCATACCTGCGTTCGGGGCGGGGGACAACGGATTCAACCGGATGGAAGGGTTTCCCCTCGAAGTGGGCCTGGCAGGCCGATCGGCAGGCCCCGATCAGTTCCAAGGCCGGGCGGTACTCACTCTTCGAACCAATGCCGCCGCCGGCCTCGACGCAGTCGGGTACTCGTTCCAGGCCGAAAAGCTCTTTCTGGGAGCGAGGCGTGTCGCGGTCGGGGCAGTCTTCTACTCCGAAGCGCGGGCGATCGAGGACAGGGGCATCCCACTCATCGAGAACACGTTGAGCGGGCTGATCTTTCATACGGACTACCGGGACTATCACAACCGGCAGGGGTTCTCGGCGTATGCGACCTACGCCCCCCGCAACTCTCCGCTCTCGGCCGGCCTGCAGTTTCGCACGGAGCGACACGATCTCGTCACCGTCAGCGACCCGGGAACAGTCTTCAACAGCAACGACCCGTGGCGTTTTCAGCCCCTCGTCGCCGACGGCAAGGTGCACTCCCTCGCGGCGGCGCTGCGGTTCGACGAAGGGGGCGGGCCCCGGGGAAGCGGCGGCAGCGGGTGGAGCATCGAAGCGGGGATCATGCAGGGGCTGGGCGGAGATCTGGAGTTTGCCGAAGTGGGCGTCGTGCAGCCCGACGGAACCCGGGGGCCGCCGGTGACCGGTCTCCCGACCATCGAGGCGACGTTCACCCAGGGATCCCTCGACGTGCGGCGCTACAACGCCGTGGGCAACGCCCTCTTCAACCTGCGCTTGGCCGCAGAGGGTGTGCTCACCGACGAGGTGTTGCCGCCGCAGTTCCAACACGCCCTCGGCGGCGCCGGCACCCTCCCGGGGCTGCCCAGCCTGCCGAGGGAGCCGGACCTGATGCCGGCGATGGACTGTGGCGCCCGGAGTTTTCTGGTTTCCACGTCGGAGACCAACTTTTTCACCACGCGGTTCTTTCCGTTCTACGGCTGCGATCGGTACGTCCTGTTCCAGGCGCAACTGGAGGGGTACTTCGGTTTCCAGTTCAGCGACATCGATCTCGATTTTCGCGACGAGGGGCTGGACCTGAACTTGGAGCTCGTCCCACGATGGGTCGTGTTCTTCGACGCTGCACAGGCGTGGGTGCAAGGCGACCTGGGCCCCTTCCCCCGATTCAACGAAGACCGTAAGTACGATGCCGGCGGCGGAATCGCGTTTGGTGACTTGGGCTTCTACGTGGCCGTGCCGCTGCAAGGCGACGAGAAGGACCCGCAGTTCGTCGTGAGATTGGGAAGCCGGTTTTGAACGCCGGCCGATGCACGACGTCCCAACGAAGCTACCACTCACTCAAAGCCACGAGGACAACATGGCGGATTCCACATCAGTGAACGCCCGGGAAACACCGCGAGCCAACGACATCGATCGGCGGAACTTCATGGTGTACCTCTCCGGTCTGGGGCTGGGCGGATCGGTGTTGTGGCAGCAAGCGCAGCAGCAAGGATCCATCACCACGGAGATGGTGGCGCAAGCCGAGGGAGTGTATGGACTCGAGTTCACGGACGAAGAGCGGGAGCTCATGGTCCGGAATCTGAACCGCAATCTCACGTCTTACGAAGCGCTGCGCACCCACGACATCCCCAACGCCGTTCCCCCGGCCATTGTGTTCGATCCGGTGCTGCCTGGTACGCAGCTGCCGACCGAAGTGAAGGAATTCCGCTACACCCGGCCGACCGGCGTTTCCCGTCCCGCGAACCTGCAAGCGTTGGCGTTCGAGCCGGTGACGGTGTTGAGCGAACTGATCCGGACGAAGCAGGTGACGTCTAGCGAGCTGACGCAGCTGTACCTGGACCGCTTGAAGCGGCACGGTCCGACCCTCGAGTGCGTGATCACGCTGACCGAGGAGCGCGCCCAGCGGCAGGCGCGGCAGGCGGATGCCGAAATCGCCCGGGGCCACTATCGCGGTCCGCTCCACGGTATTCCGTGGGGCGGCAAGGACCTCCTCACCGTGCAGGAGTACCGCACAACGTGGGGTGCAAAGCCGTTCGAGAACCAGCACCTGGACGACAACGCCACCGTGGTCGAGCGCCTCGACGAGGCCGGCGCGGTGCTGCTGGCGAAACTGACGCTCGGCGCGCTGGCCCAGGGGGATCGTTGGTACGGCGGCCAGACCAAAAACCCGTGGAACCTGGAGCAGGGCTCCTCTGGTTCGTCCGCCGGCTCGGCGTCGGCCACCGTGGCGGGGCTCGTGGGCTTCAGCATCGGCAGCGAAACGCTGGGATCCATCGTGTCGCCGTCCACACGCTGCGGCGCCACCGGGCTGCGTCCCACCTTCGGACGGGTGAGCCGACACGGTGCGATGGCCCTCTCCTGGACCATGGACAAGCTGGGACCGATCTGCCGCAGCGTCGAAGACTGCGCCCTAGTCCTCGACGCCATCCACGGCGCCGACGGCAAGGACCCTACGGCACGCGACGTACCCTTCAACTGGGATCCGTCAGTCACGCCGAGGCAACTCCGGATCGGCTACTTGAAGGACGCGTTCGAGCAGGAGCGGCGCGAGGACCGGCAGGACGCCCAGGCCGCGGACCTCGCAGTGCTCGACGTGTTGCGGGATCTCGGCGCCGAGCTGATACCCTTTGCCCTGCCCGACGACCTGCCCATCAGCGCCATGCGGATCATTCTCTCCGCCGAGGCGGGGGCGGCTTTCAACGAGCTCACGATGAGCGGTCGTGACGACGAGCTCGTTCGGCAGGGGGCGGGGGGCTGGCCCAACACATTCCGCACCGCACACATGATTCCGGCGGTGGAGTACATCCAGGCCAACCGATTGCGCACGATCGCCATGGGAGCGCTGGAATCGCGTTTCGAGGGCATCGACGTCTTCGTCACGCCCACGTCCGGAAACCAGACGCTTCTCCTGACGAACCTGACCGGCCACCCCACGGTCGTCGTTCGCAACGGGTTCCGGGAAAACGGCACGCCGTTGAGCATTTCGTTTGTCGGAAAGCTGTTTGGCGAAGCCGAGGCGCTGGCGCTGGCCAAGGCGTATCAGGACGCGACCGAATTTCATCTGAGGCGGCCCGAACGGTTTGTGGCTTAAGACGCGCCCCACTCCCGGATGACCGTCTCCGGCTCGACGCCGAGGGCGTCGGCAATACGGGACATATAGTTGAAGTAGGCCACCACCTGGGTCGCGTCGTGGATGGCACCGTCGGCGAACCCGTGGCGACGCAGGGCTTCGAGATCATCCGGCGTTGACGCATGTTGATCGTGGGTGAGCTTTGCGGCGAAGCTGCAGAGCGCGTGGTCCGCCACCGACAGTCCAGCGTCGCGCCAGTCGCGCACCACCGCGTGCACCAACAGGTCGGCGCCTTCCACTCCAAGAGCATCCTCGTCGACCTCGGCCCGGAGGTCGTGTGCGTGGGCCTGCGTTCA
>JBDHAF010000040.1:0-24388 GCA_039588255.1 Gemmatimonadota bacterium | reverse complement strand
CGCTGCCCAGTTGCAGGAGTGCATTCGCCGCGAGGCTGCGGTCCTCCGCAAACTCGAAGACAATCCGCTGATAGAGCTGGATTGCCTCCTCCATTCTCCCGAAGGCCCGTTCCTGTGCCAGTGCCCGCTGGAAGAGGTCGTGGCCGCTCTGAGCCATTATCGGCCCCGAGGCCGGTACCAGCAACGCCACGGCGATCGGAATCACTTGCGTGTACTTTATCACCTCGGATCGCTTTCGAGTTTGGCCCGCAGCGAAGCTACGTGGTTGTCCACCGTGCGAGTCGTGGGGTAGTTGTGATACTCCCACACTTCGTTCAGTAGGTCTTCCCGCGTGACGACCTCGCCGGCGCGCGCTGCCAGCACGCGCAGCGCACCGAATTCCTTGCGCGTGAGCTTCAGGGCCTTGTCACCCTTGCGGGCCTCGTAGCGCTGGAAGTCGACCACGACGTCGTCGAACGCGATGTCGTCGGGAAGCGGTGTCGCTGGCCGGCCGCGCCGGAGAAGTACCCGCACGCGCGCCAGCAGCTCCCGCACCGAGAACGGCTTGGTCACATAGTCGTCAGCACCGAGTTCAAGTCCAAACACACGATCGGCCTCTTCTCCCCGGGCGGTGAGCATCAGGATCGGGGTCCTGACTCCCTCGCTGCGTGCTTTGCGGCACAACTCGAAGCCCCCGAGCTTTGGCAGCATCACATCGAGAATGACCAAGTCGGGTTCCTGTTCGCGCAGCGAGCGATAGCCGGCTTCACCGTCGCGAGCCGTCAGGACCTCGTGTGCCTCTTCCTCGAGGTTGTCCTTGAGCCCGCGAAGAATCGCAGCGTCGTCTTCGATAATGAGAATCCGACTCATGCCGCCCCCTCCAAGGGCAAGCGGATGGTGAATGTACTCCCCTCGCCCACGACGCTGCGGACGCGAAGGTCTCCGCCGTGTGCCCTGGCCATGTGTTCCACCAAGGTCAACCCCAGGCCGGTACCGGGGACAAGCTGGTTCTCGGGGCTGGGGACGCGGTAGAACGTCTCAGTCAGGTGTTCCAGTTCATGTGGAGCAATTCCCATCCCCCGGTCGGTTACCTCGATGACCCCGTGTCCGTTCTCCGTCCCCAATCGGAGGTCGATCTCCCGACTGTCACCGGAATACTTCATGGCATTGGTGAGCAGGTTGAGGATGGCCTGCTCCAACGCATCGGGATCCACCGACACCGGTGGAAGCCGATCTTGGCAATCCACGTTCAACGTGAATCCCTCCTGTTCCAGCGGATACTCCATTGCTCGAGCGGCTCGCCGGGTCACCTCGGCCAGTGAGGTGTGGTGGCGACGGTAGATCATCCGATCCTGTTCGATCTTGGAGAGGTCGAGCACGTTATTGAGCAGGCGCGTGAGGCGCTCACTTTCGCCAACGATCGTGCCGAGGTAGTCGGTTCGCATTTGCGCGTCGGGCGCGTCCTTGGTTTGGAGAGTCTCGGCGAACATCCGAATCGACGTGAGAGGCGTCTTGAGCTCATGTGACACGCTGGACACGAACTGAGACCGCGAGTCCGCATGCCGCAGCTCGCGGCGCACGTCGCGCCACACCAGGTAGGCCCCGAAGAACGTGATGGTCAGCACCAGGAGCAGCGCGATGCCATACAGGGAGCGCTGCGTTCCCGCCATGCTCGTATCGTCGGCGGAGCTCGGGAACACGACTTCGAGTCCCGGTAGGCTGGCACCCAGGAGCTGGCCGTTGCCGTCGCCGCTGGTAAGCGCCCTCACCTCGCCGATTTGCCCACCCGGCCAGAGGTCGGCGTCCTGGAGCGGTGCGAACATCGCGTGGGCGTTCACGGCGATGACGGTCTCTCGCGGCTCCTCCGGGAGCGCCCCGGCACCCACCAGCCATTCACCGTCGCCGAACGAAATCCAACGAGACGCATTGGCATTGTCCGAAAGCGTGGGGTACCGAAGTCCCAACCTCGGGAAGTCGCGTTGCAGCGCCAACGCCAATTCGGTTGCGGGAATCCGGTCGGCGATCGGGTTCCAGAGGTCACCCGCGCTACGTGCCACGGAGGAATCCGAGGCCGTTTCGGTGAGTGTGGTGAGGAGCCCGCACAACATGTGCGTTGTGCCCGGTGCCATCCACTCAGGATTATCGATCTCGGCACGGAGGCGGCCCAAGATCTGCCTCTGATCCAGCCGGGCATCGAGCAACCGGACCGCCGCATACAACGCCAACGGCATGCCGTGTTCATCGGTGATGATCGTAGGAAGCGCGAACACCTGTCGATACTGCGCCCGGGACTCCTGGTCCCGTCCGGCATCCGCTAGCACACGGGCGAGTGACAGGCGTGCGTAACCGGATTGAACCGGATGTTGCGCTATCTCGATCGCCCTGCCATAGGATTCGATCGCGGTTCTATGGTCCTGTCTCTGGAATTCTGCGCGCTCGCCTTGCTGCATCCAATCCGCAAAGACAACATCGCTCAGGCGACTACCCGCGATCTGCGCCCCATTCGCCTCCCACGGTAAGACGATCCGGCCATCTTCGACGGTGGCAACCAACTGCACTTCGGGATTGACGTAGGCACGCGCGCGAACGGGTTCGCTCTTGGATGTGAGAGCGCCTAGCTCCTCGAGCTTGATTCTTTCCAGTCGACTCAGGAGATCTTGTCGGATCTGGCCAACCGCGCGCAGCCACTCATCGGCCACGCGCGTCTCGGCGAGCTCGCGCTCTTGGGCAATCACGCGGAGGCCGACGCCAACCAGCACGGCAGAAGGAAGCATGAGGGCGACGAGGAAGAGGACAACCTCTCGCCAGTGGTGTCGTGAAGCCATCACTACCCAGAGCTCAGAATGGCCGAGTGTAATACTGGAGTCCCGCGCAGATGCTGCGCAAGTGTCATGGGAGGGCGCTGCGAGGGTTAGGCGCCCAGCGGTTGTGGCTCCCGGGACTCCGGTGGGGGCTCCCTGAAAATCGGACTCAGCCATTCAGGAGGAGCAGTACCGCCACCGAGCCGATCAGGGCGGGAATGAGTGTTGCCAACCCCAGGGCGATGAACCACCCAAGCGGCACTCGGACATTGGCCCTGCGGCACGCCGCCAGCCAAAGCAAACCGGCGAGGGATCCGCTGGGAAGGAGGCGCGGACCGATGTCGCCGCCGGCGAGCACAATGAGGTAGCTCAGGTCCGGACTGGCGGGTGGGGATTGCAAAGCCAGCAGGTTGAGAATGGTCATCGGATGGTTGTTCAAGATCGCCGACCCGGTCGCCGAGACCGTTGCCAGTGCCGGGGCGCCACCTTCGTGATACAGCCGCGCCAGCGCATCGACTGCACCGGCGTTCTGGAGACCGATGCCGATGGCGAACGCGCCGAGCATGAAGAGTAGGATGCCCCATTCCACCTCGCGCGCGAGCACGACGCCCAGCGGGGCGCGCAGCGCCAGCACCAGGAGCAACCCGCCCATCAGTGACACCACAGCCACGGCCCAGTCGTGAAAAACGGACGCAATTGGATAGGCCAGGACAATAGCCAGAAGGAGGACGGCTGTGCGACGCTGTAGCGGTGACATCTCTCGCGACCTGCAGGAGGTGGAACGTCGCATCCCGTGGTTCCTGAGATCCCGCCGCAGGACGATCCGGAGTATGAGCAGCGTAATCAGCCAGCAGAGCACCGCTGCCGGTGCCATGTGCAAGAGGTAGCGGTTGAACCCGATGGAGGCCTGATCTGCCACGAGCAGGTTGATGGGATTGGCGATGACGACGGGTGCCACACCGATTGCCGCAAAGACGGCGTACGCCTGCACCCGGTGGAGCTTTGGGTTTCCGGGCCAACGCTCTTGGGCCAATACGACCACGAGCGGAGTGAGCAGCAACACCATCGCGTCATTGTTGAGCACACTCGAGATGGCGGCCGCGAAGAGGAACACGATGCCGAACATGCCCGCCGCCGTGGTTCGTCCTTGGGCGAAGAAACGAGCGGCGAGCGTCGTGAGCAGGCCGGACCGACGCACGCAGGCGGTCATGACCATGATCCCGGCGATGGCGGAAAGCGGTCTGACCAGGTCGCGATAGGCTCTCGCCAGTTCCCCGGGGGAAACGCTGCCGGTGAGGAGCACGGCTGCGACCGCGATGATCGCCGCGTGGGCGGGTCCCATCCCGCCCAGCGCGCGAAGCCTCGGCCGTACCAGCGCGATGCTGACCGAGGTGCCCAGCACCAGGCCGCACAACACGATGCGACCCGAGTCCACGGCGACCGCAGGTGGGACCTGCGGAGTCAAGGCTATATCCACCGACGTCTACCGCAGGAAGGCAGGTATCTCTCTTTCTCCATGGGCCTCGATGGCGCGCCGGAGCGCTTCCTCCAGTGTGGGCGCCATGCCCGCCTTCCCCCGGAACACCACACAAACCTGCTTGAGTTGGGTGACCGGGTTCTGCTTGGAGCGGAGGAAGATGGGCTCCACGAAGAGGACTTCGCGGTCGATGACCAAGGTCGTGGTGTGGCCGCGAATGACGTCCATGCCCTGGCGGTTCCACCAGTCGAACTGCCGGGAGATCTCCGGCGTCTGATCAATGGCCGCGTCAGCCTGCTCGGGCCCGTAAGAGTAGTGCCCTTTGGGAACCTGGAGCACGATGATGCGGCCGTAGTCCTCGCCGTCCATGTACACCACGGGAATGGCCCGAAGGTTCAGCGCGTTCTCCGGAGTGAACACCATTGAGAGCACGAACTGGGCACGCCTGCCGGTCGCTCGCCGAAGAGGACTTCCCGTTCGAGCCACCCAGTGATACGGCTCGATGGAGAAGGTGATTGCCTTTCCTTCGTCCAACATCGGCCCCAGCACTTCATCCGAATCGTCCCACATGTCCTCCATGTTGAAGAAGGTCATGGGGTCCTTCATGTGATAGATGTTGTAGATGTTGTCGAACTGGAGGTGGAAAAGCTGGACCGGATACTGTAGATGCTCGGCGACCTGCGGCGGGATCTCCGCTCGCGAGTGGAAGAGGGTTGGGTATATCCGGGCCCACGTATCTACGATCGGCTCATCGGCAAACTTGTAGAGCCGCACGTCGCCGGTGTACGCGTCAATCGTGATTTTGACTGCATCCCGAGCGTAATTCATGCGGGCCCAATCCGTCGGAATCGGCGCCCTCTCGTCGGACTTGTCGCCGATCCAGTCGAGCTGGCTGTAAGGATAGCGATCCGACGTGGTGATCCCGTTGACGATCCATGTGATTCCGCCGTCCACCGCCACGGCCCATGGATCGGAGTCCAGGTAGAGAAAGGAAGCAACGCGGCCCACCCGATCGAGGGGCATGCGGTAGTAGTGGACTCGCGTCTCGTCTCCGATGAGTTTCGAGAACAGGATGTCGAAGAACTGTCCGCTCTGCCACCCAAAGACCAGTCGCTTGAGGAGCGAATTGATAGGCACTCCGGCATTCACGTCCGCGGGGAGGATCACCTCCGCCCGGCCCTCGTCCGTGGGGAAGTCGAACTCCGTCATCCGACGGACGTTGCTGTACGCCAGCGATCCTGCGCCTTCCCCGTAGTAAACGCTCGGGTTTTCGAGATCCAACTCGGGTCGATCCGTGCGACCGGGGATATCCCGTACCGCATAAGGAGGCTCGCCCTCGGGCGTTATCCCCCCGACGGGTGTCAGCACCAAACCGTACCCATGGGTGAACAGCATGAACCGCTGCCCCCACCACGCGAGCCAGGGTTGCGGTTCGATGAGCGGAATCTCCCGGACGGCGCTGGCGAACATCTTGGTCTCGCCGTCGATCCGGTATCGGACTGCATCCAAGTCGAGGAAGTCGTAGTACGTCCGCAGTTTCTGCTGCTGTTGGAAAATCTCCAGCGCTGGGGCGTACACGGTGGCGTCACCCTCCGTGAGGAGCACGCGCGTGGCGTGCTGGGGATCAACAAGCCGCTCCAGCCGGCTCACGAACCCCGGCCACAGGGGAGCGTTGGCGAGCGTCGGCGATGCCAGCAGTTGGTCGACGGGCTCAATCGGATCCCCCGGTCCGTTGGGAATGAACGGTTCGATCTCCAGGTCATCGAGGTCGTACGCGGCCAGGGTGGCGTTGATGTGTCGCTGGATGTACTCGAGTTGGATGACCGGCTCGTTGGGAGAGACGGCCACGACCTCGCGCACGAGGATGCCGATCCGGAAGGAGAAATCTGCAGCGAGTAATGCCAGGGCAGTGAGGCCGACCAGCCGAACCTTGCGAGTCCACCCCGGCTCTGCGGCTCCCCGGGCCGCCTTCCTGAGCAAGTGCAAGATGTACGTTATCCCACCCGCTACGCCCGCAATCACAAACGCGGTGACCGTGTAGTAGTTCACGGTCGACAACAGACCGGTGATGTCCACATACGACGCACCCGTGAAGACCGCCGACTGCGAGTTGTCGCGGAGCAGCACGTCGTACCTGCTGAACCAGACTGCCGTGGCCACCAGCAGCGCGAACACCACGAATGCCACGAGTGTCAGAGGTGAGGAGACGTGGCCGACGACCCGCCAGAGCCGGCGTATCTTGGGAGCGGGTCCCTCGCGCCGACCCAGGTAGGCGTATGCGACGGCGAAGACCAGTCCCGCGCCGACGGCCGAAAGGGCCCAAGCGATCGTTGTCCAGACCGACGGCAGGGTGAAGACGTAGAAGCCGATGTCGTGCCCGAAGACGGGGTCCACCTCACCGAAATCCTTGCCGCCGATCGTGAGCAGGTAATCCGCAAAGCGACGGCTCAGGAAGTACCCACCCAACAACCCGAGCATCAGGCCGGCGTTCACGGCGAAGCGCCGTGCCCTTGGGCTGACGGGATTCGTGAACCCTGCAGCCGCGACGCCGACGAACCCCACCCCCAGCGCGACGGCATAGAGCACCGCACCCGTCCAGAAGTTCGTCCAAAACACCTCGTCCAGTCCGACACTCTGGAAGAACCAGTAGTCCGCCAGCAGGATTGTGGCCTTGTCGAGCAGGAAGAGACCGAGGAGCACCCAGAGGAGAACGAGGAACCTCATCGTCATGATACCCACGTCGGGCACCAGCGGCGGTCCGACTCTGGGGACGTCCGCGTGAGGCAGGTGACGATCCGAGCGCTCAGGCATGATCAGTTCCCCCTATGCGGCTGCTTTCGGCGTGGACTCGGTAGGCTCCAAAACCTTGGGGATCACGTCCTGGATCGAAGTGCGTGACCGCTTCCACAACACGACGGCCGCAAACACCACGACGCCGGTGCCGTGCCGCATCAGGCTTTCCAGAATGGCGATTGTGGCTGCCTCGGGAAGCCCGACCCCTCCCATGTACAACGCCGCGGCAAAACCCCACTCCCATTGTCCAATCCCCCCAGGTGTGATCGGGACCTGGCGGGCGATGTAGCCCGCAACCACACCCATCTGAATGACCGGGAATGGGACGTTGAGGATGACGAAGTCCGTTGTGAACGCCTGGGAGATGAGGTACGGCGTGAAGTCGTCGATCAGAAAGGCGAGGAGTGAGAGCATCGCGAGAACCGTCAGGACCTTTGGACTCTCGAAGAGGCGCCGCAGAATCGCGCGGCGGTGTGTTCCGGTCGCCTGTCCCGGAACCAACACGCCTCCGATCTGCGCCGGTCGCATGATGACGTAGGCGACTGCGCAGATCACCACAGCCCAGAAGAGCTGCCCCAGCCAAGTCGACCAACCGTTCAAGGCAAGCCCCAGGAGGGCGAAGACCGCAACCTCGAACAAAACAAACAGCTCTTGGGTGTAGACGGCCGTGCCGGCGATTCCCGGATCTTCGCCGTGGGCCTCACAGGAGCTCACGGTCGCGGCGTTCCCGGCCCTGGAAGGGCAGAGAATGTTGAAGCCGACGCCGTAGCAGAAGGCACCGGAATGTTCGCTCTGCTTTCCCTTCATACCAAGGAACCGAGCGATCCCGTGGAACTGGACTGCCTTGATACCCCAAAATGCGAAGTACAGGGCGGCGACGACTCCAACGAGGCGCCAATCCACGGGGTCCTGTGAGTAGAGAAAGAGTTTGTGATCTGGGATGCCCGTGACGATGCCGAGATCCACGTCGTGGTACCCGATGATCCCGCTGCTGATCAGGACATCAAGGAGGCGGGTGTTCGCCAAGACGTTCCATACGCCGGCGAAGTACACCAGGGTGCCCAAGAGCAGTGCTAACAGCAGGTAGGAGATGAAATACGACCCGAAGAGGTCTGTGAAGTCTCTCCGCTTCGCAGGGGGCTCAGAGTCCGTCATAGCAGTGGCAGCGCGTAACCGGTCTCGCGACGGTCTGGAGGACGGGGGCGGGTGCCCCCGTCTTCCAGACCGTCACCGAGGACCTGTGGTTACCGCTCCTCCAGCGGCTGGTGGTAGCTGACCTCGACTCCGAACCCACGAGGGTTGGCTCCGATCTCCCAGTTGGCCGTCCTACTCACGGTGAACACCTCACCGCCGAGCTCGAAGGTTCCGTCCTCCAGGATCTGGGCCCCAATCCGCTGCAGGATGGCCGCGAGGTCCGCCGTCGGCTCGTTGAACGCTTCATCACCCCACCGAGGCTCCCGCGCTCCCGGCTCCGGCCTGGGGCCGAAACTGAGACTGAACTCGATCTTGTCGTACTGACCGTCGACAGCAGTCACATGCGTGAGTCCGAAACGTACGTTCTCCCCGACTGCGAGCTCTTCGTCCCCGACGCGCACTCGCCCAGCTGTGAGATCCTCGGCGAGCGATGCCCACATCTGGGCAACGGCGGCTTGGTCGCGATCCTGCTGCTGGGCTCTCGCAATACTTCGGATCAGGCCGTATCCCTGATCCTCTTCGTAGTCCTCATCGTCATCAGGACCCGCGAACTCACCCTCTCCGAACAGCACGTGCACCTCCAACTCGTATGGGAGGCCCCGTCCCAAGGTGCTCTCTATGAGCCGCTGGTCGATGGTTGCGGCACCCCTGAAGTCCACGCGGTGATTCTCGAGGACGAAGACGCCGGTGCTGGCGAGCGTTTCTCCAAGCTCAGCGACCAGGTCTGCGACATCCGACGGCTGCCAGTTCCCCCCACCTCGCTGATAGGGATCGTAATCCGTGCGCGGGCGTCGGCCTCCGGTTGGAGGGGTTGTTCGACCGTCAGAACCGAATCCGATCTCGATCCCCGTACGGTTGCCGCGACGGCTCAAAGAGAACTCGATGCCGCCAAAGCCGGTCACGGCATAGGCGTTCCCGCCCACGGTGACGGTCCCGGTGCGCTGAATCTCTGTGCCCAACCGCTCGAGGAGCCTCCCGGTCTCCTGCATGGAGAAGTGTTGGGATTCGAACTGGTAGCTCGGGCCCGGCACCGGGGGTTCCTGCTGTGCACCCTCTTGCACCACCCGTGTGCTCACGAAACCCGTTGCGAGGAAGAGCGGAATTCCCAGCAAGGCGAGAGCGTGAAGCTTCCTCATGACGACCTCCTTTGGCCTGCTGATGCGGCAGGAGCATCTAGCCCACGAGAATGCAGCTCATACGCATCTTCCTTGGCAGGACTGGGCCGATACTCTGCTCGATTGTTCGTGATGCTGCACGCGCGTCCTTGGAGCTCTGGCCGATAGGACTGCGAGGCCATCGCCAGGCAGCATTCACGAGTGGCCGCAGTGTAGCACGGCAGCCCGACAAGAGTGTCATGCAAATGTCACGGGAGCGTAAAGCGATTGTGCGGTGATTGGGGAGGAGATGCAACGTGATATCGACTTGTGACGGGCCGCGTACCGATCGCTGAGGCTGCGTGCACGCCTGTTCCGTGATTTCGGCGTGGGAAGCTGAAACTTGAGCGCTGCGTGGTTGCGCCGTGGTAGTGCGCGGTAGGTCCTTTCTGGGGGAAGAATGGGCCGAGTCCCATAGAAATTCAATGGGAGACGGAGATTGGCTGAAACAAATACCGTCAATATGACGTCATTAGGAAAGCAGCGCCGTGTCCCACAGGAAGCGAAACCCCATGCCCGGAACAGCGCCTAAACTCCAAAGTTTTCTCCCGCTCCACCCCTTGGAGCTCCGGATCCTCCTGGTGCTCGCCGAGGGGGATGCTCACGGATACGGCCTCGTCAAGCAGATCGAGGCCCGTGAGACGCACCTGCCCAAGATCTACTCGGCCAACCTCTACAGACGCGTCCGGGATCTCCTGAGGAAGGGGCTGGTTGAGGACGCCCGGCCGCCCGAGGGCACGGAGGTGGACCCCCGGCGACGCTACTTCAGCCTGACGAGAGTCGGACGGGAGGTACTCCGTGCCGAGGTGGCCCGAATTGAGAGCCTGGCCGCCGAGGCAAAACGGCTCGACCTCGGGTCGCAGGCGTGAGCGGTGCGATGACGTCAGAGCGCCTCTACCGTCGACTTCTCGCCCTCCTGCCGGGGGAATTGCGGGAATCGTTCGGCGACGACATGACGCTCCTGTTCGGGGATCGCCTCGCGGAAGCCCGGGGACCATGGGGAAGGACGTGGATCTGGCTCCGCGCCGTCTCCGACGTCACGGTCAGCGCCCTCGCCGAGTTGCTGGGCCGCAACCGCGCAATACGGACGCGGCGACACCTACTCACCGTATCCAACCCGGCCCGCCCTGACTTACGGCGCCGGCCGCCAGGAGATCTCATGCGCACGGTCTTCCAAGACGTTCGCTACGCCTTCCGGGGTATGGCCAAGAACCCCGCGTTCACGCTCGTCTCCATCGTCACACTCGCGTTGGGGATCGGTGCGTCCACCGTCGCGTTCACTCTTGTAAATGGCGTGCTCCTTCGCCCCCTCCCATTTCGTGATCCGGATCGCTTGGTGATGCTTTGGGAACGACAGGCAACCGGCCGGGAACTCAACTTGTCTTATCCCAACTTCGACGATTGGCGAAATGAATCGCAGAGCTTCGAAGGGATTCTCGCCATACGGTTTGCCTATGACGGTTCGGTGCTTGGCGGAGCGGAGCCCACTCGCGGCACGATCCTGGGCGTGTCCCGGGAGTTCTTCAGCGTGCTCGGTGTTCGGCCTCTGTTGGGTCGTCCCATCCTGCCCGAAGAAAACCGTGAAGGGGGAGAGGCGGTCGCGGTCCTCGGGTATGAGTTCTGGCAAAGGCATTTCGGGTCGGACCCGGATCTCGAGGGTCTCACGCTGACCATAGCGAGCAGACCGCACGCCGTCGTGGGAGTCATGCCTCCCGGGTTCAAGGTTTTGGAAGACGGGGACGTGTACGTCGCGATGGAGCGCCGTCCGCCGCGGATAAGGGACTCTCACAACTACCGCGCCATCGGCCGCCTGGCTCCGGGGGTCACGGGGCAGCAGGCCCAGGAGGAAATGGACGGCATAGCACAGGGAATTCTGGCGGCGTACCCCGGGGAGACCCAAACCGTCGCGGTGTCCATGCGTCCCCTCAGGGGTGAGATCCTGGGTGAGGCGGACCGACTGCTCGTCCTCGTCGCGTGTGCCGCCGGAGTCCTGTTGCTCCTGGCGTGCTCCAACGTGGCCAGCACGCTCATGGCGCGGAACACCACGAGGGAACGGGAGATGGCCATCCGCACCGCCCTGGGGGCGGCGCGGGGTCGCCTCGTTCGACAGCTTTTCACCGAGAGCGTGATCCTGGCGGGGTTGGCGGGAGTCGTGGGACTGGTCCTCTCCCTTTTCGCGCTGGAGCTGATTCGGTCACGGGGAGTGGACTTGGTGCCCAGGCTTCAAACAGTCTCGATGGACTCCCGCGTCATGCTCTTTGCCCTCGGCGCCACGATGATGACCTCCGTCGTGTTTGGTCTCCTCCCAGCGCTGCGCGCGTCGGGCGACCCGGCGGGCACGCTTCGGGGAGGGCGGCGGTTTGACGGTGCCGGGAAGCAAGGCGTCGGGTGGAATCTCTTGGTTGGCGGGGAGGCGGCCCTTGCCGTCGTGCTGATGGTGACCGGCGGCCTGTTGATCCGGAGCTTGCAGGAGGTCCTCACCGAGGAAACATACTTTCGCTCCGAGGGTGTCCTGACGGTGGCGATGGACTTCACGGTCAACCGGTACGAGACTGCGGAGAGCCGGATCGCCGAGCTGGATGAGCTGAAGCGGGAGTTCGAATCGCTGCCGGGCGTCACCACCGTGGGCTTCGTGAATCACCTCCCCATGGAAGGCACGATGATGACCGGTCCCGTCTTCCGTTCTCCTCCTCCACCCACGAGGGATCCGGACCGACCCGGCACCAGCTCGGGATGGAGGGTGGTGGACGAAGACTACTTCACCGCCATGGGCATTCCCGTCCTTCAAGGCCGGGTGTTCTCCCGGGACGACGGACCGAACGCTCCTCCGGTGGCCATCTTCAACGAAGCGCTGGCTCGGAAAATCTTTCCGAGAGAGGACGCAATCGGAAAGTTGGTGCAGACCATTGGGTTCTGGAGCGGGGTGGATTTGACTGTAGTCGGAGTGGTTGCGGAAGCTCGGGACTGGCGTCGGGAGGCTGGAGGCCAACCGGAAGTCTTTGTCTACTGGCCCCAACGGCTGGGCTACACCGGAGACCTCATTGCGGTGATCCACACCGCCGGCGATCCCGCGGCTCTGGCTGGAGCGGCCCGAGAGCGTCTCCGCGCGGTGGCGCCCAACGTTCCGGGCATGATCCACACGATGAGTGACCTCGTGGGTGAGAGCCTCAGAGAACGGACGTTCACGCTGGCAGTTCTGGGAGGCTTCGCGGCGCTCTCACTGCTGCTGGCGGCAGTGGGGATCTACGGTGTGGCAGGCTACTCCGTGTCCCGCCGAACCCGGGAGATCGGCATTCGGCTGGCGCTTGGCGCCGCGTCCGGAACGGTGCGGCAGCGGATCTTCTCCGCTTCGCTCGGTGTGGTGGCTCTGGGCACGGCGGTGGGAGTAGCCTCTGCCATCGCCATGGGGGGTGTTCTCGAGAGCTTGCTCTACGGCGTGAGCCCCCGGGATCCCATGATCCTCGTCGTGGCGCCGGCGATCCTCCTTGCCGCAGCCGCGCTGGCCGTCTGGATCCCGGTGGTCCGTTACACGAGGGTGGACCCGTTGGTGACAATGCGAGCGGAGTGAGGTCCGTGGAAGCCGTCCCCGTCATCCTCCTTTAGTTTGCATTGATGACGACACCATTGAAATTCCCGACCGTCCGCTTCCTGGGCGGCGCTGGTACCGTCACGGGGTCCAAACATCTCGTCTCCGCCAACGGCTCCCAGGTCCTCCTCGACTGCGGCCTGTTCCAAGGACTAAAGGAGCTGCGGCTCCGAAACTGGGCCGCGCCGCCCGTCGACCCCAAGGCCGTCGATGCGGTGGTGTTGAGTCATGCGCACCTGGACCACTCGGGCTACCTCCCCCTCTTTGCACATCGGGGATTCGATGGTCCCATCTACTGCACGCCTGCCACGCAGGAGCTGGCTGCGATTCTCCTCCGGGATTCAGCCTACTTGCAGGAAGAGCAGGCAGCCCACGCCAACCGGTTCGGATACTCCAAACACAAACCCGCCGAACCGCTGTACACGATGGAGCACGTGGAGCGGATGCTGCCGCAGCTCGTTGCCCAATCGTACGGGGAGCCGTTTCCCGTCGCCGACGGGATCGAAGGGGTCTTCCGTCATGCGGGCCACATCCTGGGATCGGCCACGGTGCAACTCGACCTGGACGGGACCCACGGACGCTGCGTGGTGTTTTCGGGAGATCTGGGACGATGGGATCGCCCGATTCTCAAAGATCCGGGCCTGATCGAAGAGGCCGACGTGCTTCTGGTCGAATCCACGTACGGCAACCGGCGACACGAAGGCGATCCGGACGAAGAGTTGGCCCGGGTGGTGCGCGAGAGTGCTGCGCGCGGCGGCGCCCTTGTCATTCCGGCCTTCGCCGTTGGCCGGACGCAAGAAGTGTTGTGGCGGTTGCGAGAGTTGGAGGCGGAGGGGCGGATTCCCGTGCTCCCGATCTACGCCGACAGCCCGATGGCCATCAATGTCACCGACGTGTACCTGCGCCATCCCGAGGAGCACGATCTCGAGATGGGGGAGCTCATGACCGCTGGGCGCTCACCACTCCACAGCCGAATGTTCCGCACGGCGAGGACCGTCATCGAGTCGAAGGCCCTCATGCACCTGGAGGGCCCGGTGATCATCATCTCCGCCAGCGGGATGGCCACGGGCGGGCGCATTCTCCACCACCTCAAGCGCCGGCTCCCCGACAAGCGGACCACGGTGCTCCTGACGGGTTTCCAGGCGGCGGGAACTCGGGGAAGGATGCTGCAGGAGGGCGCTCGGGAACTCCGCATGCATGGGCAGAAGGTTCGAGTCCGCGCCCGGGTGGAGACTATTCACGGATTGTCGGCCCACGCGGACCGGGACGAGTTGTTCCGGTGGCTCAACGGCTTCGGTCGCAAACCCAGTCACACCTACGCGGTGCACGGCGAGCCGACCGGATCGGACGATTTCGTTACAGCCATCGAGGAGCGCCTGGGGTGGGACGCCAGTGTCCCGGTCGATGGGTCGGTTCACGCCATCGACTAACCGTTTCTTAAGTTCATTATGAAGATCTCCACACATATCCGGGGTGGAGTTTCTTTTCGGTAGTGACGTGCTGCGGGACTCTGTATCGTAGAATGGCGCCAACGAGGCCGAGAGACCATGAGTCACGCGCAGAGTCTCAATCCACTTTCGCTCCCGATCGTCGATACGACGGGCAAGATGCCCCGCTCCCATTCGGACGACACGCTCGAGGAAAAATTCACGAGACTCGACGAGCGGTTGCGCCTGCTGGTTCGGGACGGCCTGGTGGTCGCGTTCTCCGGTGGCGTCGACAGCGCGTTCTTGCTGTGGGCGGCGGGCCGGGCGGCGTCCCAAGCAGAAGGGAATGTTGTTGCGCTGACCACGGTCAGCGAGAGCGTTCCATCACGAGATTTGGACGACGGCGTTCGATTTGCGGAACGCCTGGGCGTCGAGCACGTAATCGAGCGGAGCGCCGAGATGCAGGATCCCGAATACGTGAGAAACAATGAGGAACGGTGTTACTACTGCAAGGCCGAGTTGTTTCGCATCGCGGAGCGATTGTCAACCGAACGAGGCATGCGTTGGATCGCCTATGGATATTCCGCGTCGGACCGTCACGATGCGCGGCCGGGGCACAAAGCGGCGTTGGAGAGGAGTGTGTTGAGTCCCCTCGCTGAAGCCGGCTTGAGCAAAGACGACATCCGCACCTTGATGCAGGCGCACGGCTTGGAGCTGGCAGACAAGCCGGCGAGTCCGTGCCTCAGCTCCCGCATCATGACCGGCCTCTCGATCACGAGCCAACAGCTGGACGACGTGGAGGCGATGGAGACGATGCTCCGCCGTGGCGGGGTCAAGGTCTGTCGCGTGCGCGTCTGTGATGCCCGGCCCGGCTTCTTCCTTAGAATCGAAGTGGCCCCGGAGGAGATGAACAAGGTGCTGCCGCTTCGAGGCGAGCTCGTTCGTGGGGCTGAGGAACGAGGGTATCGCTGGGTGACCCTCGATCTCGCCGGGTACCGCACCGGAGGTGGAAACGCGTGAACGACCACGATCTCGCTCGGTTGCTGCGGGAGGTGGCGCAGGGCCTGGTGCCCGTGAACGACGCCCTCGAGCAACTGCAGCAGGGGCCGTTCCGCAGCGACGTAACGCCGTTTGCCACTCCGGATTTTCACCGACACGTGCGTTTGGGACTCGGCGAGGTGGTGTACGGGGAGGGGAAGACGGTCTCTCAGATCTTAGAGATCGTTGAGCGCCTATCCCAGCCGGGGGAACCCGTTCTCGTGACGCGACTCGATACGGAGCGTCTCGATGCGGTGGAGGCCGCATATCCCAAGGCTCGCCTGAACCGGACAGGACGGACGGCCCTTGTGAACTCGCCGGTACCCAAAGATGCCTCGAGCGGTGAACCGTTTGTGACTGTCGTCTCTGCCGGGACGAGCGACCAGCCGGTGGTGGAAGAGGCGTGTGAGGTGTGTGTGGCGATGAACGTCGCGTACGAGAAGGTGACAGACGTGGGTGTGGCCGGCGTCCATCGCATGGTCAATGCGCTCCCGCTGTTGAGGAAGGCCGCCGCGATCGTGGTGGTGGCGGGGATGGATGGCGCCCTTCCGAGTGTCATCGGCGGGCTCGTCGGACGCCCGGTGATCGGCGTGCCCACGAGCGTGGGCTACGGGGCGAGTTTGGGCGGGCTGAGCGCCTTGTTCACCATGCTGAATTCCTGTGCCCCTGGGGTCACGGTAACGAACATTGACGCCGGGTTCTCTGGCGCCGTCGCGGCGTGTCACATCGTGCGGGGGGTGCGGGAGGCCGAGGCAGACCGAGCGGAGTCGTCGGCGGCGGAAGGAGCCGAGATCTAGCGTGAAGACCCTGCTACTGGAAAGCGTGGCTGGTATCGCCGGGGACATGTTTGCGGCGGCGTTCATCGACGCCGGGTTGGTCGATCCGGATGCCGTGCGGGCGGTGCCCGGGCAATTGGGGATCCGCGACGTCGAAGTGACCATATCCGATCGCACGACGGCCAGCATGCGTGCCACCCACGTCCAGGTGAAGGCGGGTGCGCATGCGGACTATCACGTGAAGCTCGACTCCGGAGAGTCACAAGGGGCAGGACACAGCCATGCCCACACGGCATATCGGGACATCGATCGTGTGATCAAGAAATCCGACCTGGCGACCGCCGCCAAGGAGTTCGCCGGAAAGGTGTTCGCCCTGTTGGCGGAAGCCGAGGCCGATGCCCACGGCATCCCCGTCGATCAAGTCCATTTCCACGAAGTCGGCGCGGTGGATTCCGTGGTGGACGTGGCCCTGGCGGGGCTGTGCGTGAGCGCGGTGGCGCCCGATCGTGTGCTGGCCACCCCGGTGAAACTCGGACGGGGATCCATCCAGATCCAGCACGGGGTGCATGCGGTGCCACCGCCGGCGACGGCCCGCCTCGCCGAAGGTTTCCCCATTGCGGACGTACCCGCTGCCATCACGAAATCCGATATCGAGCTCTCGACGCCGACCGGCCTCGCCATCCTCAAGGCCCTGGCACCCACGTTTGTCGATTCGTGGCCCGCGGGCACGCTCCGGGCCCAGGGGATGGGATCGGGAACGAAGGACCTGGGTTCGTACCCGAATGTGTTCCGCGTGGCGTTGTTCGACACGGAAGAGGCAAAGGGCTCAAACGGCACACCCTCGACTGACTTCGCTTCCGACACGGTGACGGAGATCTGCTTCAACATCGATGATGAACCGGGAGAACGCGTCGGGTGGATAACCGAACAGCTTCGCGATGCGGGAGCGGTGGACGTCTGGTCCACGAACATCGTCGGCAAGAAAGGGCGCCCGGCGGTGCAGATCTCGGTACTCGCCGTCCCTGAACAGTGGGCGGAGTTGGCCGACTGGATTCTTCGCAACACGTCGACGTTTGGCTTACGCTATCGATCGTGGGATCGGCTGAAGCTGGAGCGGTCCTATGAAGTCCGCCAACTCGACGGACAGGACGTGAGATTCAAGATCGGTCAGACGACGACCGGTAACATCGTAAAGGAAAAACCGGAGTACGAGGACCTAAAACATGTTTGGAAAAAGGGGTCAACATGAGCGTCAATGGTGAGTCTATCATTAGCCGGCGCAATTTTCTCAAGAGCTCGGCAGCAGGCCTGGCTCTTTTCCCGGCAACCGGGATCGACTTTCGGAGTCCCGACAGGCCGGCCAGGAACTCGAAGGTCGTTCTGGTGAAGACCGGTGATCGTAAGCAAGGCGTGAGCCAGGCGCTGAAGCTGCTGGATGTGACGGGCGCGAACGACAAGCGGGTGGTGGTGAAGCCGAATTTCAATACTGCGGATGACGCTCCCGGATCGACACACAACGATACGCTGAGCCAGCTCGTGTACGAACTACACGAGCGGGGCGCCAGGGACATTACGCTTGGAGAGTCGAGTGGACCCCCCAACACCAGGGGTGTGATGGAGGAGAAGGGTATCTTCGATCTGGCCGAGGCCAGCGAATTCGGCATCGTCAATTTCGACGAGATGCCAGAGAGCGATTGGGTCCACTTCCCCTCCACCGGAACGCACTGGCCGGAGGGGTACTACCTACCGCGGCACGCGGTCAACGCCGAATACCTCGTCTCAACGTGCTGTTTGAAGACACACCAGTACGGGGGGGTGTTCACCATGTCGCTCAAGTTGGCGGTGGGCCTGACGCCCAAGCGGATCAATGGCGCGAATCCTCGCCGCACCATGCACCGCTCGCCCGATATGCGAAGAATGATCGCCGAGCTGAACGGCGGTTACAAACCCCAACTGATCGTACTCGACGGCGTGGACGCGTTCGTGGACGGCGGCCCATCCCAAGGCGAACACCGGAAGGCGGACGTGATCATTGCCGGGACGGACCGGGTAGCGGTCGATGCGGTGGGCCTAGCCGTGCTGAAGGAACTCGGATCGAACGAGGCCATCATGGGCCGGAAGATCTTCGAGCAAGAACAGATCCAGCGCGCCGCGGAGTTGGGGTTGGGAGTGCGCAGCACGGCGGAGATCGAGCTTACGACGCCGGACGCGGCGAGCCGGCAGTACGCGCAGCAGCTGCAGCCGATCCTCGCTCAAGGATAGGCCAGGACTCGGCGGTAGAGCCGCCCGGTGGCTTATCGGAAGGTGGCGACGACGACGGTCGTGTTGTCGGTGCCGCCGTCGTCGAGGGCCTCCTGCAGCAGCGACTCGCAAGCCGCCTGTGCTGAGGATGCCTCGACGAGGACTTCCCGTATGCGCTGGTCGCCGACGTGCTTTGTCAATCCGTCGGTGCACAGCATCACTGTGTCTCCCGGCTCCAGCTCCACCTGGGAGATCTCGGCGGTGACCTCCTCGTCTCCGATGCCGATGGCCTGGGTCAAGACGTCACTCAGAGGGGACTCCTGTACCTGGTCGGGGTCGAGAAGCCCCTCCTCCACCATGCTCTGGGCCATGGTCTGGTCCTTAGTGACCTGAACCATCGTCTGCTGGCGGGAGTGGTAGCAGCGGCTGTCGCCAATCTGCACGATATAGGCCCGGGGCCAGAGCACGTGGGCCATGGTGAGCGTAGTGGCCATGCTGCCATGACTCGTCTGCAGGGCTTCCGAGCGCACGGCGGCGTCGCTCTCCTGCACCAATCGGGCCAACTCGCTCATGAGCTCCTGTTGCACCTGGTGGTCCAGCTTGTAGAAACACCGCATGGAGTTGGTCACGTAACTGACCACCGTGTCCAGCGTGAGCGCACTGGCCTCCTCGCCGCCCACCGTGCCGCCGACTCCGTCTGCGACCAGCAACATTAGCGCCCGGGCCCCGCTGGAGAACCGTTGCTGATAGTGTTCCGGGATGCTGGTGTGGGTGACGTCGATGACCTTGTGCAGCTCGGCGATGAGGAACTGGTCTTGGTTGGTGCGTCGCACGTGGCCGATGTCGGTGCAGCCGTAGGAGTCGACCGGAATGCCATCAGAGAGCTGCATGGTCCACCTCCGTGTGGGTCGATCCCGAATCCTGTACGGAAGATGCCTTCAGGGCTCCCGGGAAGGCAAACCTTGGTATGATCCACCTCCCATGTTCGTTTATAAGAGGGGAGGGTCGATGGGGGGTTGAACAAAGCTTCATACAGGCTACCAACCATGGTCAAGAAGAACCTCTTGGCGCCGGCAATCCTGTTGCTGGTGCTCTCGTGTGACAACCCCACCGAGCCAGTTGACATCATCGCCCAGCTGCGAGCCTTACCGGGCGTGACGGTCACGGAGATCGATCCCTACTACGACTATCCTCGGGCGTTTCAACTCGACATCACCCAACCGGTGAACCACGACGCGCCCAACGGTCCGCAGTTCACCCAGCGGGCGTACTTGTCCCACTTGGATGAGAACCTGCCCATGGTCTTCGCCCCCAGCGGGTACGGCACGACCCCCAGGTCGGGGCAGGAGATTGCGGAGGTTTTGGGGACCAACTGTCTCAACGTCACTCACCGGTTTTTCGTCGATGCCGAGCCGGACGCGATGGATTGGCAGTATCTGACCGTCGAGCAATCGGCGGCGGATCATCACCACATCGTCGAGCTGTTCAAGGAGGTGTATCCCGGTCCGTGGGTGAGTGCAGGCATCAGTAAAGGCGGAGAGACCGTACTGTTCCACCGGCGATTCTATCCGGAGGACGTGGACGCCACCATCGCGTACGTTGCCCCCCTTGTGTTCGGCACCGCCGACCCACGATTCATCGGCTTTCTCCAGTCGATCGGCGGTGACGAATGCCACAGCCGGATTCAAGGGTTCCAGCGAACCATGCTGGAGCAACGAGACAGCCTGCTGGGGCGGTTTGCCGATTGGTTCGCGGAGCGCGGTCTCCAGATGACGCGGGACGTGGAGGCTGTGTTCGAATCTTCAGTCCGTTCGTATGATTGGACGTTTTGGCAATACCACACGTACGACTGCGCGTCGATCCCCCAGCTCGGGGTCGCCACGTACGACGAGATGTTGGAGCATTTAGCCGACGTCGTTCGGTTGGAGCGTTCGTCCGACGACAGGAGCTACTACTACCGGCCCTACGTCTACCAGGCGTTTACCCAGATCGGCTATCCTGCCAGGACGTACGATCACCTCGCTGACCTCTTAGTGTATGAGCCGGGGCACGTGGGCAAGGCGACCTTCGACCCGCTTGGGGTGGAGCTGGTCTACGATCCGTCCACCGTTGTGGACGTCTATCGTTGGCTCCAGACCGAGGGAGAAGAGATCGTCTACATCTACGGCAGTATTGATCCCTGGACCGGCGGCGCCGTGGCGGAGCCCGCCTCGATGTTGGATATGGAGTGGATTCTCCAGGACGGTGGCGATCACCGAGTGAGGATCGCGGACCTCGATGAACGACATGCAGTGTACTCGGCCTTGGAGCGGTGGATGGGTGTTGAAATCGATGCCCGGGTGGTGGCCGACTTCCTGCGTGCACTCACTGGTTTAGAGGAGGACCTGCTGATCCAAGGCGGGATCTAGCTACCGCAGCAGCTCCACCACCGGCACCTCACCCTGAAGCAGGGTCGACACGGCTCGTGCCCCGAGGGGTGTATCCAACCCCACTCGCGTGTCGGCGCTGTAGCGCACGGCGCCGCGCGTGAGGATTGCCCGGGCGCCGGCGCCAACCCCTGTCCAGTTGAACTTCACAGGCAACACGACCGTGGCGTGCTCTTCGCCGGGAAGGGTCGGCGGGTTGTCGAGCGCGACAGCCCCGAATGGTGTGTCTTCCAAGGCGATGTCCACCTCCAAGCTCGTGGCCGGCAGGTCGTACGTGTTGGGGTTGAACACGTCCAGCACCAGGTTGAAGGAGCCCCCCTGGAGCCCCAGTCCGGTGAGCTCGACGCGCTGCACCTCGAATTGGGGCTCCCGGAACGAAGCGATCTGTTGCAGGGTGGCGCATCCCACGAGCGTGGCGGCTGCGGCCAAGACGAGAGTCCTCATTGGTTTCCCATCATCGCATCGCGGATCGCCTTGAACTCCGATCCCTCTTTCCAGTTGGGGAAAGTCGTTTCGTTGGCGATGCGGTGCCCGATTCGGAAAAAGATGCGCAGGTCGGCGACGGCACCCGTGAGATCCCAATCCGGAGTGTACTCGTCGGATGGCTGGTGGTAATGCTGAGCCCGCCACTCGTCGCTTCGGGCCCTGGTCCACTCCTCGCCGTGCTCAACGTGGTCCACGCCGTTGCCCGGGTAGAGGGCCGGTACGCCCACCTTCGCGAAGTTGAAGTGGTCCGAACGGTAGTAGGAGCCCGCCGCGGGATTGGGATCGCCCTTTACCTCCCGGCCGGCCGCAGTGGCGAACTCGACCAGATAGTCGTCGAGCTCCGAATTGCCGTAACCGATGATGCTGATGTCGTTCATCGGGCCGTAGACGTTGAGGACGTCCATGTTGAGAGCCGCCACCGTCTCTTCCAGCGGATACACCGGATTTTGGCCGTAGTGAGCCGAACCCAGCAGTCCTTGCTCTTCGGCGGTGACTCCGAGGAACAAAATCGACCGTGAGGGTCGCTGCTCCAGCGAGGCGAACGCTTCGGCGAGCTCCAGGAGTGCCGCCGTGCCGGTGGCGTTGTCCAACGCCCCGTTGTAGATGGTGTCGCCGTTGACGGCCGTGCCGATACCGAAGTGATCCCAGTGGGCCATGTACACGAAGTACTCGTTGGCCCGGTCGGAGCCGGGCAGCAGCGCCAGGAAGTTGCGGGACGCGGACCGCTCGACCGTGTTCCGCACCGATACCGAGGCGGTGAGGCCCAAGGGCACCGGTGTGAAGTCCCGTTGGCTCGCCAGGGACTTCAGTGAGTCATAGTTGAAGCCGGCCTGCTCGAAAATCGTTCGGGCGGTCTCCACGGTCCACCACCCTTCGATCGCCGCCCGGGACATGTTGTCGTCCTCGGCCACCAGCCCGAACTCCTGCCCCGACCAGCCCCGCTGCACCACACCCCAGGGGTACGCCGCCGGCGCGGTCTCGTGCACGATGAACAGCGCATCCACCCCCTGGCGGGCCGCCTCCTCGAACTTGTAGGTCCAGCGGCCGTAGTACGTCATGGCGCGACCGTTGAAGAGGGCAGGGTCTTCGGTGGCGAATCCGGGGTCGTTCACCAGCACCACCGCCGTCTTGCCGCGAAGGTCCATACCCTCCCAATCGTTCCATTCGTATTCCGGCGCCGCGGCCCCGTATCCCAGGAAGACCAACTCCGAATTGTCGATGCCGGACCGGTCGACGACTCGCTTCGTCGCGGCGACGAACTGTTCCCCGTACCGGAACCGGTTGCTGGTGCCATTGCCGCGTATCTCGAGCATGCCCGGATTGGCCGTGATGGCGACCAACGGCACGTCTTGGTAAAAGCTCTCTCCGTTCCCGGGTTCGAATCCCAACCGCTCGAATTCGATCCGGAGAAACTCCATGGTCTTGTTTTCGCCCAATGATGACGGCGCGCGGCCCTCGAATTCGTCGGACGACAGCGTTTGGATGCCGGCCAATAAATCCTCCACCGTGACGGTGACCAAGGCTGCCTCAAGAGTGCAGTCCCCGGCGCAACCACCAAGCCCAAGTACCAAGGGGAGGAGCGGAGCAAATTTTAACGTTTTATTCATGGCAAATTCCCTAAAACCGAAGGGTTTACGCGGTTATGTAACCGGGTAGTTCTACGGAGCCGCTGCAAACTCCGTAGGGGACACCGCATCCGCAACCCAGTCCGGCTGTTTCCCCAGAGGCACCGCATCCGGCCGGTGTCATCGAACAACCGGAGTGTCGAGCTACACATGCAAGAAACTGCTCGCATCGCTCGTAGGCTCAGTGATTTGGGGCTCGAACCCGTCGATGCCTCGCCGATCACGACCGAAGCCGTGAGCGTGGATCGCCAACGGTACAAGGTGGTCAGCAGTCGCCCCGCCATGGGGACGCTCGTGTCCATATCGGCGATCTGCTCCTCCCAACAACGGGCGGAAGAGGCGATCGGTCGGGCCTTCGACGAGATGGATCGGTTGATCGAGATCTTCAACCGCTACGACAGCGCCTCGGCGGTCACGACTCTGAACGAAGAAGGCCGGCTGCTCGGCCCCCCACCGGAGCTGCTGGAGGTCGTGGTTCAGTCCCTCTATCACCACGCGCTGAGCCGGGAGACCTTCGATATCTCCATTGCGCCTGTCGTGGACTTGTTCCGCAGAGAGTGGGATCGAAACGCAGTTCAAGAGCCGACGCCAGGTGACCTGGTGGCGGTACTGGAGCTGGTCGGATCGCGAAATATTGAGTTGTCTCGGCAGCGGATCGGTTTCAAGAGGTCCGGCATGTCGATAACCCTCGATGGAATTGCCAAAGGCTTTATCGTCGACGCCTGTGCCGCCGCGCTGCGAAAGCACAGCGTCAAGAACTACCTGATCAACGCCGGCGGAGATATCAGAACTGCCGGAGTCAAAGAACAAAAGCAGCCGTGGACCGTCGCGGTCCAAGATCCGTCGAAGCAGGGAGAATTCCCAGACGCGATCCACCTGCGGGATGCGGCGGTGGCCACGTCAGGGAGCTACGAAGTCTACTTCGACCGGGAAAAGCTCTTTCATCACATTGTGAATTCACGGACGGGCAGATCGCCCACGCAGAACGTGAGCGTCTCCATTGTGGCACCCTCGACGATGGAGGCCGATGCCTTGGCCACCAGCGTCTTCGTCATGGAGCCACACGAAGGAGCCGCGTTCATTGACTCGCTCCCCGGCCGGGAGTGTCTGATCATCGATAGAAAAGGAATGCGCTCGACATCGCGAGGGTGGAAGAGCGCGGTCCATTAACAAAGAAGAGGCGGAGCCTATGCAAGTACTCGCAAAGCCCTACACGAACTTCCAGGCGACCGTGTTGGTGGCCCTCCGAATGCTCATTGGGTGGCACTTTCTCTACGAGGGGCTTGCCAAGTTGACTAACCCCTACTGGTCCTCGGCGGGTTACATCTCCCAATCCCAGTGGTGGTTCGATGGGACACTTCTCAAAATCGCCGCTAGTCCGTCCG
>JBDHAF010000039.1:0-25136 GCA_039588255.1 Gemmatimonadota bacterium | reverse complement strand
GGCCAACCGAATCGGCGATCTCCGGCCGCAGCGCGGCCGCCGCCAGCAGCGCCTTCGGGGCAATCACCGAGCCGGGGTACCGTTCGGCCACCAGGAGAAACAGCCTGCCCGCCAGCGGCTCCGCCCAAAGCGAATCCCGTGCCTCCTCGGCGCTGCGAAAGAGGTGGAGATCGGGGTGGACGGGCTCCGGAGGTCCCAGGGCGAACACGATGCCGTCGAGCATGTCGGCAAAGTGCCCGGCGAGGTTGATCACCTCCCCACCCTCCAGCATGAGCGCCCCCAACTCGTCGGTGAGCTCCACCACCCGATCCGGGTCAGTGGTCTGCCGCGCCTCCGCCATGGCGAGGTGGGCCCGGGCCACCCGGCCCTCCAGGGAATCGCCCGCTGCGGACACAGCCGCGGTGAATCGGTCCCTCGCGTGCGCCGGGTCGACGGTGGCCCAACGTTGGGCGTCGGCCATGAGGAGCCGCGCCCGTTCACCCGACGTCAAATCGCGCCGGTCTGTGAGACGCTGCACCAAGGCCGACGCAGCGCCCCGGTTCACCCGCCCAAGGGCCTCCAAGACCGGGGTCCACTCGGCTTCGTCAAAGGCGAGCCCTAGCGCGGTGTCCAGAGCGGAGGCGGCTTCATCCACCTGCCCCAGCGCCGTGAATGCCGCGGCTCGGTCAAACACCGCGACCGGCTCTGCCGTTCGCCGGAAGTCAGGGAGGGCTACGGCGGGCTCTCCCCGGGCCATGGCCGCCCTCCCACGCCACAGCAGCGCCTGGCTCGACATCGACGGGTCGGGGTGGTCCACCACCGGTGACAGCCGTACCACTGCCGCCTCCGGTTGGCCCATTACCAGCTGACACTCTCCCAGGAGCAAGCCGGCCTGCGCCCGCAGATTCAGGTCGGGGCTGATGACCACCGCCTCCTCCAGCGGTGCGATGGCGTCGCGGCACTCGCCGATGGCCTGCAGGGCGCGGCCCTGCATGAGCAGCGCATCATCTCGGTACTTGCTGGTGGGATAGCGGGTCGCCACCGACTCCGCCTTCACCGCCGCCTGCGCCCACAGCGACTGGGCTTCACTGCGGCGACCTTCCCGCTCGGCCTTCTGGGCCTCGCCGGCTAGGCGGTTGGCGTTGTAGAGACCGTTGTAATAGGCACACCCTAGGACGACGGAGCAGAGGACGACAAAGGAGGGGGTTCGGCGGAGTCGCATCAATTACTGACTGATCATGCTCTCGTAATGTAGAAGGTATTGCACGAGGCCGTCAGCTATCCCGGAAGCCAGTCGCCGCCGGCCATCCTGCGAGGACAGGAACTGCGCGTCCCGCCGGTTGGTGCTGTAACCGGTTTCGATGAGGATCGCCGGTCTCGTAGCCCACCGGAGCACCTGAAAGTTGTTTTGCGCCACGCGACGGGAGCCGTTGGGGTGCACCCGGGCCGCCCGTTCCTGCACGTTGGCCGCGAGTTCCGCCGACTCCCTGAGGTACTCGCTCTCTTCCAGGTCACTCAGGATCGCCGTGAGGGGGTCGTCCACAACGCGATCGGCCTCCGGTTGGTAACGTGACGAGCTGTTTTCACGCTGCGCGATACGATCGGGAGAATTCTGTTTCCGCTGATCGAAGAAGTAGGTCTCCAGGCCCGCAACGTTGCGATACCCCGGCGCTGGCTCGAGGGCGTTCACGTGAACGCTCACGAAGAGATCGCAGTCATCCTGGCAGAGAGGTGCCCGACGGCTCCACGGAACCAGCCGGTCGGTGGTACGGGTCATCACGACATCGATCCCCCGGCCCTCGAGCTCTCGCTGGAGCTCCTTCGCGATGGACAACGTGACCCTCTTCTCCACCACACCGCCGCTGTTGGTGCCCGGGTCGGTGCCCCCGTGGCCCGCGTCCACCACCACTCGGTGTTTCCATTTCAGCCCCAAACGTCGTGACGCTGCAGGCGCGTCGGACAGCGCGACCCCGAGGCTGCCGTTGGACGGAGGTTGGCTCACCCGGGAGGCGATGGGAGTCACACCGATTTGCTCGAATCGGGCAGCCAGCGGATCGTAGCGATACGCCTCCTCGAACGATCGCGGGATGTATTCCGCCAACCATTGGAGCGGCACGTAGAGGGAGTCGTGTCGCAGGTAGGCGCCGCCCACTACCGGGATGATGCGGTTCCGAAACTGGAAAAGAGGCGCGTTCAAGAGGAACCGGAAAGCCTGTCCGGCGAACTCCACCGTCGCCCAATCGTCGGCCCCCACCCTGGACGACACCGGAAGCAACATCCTCAGCTCATCGGTGGGGAGCGCCGGATGTCCCCGCGTGGTGGAGACGGCAATCGCCCGCACGCCCCGGGACGTCGCGACGATCACGGCAGACGGCACTTCCTCCAACTCGGCCGTCTCTCCGAGTGCCATCGCGCCGATGAGCAGCGCCGTCGTCCACATCACCGGCGTCGCCTCATCGAGCGGGCCATTTCCCGCTCCGCGTCTTTGCGTTTGAGATCCTCACGCTTGTCGTGAAGCTTCTTTCCGCGTCCCAAGGCGAGGGTCACCTTGGCGTAGCCCTTGCTGAGATGCACGTCGAGGGGCACGAGGGCATGGCCCTGCTGCTCCACGGCGCCGATCATCCTGCGAATCTCCCGGCGATGCATCAACAACTTGCGCGGCCGCTCCCGTTCGTGGTTGGCGTACCCACCCGACTCGTACGGTGAAATGCTCATGCCTTCCAGCCACAGCTCTCCACGGCGAAGGATCCCGTACGCGCCCTTGAGACTTACCTTGCCGGCTCGGACGGACTTGATCTCAGACCCCGTTAGCACGAGCCCGGCTTCCCAGGTCTCCATGATATGGTAGTCATGGCGGGCCTTGGGGTTCCGGGCCAAGATCTGCTCGTTTCGAGCGCTTGCGGATCCACGACTAAACACGAGCTAAATCCAAGATAGATAACAACTTCCGGGCGGTCAACCACAGCCTTGCCGGGCTGGGCCCCCTATTCTATTATTCGGCTCTTCTTCGGAAGATCCTCGCCGAAGTGGTGGAATTGGTAGACGCGCTGCGTTCAGGGCGCAGTGGGCGCAAGCCCGTGGGGGTTCGAATCCCCCCTTCGGCATTGATGGATCCTCCCTTCCGGACGCCTCGGAGGGCAGGCAAGGATTGCGTGGTTGCTGGTACCCGCGGCTGGCGCGGATCAAACAAGCGGGTACGCTCCCGTCACGTAAGGATTGCTCGCACGCTCCCGGCCGATCGTCGTTGCCGGACCGTGTCCCGGATACACTGTGGTGTCATCGGGCAGCGTCATCAACTCCCGTTCGATGCTCTTCAAGAGTGTGGGGCCGTCGCCGCCGGGGAGGTCCACCCTCCCCACCGATCCGGCGAAGAGCACGTCTCCCACCAACGCCGCCCCCGACCCGATAAACGACACACTCCCCGGGCTGTGTCCCGGTGTGTGCACCACCTTGAAGGAACAGTCGCCCACCGCCACCGCATCACCGTGGGCCAGCGTGTGGTCCGGCGCCGGCGGCGCCTCCGTTTCCACTCCCAGCCATTTGCCCTGCGCTTCGGTTCCGTCGTAGAGCTGTCGGTCGTCGGGATGGAGGTATGTCTCGACACCCGTCGCCCGGACGATCTCCGCCACGCCGGCGACGTGGTCGAGGTGGGCGTGGGTGAGCCACACCGCGCGGAGCGTCCACCGCTCCGTCTCGATGCGGCGGAGGAACAGTCCCGCCTCCTCTCCGGGATCCACGATCACCACGTCGCCGGATGACGGATCGGCGACGAGGTAGGCGTTTTCCGCAAACGCGCCGTTCGTGAGGCAGACGATCTCAGGTTGAGCCAACGGTGGCATGCGCCTCTTTGCGCTCCGCCAAATACTTCTCCACCGCGATCGTCGCCGTCGTCGCGTCACCCACGGCGGTGGTGATTTGGCGTGTCAACTGTACCCGGAGGTCGCCGGCGGCGAAGAGCCCCGGGATCGACGTCATCATGTTCCAGTCCGTGATCACGTAGCCGCTCTCGTCGTGATCGAAGTGTCCCTTGATCAAACCGCTGTTCGGCGTAAACCCGACGAACACGAACACGCCGGTCACGGCGAGGTCCGACAGCCCGCCGGTCTTCGTGTCCTTGAGCTTCAGATTGGTGACGCCGCCGGGACCGCCCTCCACCTCCTCCACAACCTTGCTGCGCAGGACCCCGATCTTCTCGTTGTTGAACGTCCGCTGCTGCAGCAGTGCGGAGCCGCGAAACTCATCGCGACGGTGAATGAGGTAGACCTTCTCCGCATATCGGGTTAGGTAGTTGGCTTCTTCCAGGGCGGCATCGCCACCCCCGACGACGGCGATCGTTTCACCCTTGAAGAACGCCCCGTCACACACGGCGCAGTAGGACACGCCTCGTCCGGCGTACTCGGCCTCGCCGGGCACGTCGAGCTTGTTGGGCGACCCGCCCGCCGTGAGAATCACGCTCGGCGCGTGATACGTCCTTTCGAGTTCAGTCCGCACCGCGAAGTCCCCGTCCTCCATCTTCTCGATCGTAACGACGGTATCCGTGACGATGTTGGCGCCGAATTTCTTGGCGTGACTGGTCATCTTCTCGGCCAGGTCGCGCCCCAGAATGCTCTCGAATCCGGGATAGTCTTCGATCAACTCCGTATTGAGAAGCTCACCACCCGGCAAACCCCGCTCGATCAAGAGGGAACCCAACATGCCTCGGCCGGCGTACATCGCCGCACAGAGCCCTGCAGGTCCGCCCCCGATGATGATCACGTCGTAATTGGTCTTGTCGCCGCTGGTCACATTGCCCTCTGTCTATGAATTCGATGTTGCCCTCTCAACGAACTCTGCTGCGCGCCGGTTCCCTCACCCACCTCGGGTGTGGCGCAGGCGCTCCAGCTCCTCCAGCCATTCTCTCGGAACACTGAGGCCCCCGATCTTGCGACGGGGATCTGTTGCGGCGTCCTCTCCGTGCCAATCCGACCCGCCGGACTTGAGCAGTCCCAAATCGGTCGACCACGCTCGGAGCCGGGATACCGTCCCGTCGTCGTGAGATGGATGCAGTACTTCCACGGCATCGACGCCCGCCTGTCGCAAGCGGGTCAAGGTCTTCCTAGTGCCCCGTTCTTTCAAATGGGCTGCCGACGTCACGCCGCCCACGCGGCGCACCAGCGCCGTGACGGTCTCCAAGTCCGGCAGCGGCTTGGGGACGTACGCGGGGCCCCTATCGGAGAGATAGCGATCGAAGGCGTCGTTGATGGAGAGCGCCGCCCCGACGTCGACCATCGCCCGTGCCACATGGGGACGCCCCACCGACTCGCCCTCCGTGTGCCGCTCCACCTCCTCCATTGACAGGTCCACCCCCAGCGCAACCAGACGACGCACGATCTCTTCCGCCCGGCCGACGCGGCCGTCCCGCTGGGAGGCCAGGAAGCGGCTCAGTTCCGGGTGATCCGGCGGCAAGAAGTAGCCCAGCAGGTGAAGCTCACCCCACCACACTTTGACGCTGAATTCGCACCCTGCCACGACCCGCACCCCCACGGCTTCGCCCGCCGCAACCGCCTCACCCACGCCGGACAGCGTGTCGTGATCGGTGAGGGCGATGGTTGCCAACCCGGCGGCCACGGCACGGCGCACTACATCGTCGGGAGTCGCCCCACCGTCGGAGGCCGTGGAGTGGAGGTGGAGATCAACGACCTCCATGGGTCAGTTGGACGTCCGGGCGTATTGCGTTTCCGGGCTCGTCCACGCCGGCTGGCTCTGGCGGAAGAACTCCACCAGGCGCGCATCGCTGAGCTCGGCCAGCGCCTTGTCGGGCCGTTTAGCGCCCTGCGGAGAGTATCGCATCACGCGCCGGACGCGGTTGTCGCCGGTGCCCTTCTCGAAGACCAAACCGAACTCGTCGCGGTCGTAGTGGGTGGTGCGGCCGGAGGGATAGACGTCCCACCTATCGCCGTCGACTTGGATCGTTCGACGAGCCATGCTAGAGGGCTCCCTCGGGAAAAGATTCCAGGTCGCGTTTGAGATCGGCCATGAACCGATCGCCGTCGGCCCCATCTACGATGCGGTGGTCGTAGGACAGCGAGAACATGGACATCGTCCGGATGGCGATCACGTCCTGCCCGTCGTCGAGCGTGAGAATCTTCGGACGCTTCTCGATGGCGCCCACGCCGAGGATGCCCACTTGGGGCTGGTTGATGATGGGTGTGCCGATATACGATCCGAAAACACCCGGATTCGTGATCGTGAACGTGCCCTTTTGCACCTCGTCGGGATTGAGACGTTTGGACCGCGCCCGGTCCGCCATGTCGGCGATGCTCTTGGCAATACCCAACATCGAGAGCTCGTCGGCGTTGCGGATCACCGGAACGATCAATCCCCAGTCGAGGGCCACCGCCATCCCGATGTTGATGGATTTCCGGTAGATGATGGTGTCCCCACTCACCGACGCATTCACGACGGGGTGCTTTTGCAGATTGTCCGCCACCGCCTTCACGATGAACGCCATGTAGGTCAGCTTGGCGCCGCGATCTTGAAATTCCTGTTTCTTGGCCTGGCGGATGGCCGCGATGGTGGTGAAGTCGATCTCGTAAAAGCTGGTGACGTGTGCCGACGTGCGGCGCGACATGATCATGTGGTCCGCCGTGAGCTTCCGAATCTTGCTCATCGGCTCCACACGATCGCCCTCCCACGCGCCCACCGTGGGATGAACGATTTCACCGGCGGACGCCACAGGGTGCGTCGCAGCCGGCCTGGCGGGCCCAGCCGCGGCAGCCGGCGCGCCGGACTCAATGAACGCCAGGATGTCCTTCTTCGTCACCCGGCCCGCGTGCCCGGTCCCCGGAACCTGCCCGATATCCACGTGGTGTTCGGCGGCGATCTTTCGCACGAGCGGCGTCGAGCGTTGCCGGAGACGCTCCTCGGCCGTCTGAACCGCCCCGTCGCTTTTCGGCGCGGCCGGTTGAGGTGGCGCCGGAGCGACGGCCGCGGCAACCGGTTCGGGAGCCGCGGCGGGCTCGGGCGGTGCGGGTGGAGCCTCGGCAGCGGGTGGAGACGGTGGGCTCGCCGCGGACACCGGTGCGGCTTTGTCCGTCTCCAACACGGCGATGACGGTCTGCACTTCCACCGTCTCACCTTCGGGAACCCTGATCTCCGCCAGAATGCCCTCGGCCGGCGAGGGAATTTCTGCGTCGACCTTGTCCGTGGAGATCTCCAGGATCGGCTCGTCCCGCTTGACCTCATCCCCCACGCTCTTTAGCCACCGCGAGACGGTTCCCTCGGCGATGGATTCCCCCATTTGCGGCATTACGACTTCAACACGAGCCATCAATGATCTCCCTGGCGCAGGCCCTCGAAAACATAGTCCTCCCTACGGTAGCTCTCAATACGCCAACAGCCACCGCGCCGACTTCAGAACGTCGTCGGTCTGCGGCAACACATAATCCTCGAGCGTCGGCGCGTACGGCACCGGCGTGTCGTGGGCGGTCACGCGCATGATCGGACCGTCCAGCCACTCGAAGGCTTTCTCGTTGATCCGCGCGGTGATCTCGCCCGCGACACCTCCCGTCCGGGTGTCTTCGTGGGCGATGAGCACCTTATTCGTCTTCCGCACGCTGGTGACGATGGCCTCGTCGTCCATCGGGAGCAGCGTGCGCAGATCCAGCACCTCAACGGTCGCGCCGTCCTCTTGCTCGATCCTCTCCGCGGCCTCCAACGCCTTCCACACCATCGCAGACCACGTCACGATCGTGAGGTCGGCTCCCTCGTTGGCCACCCGGGCCTTGCCCAGCGGCGTGACGATCTCCTCGTCTTGCGGCAGATCTTCTTTGATGCGCCGGTAGAGGTACTTGTGCTCGAAGTAGATGACGGGGTCGTCGTCGCGGATCGCCGCCTTGATCAATCCCTTGGCGTCGCGCACCGTGGCCGGGCACACCAGCTTGAGTCCCGGTGTGTGCAGGAAGCCGGCTTCGGGGTTCTGGGAGTGAAACGGCCCGCCCCGCACGTACCCACCGCTCGGACCTCGCACGACGATCGGAGTGGAGAGCCCGGCGCGGTACCGGGCGGTCGCCACGTAGTTGGTGAGGATGTCGTACGCACACGCGATGAAATCCATGAACTGCATTTCCACGACGGGTCGCATGCCCATGTGCGCCGCCCCGGCGGCGGCACCCACGATCGCCGCCTCGCTGATGGGCGTGTCGATGACCCGCTCCTCCCCGAAGTGTCCCTGGAAGCCTTCCGTCACCTTGAACGCCCCGCCGTACTTCCCCACGTCCTCACCGAGGACGAACACCTCGTCGTCGCGCTCCATCTCTTCCCAGATCCCCTGGCGCAACGCTTCCAGATAGGTCACTTCAGCCATCGAGCCCCCTGAACCACAGCCGTTCGCATTCGGGCGGCGACGCATAAACGTGGGACCGCGCAGTATCGCCCTCCGGGAGCGAATCGTCCTCGCACTCCGCCGTTGCCTGGTCCAACTCGCGACCGACGCGCTCCTGAACGGCATCGAGCTCGTCTCGGCTGACCCACGATTGTTGCAGGAGCCGGTCGGTATACCGGTCTATGGGGTCGTTGGTCTCGGCCCACTCGGCAATCTCTTCTCGTGGTTGGTAGCGCTGGTCGTCGTGCTCCGCGTGTCCCTTGCGGCGGTACGTCACGACCTCGATCAGCGTTGTTCCCCCTCCGGCGCGCGCCCGGTCGACCGCCTCCTTGGTGATCTCGTAGACGGCAAGGACGTCGTTGCCGTCCACCGTGACGCCGGGAATCCCATACGCTTTCGCCTTGTCTGCGAGCCGGTCGGTTGCCGTTTGGCACGACGTGGGTGTGGAGTATGCGTACCCGTTGTGCTCCACGATCACCACGAGCGGCAACCGGAGGACGGCCGCGAAGTTCACACCTTCGTGAAAAGTGCCGGTGCTGGCCCCGCCGTCTCCAATGTACACCAGTCCCACCCGGGACTCGCCTCGTGACTTGAAACTGAGACAGATCCCCGCCATCACCGGAATCATGTCGCCCAAGGGGGAGACCTGACCCAAGTAGCCCAGATCAAAATCGTTGAAATGGAGGTTCATCTCCCGACCGGCGGTGGGGCTCTGCGCCTTCGCCATGTATTGGCGGAGGATCTCCACCGGCTGCGCTCCCATCACCAACATCGATCCAAGATTGCGGATCAGCGGTGACAGCACGTCTCCCCGTTGGAGGGCGTAGGCACTGGCCACACTCTCCCCCTCCTGCCCGAGAGAGCGATACAACCCCCCGATGACCTTCCCCTGCCGGTACAGGTTGACGAGCCGCTCCTCCAACGATCGTGTCAGAGCCAGACAGTACCACATCTCGAGAAGCTGGTCGCGTGACAGACCGGCCGGAATGGAATCCAGTTTTTCTGTTGGTGTTACCACTCAAGCACCGCGCTGCATCAAGGTTCGACTTGAGGGATCGTGCGTCGCTAGTACGCGCCTCGGAGCTCGTGAGCCGGATCCGCCAGTTTGTGCACTCGTCCGAGAAAACGCTTGGCCAGCTTGTCGAGCTCGCTTTCACCGACCTGATCTGTTTGGACGGTGACGTGCACGTAGTGGCCGCCTTCAGGGCGCACCGTGACGCCGAGCGAGCCGAGCGAGCCCTTGTAGCGCCGCGCGCGCTCGTCGCGTTCCGTTTCCTCTAAATGCAAACCGAAGTGCCGATCTGCCTCACCGAGCACGTCGTCGGGAGACAGCGAAGTCCGATGGAAGTATTGCATGCGTTACGTCGTGGTTGTTGGGTTGAACCGACCGAGACGGAGGCTGTTGACGACGACGAACCACGTCGCCAGGGACGCAGCCGCCGCCGCGATCATCGGCGTGAGTAGCAGGCCTGTGACAGGATACAGCACACCGGCCGCCAACGGTATCCCGAACAAGTTGTACAAGAAAGCAAACCGGAGATTCGTCTGGATGGTGCGGGCGGTGCGCTGGGCGATTTGCACGGCCGTCACCACGTCTTGGAGGTCGCTCCCCGGCAGGGTCACGTCCGAGGCCTGCATGGCGATCTCGTAGCCGGCGCCGATGGCGATTCCCACATCGGCCTGCGCCAACGCCTGGGCATCGTCGATCCCGTCGGCAATGACGGCAACGACCCGGCCGTCCTCCTGAAAGCGCTTGATCTCGTCGGCCTTGTTGCGGGGCTCGACCTCGGCCACGACGCGGTCGATCCCGTTTTCTTTGGCCACCAGTCGGGCCGTCGCCTTGGAATCTCCACTCAGCATGAAGAGCGTGTACCCCAGATCGCCGAGCTGTGAGATCGTTTCCTTGGCGTTGGCCTTCGTCGGATCCGCCACGATGATCAACCCGCGTACGACGTCGTTCACGACGACCACGACCGGAGTGCGCCCGGCGAGCACGTGGCGATCAACGTCCTTGGTGAGGCGGCCCAATTCCAGGCTCCGTTCCCGGGCGTGACGCACGCTGATCACTTCGACGAGAAACCGTCCCACGATGCCTCGAACACCTCGCCCCTGCATCTCCACGAACCGCTCCACGCCCGGAACCTCGACACCCTTCTCCTTGGCCGACGCGAGAATCGCCGCCGCCAACGGGTGCTCCGATCGAGCCTCCACCGCCGCGGCGACCTGGAGGATCTCCGCGGGGTTCACCGTGGTGTTGTCGGCGCGCTTGGCACCCACCACGTGCGTCACGGTAGGGGTGCCCTCCGTGATGGTTCCGGTCTTGCCGAAGATCACCGTGTCCACGCGTCGCAAGGTGTCGATCACGTCACCGCCTCTGATGACCGCCCCCAAGGCGGCCGCCTGACCCGTGGCGCTCCTGATGGCCGCTGAGGTGGCGAAGCTCACCGCAGTGGGAGCCGCGATGGCAGTGACAGTGGCGAGCGCTAGCATAGCCGGAACGGCGGGCGCCGCACCGAGCGACACCCAGGCCGCGACCGAGGCGAGGCCGACGGCGATTATGAGAGGAACCAGCCGCGCAACGAGTCTGTCCACCTGCCGCTGGTCTGGCCCCTTCTTGAACTGCGCCGCTTCCACGATCCGCACCGTCTGACCGAGGGCCGACTTTCGGCTCGTCGTGTCCGCCTCGATTTCCACGAGGGCCGTCCGATTGACCGACCCCGCCGGCGTACGCGAGCCCGGCCCAATGCGCACCGACTCCACCCCACCGGGGAACATGGACATGTCGAGGTCGGAATCACCGGCTGTCACCGTGCCGTCGACCGCCACGCCCTCCCCGGGTGACACCACCAGGCGATCGCCGACCCGAATCTGATGGGCCGGCACCTGTTCGGACTCGCCGTTGCGACGGACGGTCGCCACTCTCGGCTGAAGCCCCATGAGGTCGTGAACCGGGAGGGTGGTGCGAGCGTGGGCCTTGGTTTCGATGAGCCGTCCCAGCAGGGCGAACGCCAGGATGCCATTCACCGACTCGAAGTACACGTCCGGGGGAAAACCCGCCGTGGGCCAAATGGCCGGCACCGCCACCGCCACCGCGGAATACACGAACGCGGCGCCCGTCGCCAAGGCCACCAGGGTGTTCCCGTCCGCAGAATGATGGCGAAAGCTGTTCCAGGCCGCCGCGTAGAACTGCCTGCCCGCTTGGTGCATGACGACCAGCGTAACCACCAGTAGACCGAGCTTGAGCCACAGTGGATTCAGGTCGTACAACTGGGGCAGCCAGCCCCGCAGCGACGCGTCGAGGGGAAGCAGGAGCCGAACGAGGATGTCGTCCCCCTTGACGGCGGATTCCGCCATCAGTGGCATCGAGGCAACAATTGCCAGCAGCGTAACGACGAGCGCAGAGGCGAACTGCCACGCCAGCCCTTTCGTCGCCCGGGCCTCACGCACCCACGCCCGGTCGATCGGGTCGCCCTCCTCGATGGGCGCCGCGAGCGCAAACCCACCGGCATGGATGACCTGCTCTAGGTCACGGGCGCTGACGAGACCCGGAACGTATTCCGCCTCCACCGACTGCGTCGTCTGATTGGCCGACGCGCGCAGCACTCCCGGAACATTCTCCAGTTCCCGCTCCAGCCGATTGATGGATGCCGCGTAGCGCAGATTGGAAACGGCGATGGTTGCGGTGGCGCCGCCGGCGTCGAAGCCGGCCTCGCGAACGGCCCTTACCAGATCGGCGGCCCGGGGACCTCCCTCTGCCACCAAAGCGGTGGCTTCGCCCGTGGTGAAGTTGACGTGGACGTCGCGAACCCCTTCCACCTTTGTGATGCGCCGCTGAACGGTGGATGCACAGGTTCCACACTCCATCCCCCGTATCGGCAAGACGATGCGGCGGTCAGCCATGCTTTTGATGACCCCGTCCCAGGTTCGCCCGGGCTGCCTCGCCACCCACCTGGACGACGACGTACCCGTCGCACGTCCCGCACGAGTACCGGTAATCACCGGGATCTTTCGGGATGAACTCCATCGGGACGTAGGTGAACTCTGCGAGGGTCTTGGTGACTTTGAGGGTTTCGAAGGCGAGGCGTTCTGATTGGGCGTCCGCCTCACCGCGGAAGACCTCCAGGCGCACTTGTCGTCCGGCTTCGGCAATCACCAGATCCGGATCGAAGCCGTCTTGCAGCACGATGCGGAACTCCTGCGTGCCGGGCTTCACTTGCTCATTGGCCGCCGGCAACGGCCGGCGGCCAATGAAGTACCAAAGCTCCCACGCGATGATCGCGAGAGCGATGCCGACGATTACCGCATTAACGGTGGTCACGTCCTCTCGTACTGGTAATACTCCACGCCGAGGTGTGTAATCTGCTCCTCACCCATGAGCCAGCGCAGTGTGTTCTTGAGTTTGGCATGTTGGATGAACAGATCGTGTTCAGGAATCAACTCCGGTGCCGCCATCGGGCTCTTGAAGTAGAACGACAACCACTCCTGAATGCCCGACATGCCCGCCCGTTGTGCGAGGTCGAAGAACAACGCCAAGTCGTGCACGATGGGGGCTGCCAGGATCGAGTCACGGCACAAGAAGTCCACCTTGATCTGCATCGGATATCCCAGCCACCCAAAAATATCGATGTTGTCCCATCCCTCTTTGTTGTCTCCGCGCGGCGGATAGTAGTTGATCCGGACTTTGTGGTATGCCTGGCCGTAGAGATCCGGATAGACCGACGGTTGGAGGATGTGCTCGAGCACGCTGAGCTTCGACTCTTCCTTCGTCTTGAACGACTCCGGGTCGTCCAGCACCTCGCCGTCGCGGTTCCCGAGAATGTTGGTGGAAAACCACCCGTTGAGCCCGATCATCCGCGCCTTCAACATCGGCGCGATCACCGTCTTCATCAGCGTCTGGCCTGTCTTGAAATCCTTGCCGCCGATGGCGACCCCGCGGTCCTCGGCCAACCGCAGCAGCGCCGGCGCGTCGACGCTGAGGTTGGGCGCACCGTTGGCAAAAGGCACGTTCTCCATCAAGCTCGCCCACGCGTACAGCATCGAGGGGGCAATGGCCGGGTCGTTCTCCTCCATGGCCTTCTCGAACGCCTCGACATTGGCATGCGCCGGGCCCGGCGCGAGGAACACCTCGGTGGAAGCACACCATACCATCACCAATCGGGAACAGCCGTTCTTTTCCTTGAAGTTGCGAATGTCCTGCCGCAGCGCCTCGGCCAGTTCGCGCTTGGTCTTGCCGGACTTGACGTTGGTCCCTTCGAGCCGTTTCACGTACTGCTGGTCGAACACGGCCGGCATCGGCTCGATGGTCTTGAGGAATTCCGCGATGGGGTCGACGTGCGAGTCGTTGAGCACGCCGGCCACCTTACAGGAATCGTACGCGTTGTCGGGAATCGGATCCCACGCGCCGAACACCAGATCGTCGAGGTCGGCCAACGGCACGAAATCCCGAATCTTCGGACTGCGATGCTCGGTACGCTTGCCGAGTCGAATCGTGCTCAACTCCGCCAAGGAGCCGACCGGCGTGGCTTGCCCCCGCCGGACGTTCTCGACGCCGGCGATGTATGTCGTGGCCACCGCACCGAGGCCGACCAGGAGCACTCCCAGTTTGCCTTCGGCCGGTTCGACCTCTCGTCTCTCTACCTCACTCACTGCTTGATCCTTTCTTTTAACGAATCAGCCAGGGCCGGCATCGACTCGGACGCTATCGGGTCAGAGGAGACGGACCTGATCTGCTTGTGCACATGGTGAATGCGCTGTACCACTGTGATCAGCGACAGCAGTGCCAGCACGATGACGATCCCCAGAAGCAACATCCCATTCTGTCCTGCCCCGAAAAACAACACCGGGACACCCAGCCCGAGGACTCGCTCGGCACGCTGCGCCAGCCCCACCGTGCACTCCAAATTCAGCCCTTCGGCCCGGGCGCGCGTGTACGAAACCACGATCCCCGTGGACAGCGCGATCATGCTCGCCAGGACGGCATACAATCGCCAACTGTCGGGCACGCCGCCGTTCATGAAGAACACCGTGATGCCGATCATCAACGCGGCCTCGCCAAGGCGATCGACCGTGGAGTCGTAGAACGCGCCAAACTTCGACATCATCCCCCCGCCGCGCGCCACGCGCCCGTCCAGCATATCGAGCACGCCGCTGAGCAACAGCAAGAAAGCCCCGAGGCGCACTCGGGCAAAGCCGAACGCCACGCCGGATGCAACAAGCACCAAAAATCCGAAAGTGGTGAGGGTATTCGGGTGGACCCGGGCGACGATTAGGCCATTCACAATCGGCCCAAGGCCTTTTTCAAGGGGCTCCCGAAGCCACGCGGGGATGAGTTTCATTGGCTTCTGTTGATTAAGCGGCTAACAATAACGGACTCATGGGCTTGGGGCCAGTACCCGCCCGCCCGGGGCGTCACCGGTACAGCAGGAACTGCGCACGTCGTGCGCGAAAGGCCGTGCCCTCCTGTGGCCACGTGCTCCACAGATCCTCCAGTCCCCCGCCCCCGGTGACTCCGTACCGCACCGCATCGGTCCCGGCCAGGCGGTCCAACCGTCCATTCCGAATCACGAGGTCGTCCCCATGCACTGCGTAAACGGTTGCCAAGATTTCAGTTGCCGTCCTGACGGGATCGTAGTGCCTACGATCCTCGACCCGCAGGCGAATCGCCGGGATGGTGCTCCCACCGTACTTGCCGTCGGTGGGCTGCTCCGGCGTAACCAGCGTATCGGCGAGTGACACCCCAGGCAGATCGCCGAGCCGGTCCAGGACACCCGCCGCATCGAGCCACGGCGCTCCCACCACCTGGAACGCAACAGGCGTTCCGCGCCCCACCGAAAGGTTGGTGGCCTCGAACATGACGACTCCGGGATAGTGGGTCGCACTCTCGAGGCTCGGCATGTTGGGTGACGGCCGGATCCACGGCAGCCCGACGGCATCGAACCAGCGGTCGCGGCGCCACCCATCGGCGGGAATCACGACCAGGTCGGCACCGATCCCCAACTCCCAATTACCGTAGAGGGCCAGCTCGCCGAACGTCATCCCGTGACGCAGCGGAATCTGGAGCATGCCCACATACGACGTGTCTCGAGGAGACATGACCGGCCCCTGCACGAGTTGGCCGCCGATGGGATTGGGACGGTCGAGGATTAAAACACGACGGTTTGCGGCCCGCGCCGCCCGCATGGCCAAAAGCGCTGTGGAGATGTATGTATAGGTGCGTGCGCCAATATCCTGGAGGTCGATCACCAACACGTCGATGAGTGCGAGCATGTCGGAGGTGGGCGCTCTGGTATCACCGTACAGGCTGTAGATCGGGAGACCCGTTGCCGAATCCACGCCGTGTCCTATCGTTTCCTGATCCAGCACCCCGCGAAAACCGTGTTCGGGGCTGAACAGCGTCGTGAGGTTGACACCGGCACCCAGAAGCAACTCCACGTCGCTGGAACCATTGCGGCCGACACCGGTCTGATTCGTCAACAACCCCACGCGATCGCCGCCGAGAAGATGGAGAGAATCGGAGATGATCACATCGATGCCGGGTCGAACCACTGCGCCGTCGCGACCGGCGGTCGCACAGGCCGCGGCCACCCACAACCAACACCAATACCAGCGAATCCGGTGAGCCACTTCTCCTCCGCAGTTGCCGTAGTTCTCGTCTGCGCCTGTGCGCAGAGCAGCCCCGCCACAGAACTTCAGGTCGCGCCGCCGCCGGAGCCCCTCGCCCGCCAACCTTCCAAAGTAACGGTCAACTCGATTCTGGAAACGATGAGCGTGCGGGACAAGGTGGGCCAGCTCATCATGCCCTGGCTGTTGGGAAATTACGTCTCCACCGACGGCGACGCCTTCGCCGCCGCAGCGGAGTGGGTGGACGAGCTCGGCGTCGGCGGGATCACCATCTCCGTGGGCTCGCCGATGGATGCGGCGGCAAAGCTGAATGCATTGCAGCGGCGTTCCCGACTGCCGCTCATCGTGGCCGCCGACTTGGAGTACGGGGCCGCCATGCGGATGGTTGGCGCCACCGGGTTTCCCATGCCCATGGCGGTGGGGGCCACGGATCGGGAGCTCGACGCGTACCAGCTTGGCCGCATCACCGCACTCGAGGCGCGTGCCGTGGGCATCCACTGGACATTCTCGCCGGTGGCCGACGTCAACAACAACCCTGACAACCCCATCATCAACACCCGGTCGTTCGGGGAGTCACCGGAGGCCGTTGCGAGGCTCGTGGCGGCGTACGTCCGTGGCGCGTCGGAGCACGGCTTGCTGACAACCGCCAAGCACTTTCCGGGACACGGCGACACGGGCACAGACTCCCACCTAGCCATGCCGGTATTGGACGTCTGCTGGAACAGGCTCGACACGCTGGAGTTGACACCGTTTCGCGCTGCCATCGAGGCCGGTGTGACGAGTGTGATGACGGCGCACGTTGCCCTCCCCTGCTTCGACTCGAGTACCAACCCCAAGCCGGCCACCTTTCTTCCGGACATCATGACCGGCGTGCTCCGGGACTCACTCGGGTTCGACGGTCTGGCCGTCACCGACGCCCTCACCATGGGCGCCATCGTGAGCCGCTACGGAGCCGGGGAGTCCGCCGTGTTGGCGTTCCTTGCCGGCAGCGACCTCCTCTTGATTCCGGACGATATCGGCCAAGCGATGGAGTCCATGGTCGCGGCGGTGGAGTCGGGCCGCATCACCACCGACCGGCTCGACCGTTCCGTGCTGAAAATCCTCTCCCTCAAGGAAGAGGCCGGTCTCTTCGCCAAGCGGACCGTAGTCCTCGACAGCATCCCCGTCACCGTCGGACGTCGCGAGCATCAGACCGTGGCGAACAACATCGCGCGCCGGGCGCTGACGCTGATCCAGGCGGGGCCCATCGAGGAGTTCCGCGATTCCCGCGACCGGGTGGCCCTCATTACGTATGCGGAAGAGACGAACCACTCCATCGGCAACCTGTTGATCAGAGAGCTTCGGGCGTTGGGGGACACGGTGACACCGTTCAGGCTCTTCCCGGCGTCGGGAGCGATGTCCTACGACTCGGCTCGAGCCGTCATTGACACCCATCCACGGGCAATCTTCGCGACGAGCGTTCGCCCCATCTCCGGGAGGGGCCACGTCGATCTTCCGGAGGCCCTCGCCACGTTGATTCGCGAAACCGACGAGGACACGCCGACGACTCTAGTCTCCTTCGGAAGCCCGTACCTGTTGAACCAACTCACCTCGTTTGACGGCGCGTATCTCCTGGCGTGGAACGCCGTGGGAGCGAACGAGCGGGCCGTCGCCCATGCGCTGGCCGGTGAGACGGCCATCGTCGGCACGTCTCCCATCACCCTCTCCGACCGTTTCCCACGAGGATTCGGCATCACGATTCCCCGCCGATGACCCGTGCGGTTCTCGCCGCCCTGGCACTGGCGGCCTGTGCAGCGCCCGAGAGGGCTCCACCCGAGTTGTCCCGGGTCGATCCCGAAGACGTTGGACTTTCGACCACCGCCCTCGACGGCGTAGCGGATTTTCTCAGGCAAAAGGTGGAGGAGGACGCCTTCCCGGGCGGCGTGTTGGTGATCGGGAGACGGGGCTCCGTGGCGTACATGGCAGCGGTAGGACAGTACGGGGATGACGATTCGCGACCCGTCGACGAGAGTACGGTGTACGACCTCGCCAGCCTCACCAAGGTCGTCGGACTCACCACCGCGACCATGCTCCTCGTGGCCGAGGGCGCATTGGATTTGGATCGCCCAGTTGCCGAGTACGTTCCCGAGTTCGCTGGAGCAGGCCGAGATGACGTGTTGGTGCGTCAACTGTTGACGCACACGTCGGGCCTCCCCGCGCGACTGCTTCTGTTTCGAGAAACCGCCGATGCTGCGGACGCGTTGACCCGGATCTACGAGATGGCGTTGGAGAACCCGCCCGGCGAGCGGTACACGTACTCGGACATGGGCGCCATCCTCTTGGCCCTGCTTTTGGAACGTGTGTCCGGCGTTCCGTTCGACACCTTGTTAGATGAAACAGTGTTTCGTCCGCTGGGGATGGAGGGCACGCGCTTCCGGCCTCCCGCGGCGTGGCTCAACCGCATCGCCCCCACCGAACTGGATCCGTGGCGCGGACGCCTCCTTCGGGGCGAAGTGCACGACGAAAACGCCTTCCACCTGGGCGGCGTGGCCGGACACGCGGGACTTTTTTCCACTGGGCCGGACCTGGCACGCTTCGCGATCTGGCTACTCGACGCGTATCACGACCGCCTCGCCGACGACCCCCGGCCCGGCCCGCCGGCACAGTTGGTGCGGGAGTTCACGAGACGCCAACCCGGACCCGAGGGATCCACCCGGGCGTTGGGGTGGGATACGCCGACCCCAGGGGGTGGCCTCAGTTCCGGGCACCTCCTCGACCCGTCCAGCTTCGGACACACCGGCTTCACCGGGACCTCCATTTGGATCGATCCCGTTCAGGACCTCTTCATCATCCTGCTCACCAACCGGGTCCACCCCACCCGGGACAACCGCGCCCTGCTGCCACTCCGGGGCATCGTCGCCGACATGGTGGTTGGCGCTATCATCGACGAGTAGTAAGGGATTAGCCTTTTAATGCCACGCTGGAGGTGATAACCCGTAACCAATTGCATGACAATAGCTTCCGATGCCATCTCGTTGACACCACCCCCAGGCCTCCCTAAGTTTCGCTCCTACGCGAGGAAGGAACACAAGGGATGACCACAGCGCAGCGACCCCAGATCACGGTGAACGTCAGCCTCACCGATGAGGCCGTCGACAAGGTCAGGGATTTCATGAGTGCGGAGGATGTTCCGGAGGAGACCGCCGGACTGCGGGTATCGGTGTTGCCGGGCGGTTGCGCCGGCTTCAAATACGGTCTCAACATCGAGGAGCACCCTCTCGACGACGACATCATCGTCGACTACAGCGGTCTCAAGCTGTTCGTCGACGCGTTCAGCGCCCAATACCTTCAGGGTACGACCATCGATTTCGTATCCAACATGAACGGCAGCGGCTTCACTTTCGACAACCCCAGCGCCTCCGGCGGCTGCGGGTGCGGTAGCTCCTTCAGCGCCTGATCCGCTTGACATCTCGTTCTAAATTCACAACGGTCTGCGCGATGCGCAGGCCGTTTTTTGTTGGGGGTCGCTCGTGACGGGCCCGGATCTCGTCGTCATGGCGGCGTACTTCGGCGTCGTGTTGGCGATCGGCGCGTACTTCGCCCGTCAGTCGGGTGACGCCAGCGACTACTTCTTGGGTCGCCACCACATTCCCTGGGTGGCGGTGATGCTGTCCATTGTGGCAACGGAGACCTCCGCGCTCACGGTCATCTCGATTCCCGGTCTCGGCGCCCGCAGCAACCTCACCTTTCTCCAGGTTGCGTTCGGCTACCTCGTCGGGCGCATCGGCGTCTCCGCCTGGCTGCTGCCAGGCTATTTCCGGGGCGAGCAGCAGACGGCCTACGAACGCCTGGGAACCCGCTTCGGTCCCCACACCAGACGACTCGCGTCCGCCGTCTTCATGACGGTACGGGCACTGGGAGACAGCGTACGCGTGTTTGCCAGCGCCATTCCCCTGGCGATCGTCACCGGGTGGTCCATTCCCGCCAGCGTTGCCGTCGTCGGGCTGGTGACGGTGGCGTACACCTGGGCCGGCGGGATTCGGGCGGTAGTGTGGGTGGACGTCATGCAGCTCGCTCTCTACACGCTGGGCGGTATCGTGGCCATCGTCGTCGCGGTCCGCCTCGCGGGTGGATTGGGCGTGGCGCTCGATGCGGCGTCCGCCACGGGCCGGCTACAAGTTTTCGACTGGAGCACTTCCTTCGACGCGCCGTACACGTTTCTCGGCGGCGTCGTGGGCGGTGCCCTCCTCTCGGCGGCCTCTCACGGAACCGATCACCTCATCGTGCAGCGCATCCTGACCGTTCGAAACCTCTCGAATGCCCGAAAGGCGCTGGTTGGCTCGGGAATTCTCGTGATCCTGCAGTTTGCCCTGTTCCTGCTGGTGGGCGCCCTCATCTGGGCCGCTGGCGCCGATGACGGGATCATGGCAAGCGATGAGATCTTCCCCCGGTTCATCGTCGACCACCTGCCGGTGGGCCTGGCCGGCCTCGTCATCGCCGGCGTGCTGGCGGCGGCGATGAGCACGGTGAGCTCGTCGCTCAACTCGCTGGCCTCGGCGACGACCCACGACTTCTACGCCGCCATCTCGGGCAGAAACGATCCGCACCATCTGCTGAAGGTCGGTCGGTGGGCCACACTGGCGTGGGCGGTGGTCTTGATGGGCGGCGCCCTGGCGTTCCGTTCTCAGGGCACGCCCGTAGTTGAACTCGCCCTCTCGATTGCTTCCGTTACCTACGGCGGTCTGTTGGGAACATTCATCATGGCCGGAACCATGCCGCGGGCCAGGGGCCGCGACGCCATGACCGCCATTCTCGTGGCAACGGGTGTCATGCTGGTGGTGGTGCTGGGCAAACCTTGGCCGTTCGCAGATCTCGCCTGGCCGTGGTACGTGCCGCTGGGCACGGCCGTGACCATCACCGCCGGCTACCTGTCCAGCGCACTTCGAGGGACGACGACGCAATGACGATCTTGGCGGGCGTGGACGCCGGGGCGTCTCACACCGAAGCGGTTCTTGGAACCGCAGCCCTCGAAGTGCTGGCACGCGTCAGGGGGGCGCCAGGCGCCGTGCGTCCCGATGCGGTTGCCAGTGCCGCCGAGGCCATCGCCGCCACCGTGGGCGGCGTTATGGCAGCGGCCAACGTGGAGGCCATCGAAGTGCTGGTCGTCGGCGCGGCAGGTACCCGGCTCGACCAGGACCGGAAGGCCCTCCGCACGGCCCTCGCCGATTCGTGCGACGCGGGGCAAATAGTCATCACCTCCGATGCATCGATAGCCCTGGAGAGCGCTTTTCCCGCGGGCCCCGGCGTGCTGCTCATCGCCGGGACGGGGTCCATCGCGCACGCCCGGGACGACCGGGGCGCCATCTGGCGTGTCGGCGGGTTGGGGTGGCGTTTCGGCGACGAGGGAAGCGGCTACGCCCTGGGGTGTGCGGCCCTGTCGGCCGCCGTGTCGGGGCACGAGGGACGAGGGGCCATAACGGCCCTGACACAGGCGGTGTGGAAAGCGACCAATGCCCGGTCCATGGATCGACTCTCCGCCTGGATGCGCGACGCCGACGTGCCGTCGGTGGCGCGCTTGGCCCAAACCGCCTGCGACGTAGCCGACATGGGCGATGCCGTGGCGGTGTCCCTGGTGGACGATGCTGGCTCGGCACTCGCCGAGCACGTCGCTGCCTTGGTGGGACGCTTCCCGGAGGGCGACGACATCCCCCTGGCCCTGGGGGGTGGGCTACTCCGTTCCGATACGCCGGTGCGTCAGCGGCTGCTTACCGAGCTCGCCACTCGAGCCCCCCGGGCGCGCGTCGTCGACGTGGATGTCGACCCCCCAATCGGCGCGCTGCGCCTGGCGGCCAAGACGTTCTCCGATCTCTGAGTTCACGTCGCCGTCCGACTGGAATAGTCCTGCCCCGCGTCGACGCGCTCCCCGAAATACCAGACCACCGACACCACCGCCCCCGCCCCGGCAAGAAGACAGAGCCACGCTGGGACGCCGAATGCCGACGGCAAGCTGCCGAGAAAGATGGCGATCAAGCCCACCAACACCGCGTAGGGAAGCTGGGTGCGGACGTGGTCCACATGGTCACAGCTCGACGCCGTCGAGCTCAACACCGTCGTGTCCGAGATGGGGGAGCAGTGATCCCCCCAGATCGCGCCGGCCAGGACCGACCCGATGGATCCCAACAACACCGCCTGGCTCGCCCCACCGTCGAAGGAGATGCCGCCTGCCATCGCCACCGCCAGCGGAACCACCAAAGGCAGCATGATGGCCATGGTGGCCCACGAGGTGCCGGTGGCGAAGGCTATGAGGGCCGCCAACACGAACGTCAGCACGGGAAGCATGGGTGCGGCGAGGTTCCCCGAGAGGGCCTCCGCCAAGTAACCGGCCGTGCCCAGCGACTGGGTGACGGCGCCCAAGGACCACGCCGAGATGAGGATTACGATGGCGAGGAGCATCGCTCGTAACCCGCTGGCCCACGCATCCATCGCCTCGCGGATCGTCAGGATCCTCTGCCCCACCGCCAAGCCGATGCCCACGATGCACGCAAGGAGCGCTCCCCACATCAGCGGGCTGAAGGGATCGGAGTTGCCGAAGATGTTGCGGAGGGTGCGTTCCTCGTCGGGACCCAGGGCATCGATCCCGGTGGTCACGAGCCCGGCGAGAACCGTGGCGACGAGGACCACCACAGGAATCGCCCCGTTCAACCAGCGACCGGGGGGCACCTGTTCGGCCTCCTTCAACTCCGAGCCCATGTCGGCCGCGAGCTGGGCTCCCGGTCGGGCCAGTCCACCCCCCGTCGCCGCGCGGCGTTCCGCCTTCAGCATCGGGCCGAAGTCGCGGCCCGTGATCGCCACGACGAACACCGCAAAGAGGGCGAGAATCGGGTAGAACAGATACGGGATCGTTTGGAGAAAGACGCCGAAGCCCGATACCGACGCCAGCTCCGCCGCCATGGCGGGATTGGCCGCGCTCTGCGCGGCGGCCAGCTCGAGCCCGTCGTCGATCAAGCCCACCTCGTACCCGATCCATGTCGACACGAAGAAGATGGCGGCCACCGGCGCCGCGGTGGAGTCGACAATGTACGCCAGTTTCTCCCGGGAGATTCTCAGCTTGTCCGTCAGAGGACGCATCGTGTTCCCCACGATGAGGGAGTTGGAGTAGTCGTCGAAGAAAATGGCCAACCCCGCCATCCACGTGGCAAGTTGCGCCCGGATGCGGTTCGTGGCCAAAGGCGCCACCTTGTCCACGATGGCGTGGGTTCCTCCCATGCGCGTGATCACCCCCACCATACCGCCGAGGAGCAGTGAAAACAGGATGATCGCGCCGTTGTCGGGATCGGCAAGCTCCCCCCGGGCAAACCGGTTGCCCGCCATGAATATCGCCTTGATGGGGTCGTACCCTGCCAACAACAGACACCCGAGCCAGATGCCTGCGAACAGGCTAGTGACGACCTCCCGGAAAACCAGGGCCAACCCGATGGCCACGAGGGGCGGCAGAATACTCTGCCAGCCGGGGAGCACCCGCCGGTCGAGTGTCACGACCTCGCCACCGGCCTCCGCCCGCACGGGGGCCTGGCTCGCGTCTCCCACGACGACCCCCCCCACGATCACCGAGTCCAGAGGGGCGATCGTCGTGTCTGCCACGACCGTACCGTCCCCCAGGCGCAGTACCACCGGCACCGGCTCCAACGCTGCCGGCGCCGAGAGCGTTACGGAAAACCGCACGCCCTTGAGAAACACGTCGGGTCCGTCGAGTTCTATCTGTTGAGCGTGTGATGCACGGGCGAGACCAAGAAACGCAAGAAGGACTACCGTCAGCGCGATTGTCCACCGCATGCTGAAGCCTCCGCGAGGTGAGAAGTCGGTTGAGGTTGCTTACAGACGGATGGTCAGAACCGTAGCACCCGCCACTGTGGTGCCGTCACGCATGTGGGCCGGGTGGAATCGGTAGCGTAACATGGTGTCGATAAACTTCTTCCGATACCCCCCGTCGGGAATCTGGGGCTCTACCTCGACGTCGGTCACCCGACCTTCCGGATCGACGGCAAAATGCACCGTGAACGACTGGCCCTGCACGGAAGGTGGGGGAGGAGTCGGCGGCAGATAGGTGTAACGGATCCGCGGTGGCAAGATGACGCCGTCGCCCCCTGTACCCGGCCCAACGCCACTGCCCACACCCGTCCCCTGCCCGCTGCCGATACCACCACCCGACCCCGTTCCCGCACCGCGACCTCCGCCGACTCCGGCGCCGGCCCCGATCGTCCGCGCATACTGGATGGGACGAATGTTCGTGGGAAGATCGGCCGTAACCTGGGGCAGATTGCGCGTGATCTCCTGCACCCTGGGGACCGGAAGCGGCATCTCGCGTTGCACCGGCGAGATTTCCTGCGGCACCGCGGCTGCAGCCGCAGGCGGCGGCGCCAATGCCACGAAAGTGATTTTGGGCCCGCCGCCGCCGCCACCGCCACCGCTGGGTCCGGGGAGACCCGCCACTCCGTCCTCGAGATCAACGGCTTGGTCCCAGACAACAAGGGCAATTATCAAGATGTGGAGCACCACGGAGAGCACGTACGACCGTCCGGACCACCTGGCGGGCTCCGGAAAACGAGCTTGGGGAATCTTGGGCCGACGTCTCATAATGCCAATATACACCACGGGCGCTGAACCTTTCCTCGTGGAACGGCCCCAGCGCCCGAAATGTTTCCCTCTACAATGGGGCCAACGGCCCCCATCTTCCGACTAGCGGTCCCCTTGCTCGCCCGTTTCTTCGGGCGGCGTGAGCCCGATCACCTGCACCCCGGCACCACGGGCGATGTCCATCGCCTCGACCACCTCCGAGTACTTCCGACTCCTTGCCGTCTTCAGGAACATCAGCTTCGCCGGACGCCGGTCGTAGATCTCGTGCAGCTTGGCATCCAGCAGCGATAAGGGAAGCGTGTCCGCGTTGATCGAATACGATCCGTCGGCGCCGAGCTCCATGACGATTTGGTTGCTCTGCGCCGCCTCCGCCTGCTCCTGCTGCACCTGCTGCTCCGGCGGAAGCTGGACATCCATCGCCTTCCGCTGCTGGGCCACCTGCATCATGAAGATGATGAGCAGTACCAGCAGAATATCGATCATGGGGATCACGTTGGGTTCGCTGGTGAACCCACCACCAGTGCCTCCAGTTGTCATGCCCATGTCAGCGCCTCCTCTCTTC
>JBDHAF010000038.1:0-25194 GCA_039588255.1 Gemmatimonadota bacterium | reverse complement strand
TTCCCCATCCAGACACTCAAGGTGGGTTCGCTGGGAACCCACAACGCGCTGGGGTTGGCCAAGGCGAAGGGTGCTCGCTTCTTCCTGGCCAGCACGTCGGAGGTTTACGGGGATCCCGCGGTGCATCCCCAGCCGGAGTCGTACTGGGGTCACGTGAACCCCATCGGTCCCCGGGGTGTGTACGACGAGGCAAAGCGCTTCGCCGAGGCCATGACGATGGCGTACCACCGCTACCACGGCGTCGACACGAGGATCGTCCGGATCTTCAATACCTATGGGCCCCGGATGCGGCAGCACGACGGCCGGGTGGTGTCCAACTTCATCGTTCAGGCCCTGGAGGGGAAACCGCTCACCGTTTATGGAGACGGCTCTCAGTCGCGGTCGTTCTGTTACATGGACGATCTCATCGAGGGCATTTATCGGCTGTTCCACGACGGCGGCGCCGATCCGGTGAACATCGGCAACGACGGGGAGTTCACCGTCCGGGAGTTGGCCGACATCGTGGTGAAACTGGTGGGAGGCAACTCGGAGGTCGTGATGGAGCCTCTTCCCGTGGACGATCCGAAGCAGCGCCGCCCCGATCTAACGGTTGCAGGGAAGACGTTGGGATGGAGTCCCCAGGTCTCACTCGAGAAGGGGCTCGAGAAGACGATCGAGTATTTCCGGGGGATCGTTGGGGCGTGACCCACATCTTGGTCACCGGCGCCGCGGGCTTCATCGGATCCCACACATGCCACGCCTTCCTGGAGCGCGGTTGGCAGGTCACGGGGATAGACAACTTCGATCCGTTCTACGACCGCCGCATTAAGGAAGAGGGAATCGCCGCGCTGCACGGTGAAGCGGGGTTTCGCCTCGTGGAAGGCGACATTCGTGACACCAATGTCGTGGGAGAAGCTCTGGAGAGCGTGGATGTCGTTCTCCACTTGGCCGCTCGGGCCGGTGTACGTCCGAGTATCGAGGATCCCGAGCTGTATGTGTCAGTCAACGTGGGCGGAACGGCGACACTCCTGGAAGCGTGCAATAGGGCCGGCGTTAGGAGATTCGTGTTCGGTTCGTCTTCCTCGGTCTACGGGGATTCCACTCCTGCGCCGTTTGGCGAAGATGCCGTCGCGATGGATCCCATCTCCCCGTACGCGGCCACAAAGCGAGCTGGTGAGCTCCATTGCAAGGTCTACGCTCACCTCTACGACTTTCGCATAGCAGCGCTACGTTTCTTCACGGTGTATGGTCCCAGGCAACGGCCGGACCTGGCAATACACAAGTTCACCCGGCTCATCAGCGATGGGGCACCGATCGTGCAGTTCGGCGATGGGTTGTCGGAGCGGGATTACACGCACGTTGAGGATATACTTCAGGGGACGGTTGCCGCCGTTGAATGGGCCATGCAGGAGGGGCCTGCGTTCGAGATATTCAATCTGGGAGAGTCAAAGACGGTCCGCCTCAGCTATCTGATTGAGTTGATCGGCGGGGCACTCCAGATTGGGCCCCAAATCGAGATCCGGCCGGCGGCACCAGGTGACGTCCGACGGACGTTTGCCGACATTAGTAAAGCGAGACAGGTGCTCGGATACGATCCGAGAATCTGCATTGAAGATGGGATCCCTGCATTTGTAGAGTGGTACCAGGCCACATATGGATGTCCGACCTGAAAACCTCGTAGAACGGGCCAAAGAGCGCTTCGAGCTCCAGGACTACTACGGGTGCGTCCACCTCCTGGATGAGGTCATCCGGAACGGCCGGGCGTTTGCCGACGCGCACCACCTTCTGGGATTGGCACTCCACCTGTCGGGGCGCTCGGAGCGGGCCCTGGAGGCCTTCGACAAGGCGCTGGAGCTGAACCCTCGGTATCACGAAGCCCACATTCATCGAGGCATCGTCCTCAACGAGCTGGGACGTACGTCGGAGGCGGAGGAGGCGTTCAAGGGAGCGGCGGAGGCCCGGGGCGCGGAGCGGGACGGAATCCCGGGACACCACGCGGCGAAGCTGGCCAACCATCACGCCCACCTGGGCGAGGCGTACGCCGAGGTGGGGGCGATGGCGGAGGCCATCGATCAGTACCGCACGGCGCTGCGGCTGGGCCCCACCTTTCACGACCTGAGATACCGCCTAGCCCGGATGCTCCTCGAGGTGGGCCGGTCGCTGGAGGCTTTGGAGGAATTGGAGACGTTGGCGGCGGCCAAACCAGGCGCCAAGGATGTTCAGTCTACGCTCGGGCTTGCCTGTTACGTTTCGGGCGAGACCGGCCGGGCGGAGGAGATTTGGACTGCGTTACTGGAACAAAACCCCGACGACAGTCGTGTGCGGGCGTATCTCGCCATGCTCAAGCGGGCTCATGACAAATCTTGAGCTGCCGTTGGTGACAGCCGTGATCGCCCTGGCGGCCTTGGGCTGCAGTGGAGCCGCCGCCGACCACGAGTCCCTCGGCGACCAGGCCTACGTGGAGCGGAGATACGAGGAGGCCTTCACCGAATTCCAGCTCGCCCTGCGCCAGGGCTCCTCCGGGGGCGCCCTCCGCAACAAGGCAGGGATGGCCGCCCTCAACGCCCGGGACCTGAGTGAGGCGGCGGTGCAGTTCCTGTCCCTGGCTGAGGAAGACGCCGAACTGCTCTTGGTGGCGGCGGACGGATTGGAGCGGGTGGCCCGGGCGGCGAGCATCGAGGGCAATCGTCCGGCACTCCAAGCGGCGTTGGAGGCGCTCCGGGTCGTCGATCCGGGGAGAGCCCTGGGGAGCTTTGCCAGAGAGCTGGCCGCCGGCTTGGGGGAGAACGCCAGCGCAGCGGAGGCGATTGCGGTGTTGCCCTTCGCCGCCGCCGCCGCACCGGACGCCAGGGCCCAAGACTCGTTGATGTACGCTCATGCGGTGGCCCTGGCCGATCTCAATCGGTGTCAGGAAGCCATCCCGGTGTTCGAGAGCTTGCTGCGCCGCAACCGCGTGGCCTCGGTGCAGTCAGACGCACGCCTCCGAGCCACGGCGTGCGCGTTGAGCCTCGGACGACGAGAGCTGAACCGGGGATCCAACGACGAGGCCGAGACCTGGTTCTGTCGGGCGGTGGAGTTGGGTGAAGACAACTATGCTGCCCGGGTCGCCCACGCGGGGCTCGGCGACGTATGGTTTTCGAGGGGGGACTACATCGGTGCCAGGGAGGCGTATCTCCGAGCCATGGTCGGAGCCAGTCCGGCCGATTCACTCTACCGGACGGCCCGACGGGGTCTGGACCGCCTCCGAGGCTTTGATCTCTTTCAGCCTCCGGAACCGTCTCACCGCAGAGGGTGTTAGAGTACTTCGTGCGACAAAGACTTCTTCTTCTGAGCTGCGTCTGCGGCATCGTCAGCTGTACTGGGGGCTTTCGACCCAGTCAGTACTCGTCTATTCAGGAGTTGCTCGCCGTGTCGGAAGAGAAGTTCCGTCACGGGAACTGCGGCGACGCGGCCCTGGGGTTTCGTCAGGTGACCAGCCTGATGCCGGTGCGGGACAGCATGGCTGTTCGCGCCCGCTTCCTGTTGGCAGAGTGCCATTTCGCGATGGGCGAGTTGTTGGAGGCGGCCAGGCAATTCCGCCGCGTGGCCAACGAGGCGCCGACCCACCCCTTGGCCCAGAACGCCCTGCTCCGCGCCGGAGATTCACAGGTCGAGCTGTGGACCCATCCCGAGCTGGATCCCACCTACGGTGAGGCTGCCAGGGTCACCTACCAGGAGGTCGTCGCGCGCTACCCGCGGACCGTGGTGGCCCGGCGGGCAAGTCTCAAGCTCGCCGACCTCGCAGAGCGGTTTGCCGAGAAGGAGTACAAGAACGGCAACTACTACTTCCGTCTCAAAGCCAACTCGTCTGCCATCCTGTACTACAAGACGGTGGTGAGCGACTACGGAGCGACGTCCTGGGCGCCGCTGGCGCTCATCAGGCTCGTCGAGGCGTACACGCGGCTCAATTACGAGGAAGAGAAGGTCGAGACCTGCTCCAATCTCCGCCGTTTCTATCCCACCGCGCCACGGTTGGACGATGTCTGTCCCGTCGAGGGGGGACTGCCCTAAGGCCCCGTGCGGATCGGCGTCCTGGGTGGTTCCTTCGATCCCGTTCACACCGCGCACCTGATTGTCGCCGAGGCCGCCGCCGAGGAGCTTCGCCTCGACCAGGTGCGTTTCATTCCGGCGGCTGAGCAGCCTTTCAAGCCGGAGGGCCCTCACGCCGCGGTAGCGCAGCGGGTGGCGATGCTCGAGTTGGCGCTTCGAGGTCGTGAGAGACTCGTGCTGGATCTGCGGGAGGTGGAGCGTGGGGGGGCCTCTTACACGGTGGAGACGCTGGCGAGCCTGCGGCTCGATTTTCCCGACGATGCGTTAGTTTTGTTGGTTGGCGCCGATGCCGCCCGGGAGTTTCCCGAGTGGCATGAGGCGTCCCGGATAGGCGAACTGGCCCAGGTCGTGGCTATGTCGCGGGCGGGGTCTGCTGGGCCAGCATCTCCGCACATCGCACAGTCGATCACGGTGCCATCTCTCGACATCTCGTCCACTGTCGCGCGCCAGGCGGTGCGGGAAGGTAAACCGCTTCGGAATCTCGTTCCCGACGCCGTGGCCGAGTACATCCGACATCACAAGCTGTACCGTAACGACGACTGAATGAAGAAATTACTCACGAAGATCATCGGGTCGCGCTTCAACCGCGAGCTGAAGAAGATCCAGCCGGTCCTCGATGCCATTCACGAGCACGAAGAGCGCCTTGCTGGACTGTCCGAAGATGAGATCAAGGGGCAGACGGCGAAGCTCAGGGCCATGCTCAAGGAGCGATACGGCGCACTGGAGGAGGAGCTCACCCAGAAGAAGGCGGCGAAGCACGCCTGCGCCGACCCCGGCGAGCGGGATGCCCTCGACCGGGAGGTCCGCGGGTTGGAGGACCAGCTCAAGGACGACATCGAGGCCGCCCTCCACGACGTGCTCCCGGAGGCGTTCGCCACCGTGCGCGAGGCGTGCCGCCGCTTGCTGGGCACGAAGTTCGTCGTCACCGGACACGAGTTGGAGTGGGACATGGTGCCGTACGACGTCCAGCTCATCGGCGGCATCGTGCTGCACCAGTCACGCATCGCGGAGATGGCGACGGGAGAAGGTAAGACGCTGGTCGCCACGCTCCCCCTCTACCTGAACGCCCTCCCGGGGTACGGCGCCCACTTGGTGACGGTCAACGATTACCTCGCCCGGCGCGACTCCCAGTGGATGGGGCACGTCTACGAATACCTCGGTCTGACGGTCACCTGTCTCGACGACACGCAACCCCAGAGTCCCGAGCGGCGGGCTGCCTACCAGGCGGACATTACCTACGGCACCAACCACGACTTCGGATTCGACTATCTCCGGGACAACATGGTGTTCTCCCTCGAGCAGCGCGTCCAACGGGGGCACAACTACGCCATCATCGACGAGGTGGACAGTATCCTCATCGACGAGGCGCGCACGCCGTTGATCATCTCCGGACCGGCGGGGCACGAGGGTGATGAGAAATACGCCGAGTTCAACAACCGGGTGAGGCAGCTCGTCAAGAAGCAGACCGCCATCGTGAACGAGGAAGTCGCGAAGGCGGAGCCGTTGGTGGACGCCGACGAGCCGGATTACAACGGGGCCATCGGGTTGTTCAAGGCGCAGCGGGGCGTGCCGAAGAACAAGAAGCTCATGAAGCTGCTCCAGGAGCCGAAGGTCCAGCAGGCCATTCAGCGCGTCGAGTTGGACTACATCGCCGATCGGAAGCTCCCGTCCCGGGACCAGCGCTTCAAGGACATCGACGACGACCTGTATTACGTGTTGGACGAGCGGGGGCGCAGCGTGCACCTGACGGATCGCGGGCTCGAGGAGATGAGCCCCAGCGATCCCACCCTCTTCGTCGTCCCGGACATTTCGGAAGAGTTCGGCAAGATCGAACACGACGAGGAACTCTCGGCGGAGGAAAAGGTCCAACGGAAGCGCACCCTGGAGGCGGAGTACGCGGCCAAATCCGAGAAGATCCATATCATCCACAAGCTTCTCCAGGCGCATTCGCTGTACGAGAAGGACGTGGAGTACGTCGTGCAGGACAGTCAGATCTTGATCGTCGATGAGTTCACCGGTCGCACGATGCCGGGCCGGCGTTGGTCCGACGGGCTGCACCAGGCGGTGGAGGCGAAGGAAGGCGTCACCGTACGCGGCGAGACGCAGACCCTCGCGACCATCACCATCCAGAACTACTTCCGGATGTACGACAAGCTCTCCGGCATGACGGGTACCGCGGAGACGGAGGAGCGGGAGTTCTACGAGATCTACAAACTCGAGGTGTCGGTCATTCCCACCAACGAGCCGATCTGTCGGCGGGATGACGAGGATGTGATCTACAAGACACGGCGCGAGAAATACAACGCCATCGTCGAGGAGATCGCCGAGTTCAACCGCATCGGCCAGCCCGTGCTGGTGGGGACGGTGAACGTCGAGGTGTCAGAGACCATGTCCCGCATGCTCAAACGCCGGGGGCTCAAGCACGAAGTGCTGAACGCCAAGCACCACCAGCGGGAAGCCGAGATCGTCACCCAGGCGGGCCGCCTGGGGTCCATCACAATCGCCACGAACATGGCCGGCCGCGGGACCGACATCAAGCTGGGACCGGGCGTGACGGACGTCGGGAAGTCGGTCGAAGCCCAGGGGAGTCCCGTGGAGTCCATCGGCGGGTTGGTTATCGTCGGCACCGAGCGGCACGAGTCGCGGCGCATCGATCGGCAGCTCCGCGGGCGCTCGGGGCGGCAGGGGGATCCGGGGCAGAGCCGCTTCTTCCTGTCGTTGGAAGACAACTTGATGCGACTGTTCGCCTCGGACCGCATCGCCCGGTGGATGGAGAAGACCGGAGCGGAGGAAGGGGAGGTCATCACGCATCCGCTGGTGACGCGGGCCATCGGCAACGCGCAGAAACGGGTCGAGCTGCAGAACTTCCAGGCCCGGAAGCGTCTCCTGGATTACGACGACGTGATGAACCAGCAGCGGGAGGTGATCTACTCGCTGCGCCTGTTCGCCCTGGAAGGCGGGGAAGAGCTCAAGGCGGAGGTCCAGCGCATGATCGACGGGGCGCTGGGGCACTTCGCGGAGGAGTTCGCCGCCGCCGCCCCGGACGAGTGGGATCGCAAGTTCATCACCGCCGATCTGCTGATGCGCTTTCTCGTCTCCGCGCCGGACGTGGAGGATTCCCAGAAGGTCCCCGACCTCGACGCGCTGAAGGAGACGATCAAACGAGCAGGCCGGGAGGCCTTCAAGGCGAAACTCGCGTCGTGGGACGAAATCGAGACGCGCTATGGCGCGGCTGACCTCACGGAGAGGCTGCTCTCCAACTTCATGTTGCAGGTGTTGGACGAGAAGTGGAAAGACCACCTGTACGACCTGGACCAGTTGCGCAACGCGATTCAGTACCGTGCGTGGGGGCAGAAGGACCCGCTCATCGAGTACAAACGGGAGGCGTTCGACTTGTTTGAGGACCTGGTGCACGACATCAACCAGGTGTTCACGGAGCGGTTCTTCAGGCTCCAGGTGCAGGGGCCGCCCGTCGGGCGTACGGCCACGGGTCCTGCCACCGCCCCAAAGCCGCCGGCCGGTCCCAAGGTCACCGAGTCGTCCGACATCGATCTGCTCCTCCCCGGTGTGGCCAAGGCCAAGTCCCAGCTGAATCGCGCGGTGACGAGCGCTCCCGAGGGCTCGGGGCCACCGCAACCCCAGCAGCGCTCCGTGCCGAAAGTGGGGCGCAATGACCCCTGTCCCTGCGGCAGCGGCAAGAAGTACAAGAAGTGCCACGGGAGTAATCAGTAGAGGGAAGGCCTTGGGTCCTTCCGTTTTTCTACCAGTAACATTCCGCCCCATCCCGCGCTGAAACGCCACCCCGGACGACATGGTGCCGGCCAGATTCACCGCATGAGCACTTTGCGGGTGGCCGATACCGCCCGGGCCGAGCGTCCCCGAGAGCGGCTGTTGTCCCTGGGACCGTCGGCGTTGACGGCTGTCGAACTCCTGGCGATTCTGTTAGGGACGGGGACCGCACGCTCCGACGCGCTCGAGATTGCAGCAAGCCTGTTGGCGTCGGCGGGCGGCACGGTTCGACAATTGGCGCGAAAGCCGCCGGGTGGCCTGGCGTCCGTGCCCGGAGTCGGTCGGGCGAAGGCCGCCCGAATCACCGCTGCGTTGGAGCTTGCCCGCCGGTTGGACCGGGAGCATCGGGAGGTCGGAGCCGACATCCGGTCTCCCGCAGATGTGCACCGGCGGTATGGGCCGCTGTTGCGCGACTTGATGGTCGAGGAGTTTCACTTGCTCACGTTGGATGCACAGAATCGCGTGACGCGCCAGACACTCATTACGAGAGGCATTCTGAACAGCTCGCTGGTCCACCCGAGGGAAGTGTTCCGTGCTGCCATTGCCGAAGCTGCGGCGGGCATCATCGTCGTGCACAACCATCCCAGTGGAAGCCCGTCGCCCTCCGCCGACGACAAGGCGGTGACAGTCCAGTTGGTGGAGGCGGGCAAGCTGCTGGACATCCCGGTCTACGATCACGTCGTCGTCGGGGGCGACCAGTACTTCAGCTTTGCGGAAGCGGGGTTGTTGTGACGACGACGCGTGCCACCATCGATTCCCGGCTCGCCAAAGCGTTGGGCGACCAAGCCGATCGGCTCAACCTGGAGCTGATCGACCGCGCCTACAAGTTGAGCAAGGAGGCGCATCGCGGACAGAAGCGCCTCTCCGGTGACGCCTTTATTTCCCACTCGGTGGCGGTTGCCCGCATTCTCCTCGAGCACCACATGGATTCCGTGAGCATCGCATCCGCGCTGCTGCACGACACCGTCGAAGACGCTGGTGTTTCCCTCGATGAGATCGCCAAACAGTTCGGCAGCGAGATCGGCGAGATCGTGGACGGACTCACCAAAATCTCCAGCCTCAACTTCCAGTCGAGCACGGAGCAGCAGGTCGAGAACTACCGCAAGCTGTTGTTGTCCATCGCCAAGGATGCTCGGGTCATCATCATCAAGCTGGCCGACCGGCTCCACAACATGCGGACCCTCGAGCACCTGTCGGCCGACCGCCGTGAGCGCATCGCCCGGGAGACCCAGGAGTTGTACGCGCCGCTGGCCCACCGGTTCGGGATGGCGGGGATCAAGGCGGAGCTCGAAGACCTGGCGTTCAAGTTCCTGGAGCCCGAAGACCATAAGGGCATCACCAAGAAGCTCCGGGCGAAGCGCGGCCAGCGAGAGGAGATGATCAACCGGCTCCGGGCGCCCCTGGTGGAGGCCCTCACCGAGTCCGGCATCGAGGACTTCGAGGTCACGGGGCGGCCGAAGCACCTCTGGTCCATCTACCGCAAGATGAAGGCGCGGGACAAGCCCCTCGAGGAGATCTACGACCTGATGGCCATCCGGGTGTTGGTGAAGGAGGTACCAGACTGCTATCACGCGCTGGGCGTCATTCACCACCAGTGGACGCCGTTGCAGGAGCGCATCAAGGATTACATCGCGTCCCCCAAGTCGAATGGCTACCAATCGCTCCACACGACCATCTTCGGTCCGGGTGGGGAGCTGTACGAGATCCAGATCCGCACCGAGGATATGCACCGGACGGCCGAGTTCGGGATCGCTGCACACTGGGTATATAAGGAAGGGCAACCGGACGACGAACTGGACCGACGCCTCGGGTGGTTTCGCCAGCTCATCGAGTTGCAGCAGGCCGCGCACACGCCGGAGGAATTCCTCGAATTCCTCAAGATAGACCTCTACCAGGACGAGATCTTCGTCTTCACACCGAAGGGCGACGTGAAGCGGCTGCCCCGCGGCGCCACACCCATCGACTTCGCGTTCGCCGTGCACACGGAAGTGGGATTGCGGTGTCAGGGGGCAAGGGTCAATCAACGCATCACGCCGTTGCACCGACCCCTCGCCAACGGCGACACCGTGGAGGTGATCACGGGACCTCAGGCACGCCCCAGCCGGGACTGGCTCAACCACGTTCAGACGGGCCGCGCGCGACACAGCATCCGCCACTGGGTCAAACAAGAGGAGTCGGAGCGCTCCATCGCTCTCGGCCGCGATATCCTCGCCCGGGAGTTGCGGCGGAGGCGGTTGTCACGCCCCGATGACTCGGCGATGGCATCCGCGGCGGAGGCCCTCTCCGTGGGATCGGAAGACGGGCTGTTGCAGGGACTCGGACGGGGGGATCTCCCCACCGGACAGGTGATCCGCGCCCTGTTCCCCGACCAGGCCGGCGAACAGGTCGAAGAGGTCGAAGAGGTGAAGCCGACGGCGTTCGGCCGGGTCATCGACCGCATGCGGCTGGGGCGCGGCGTGCGGATTCAGGGTGTGGACGGACTGTTGGTCCGCTACGCCCAATGTTGCCAGCCGGTGCCTGGCGATGAAGTCGTGGGGTACGTGTCCCAGGGGCGGGGGATCTCGATTCACCGCAGTGACTGCCCAAACCTGCTGACGATCCCTTCCGATCCCCACCGCCGCGTGGAGATCGATTGGAAGGAGCAGGAAGGCGAAGTCTTCGTCGTGTGCCTCGGCGTCGTGGGCGAGGACCGGCGAGGCCTCTACTCCGATCTCATGACGGCAGTGACGGAGAAGGGTACCAACATTAGGAGCGTCGAGCTCGAGACCAAGGACGGCGCCATGTACGGCACCGTCCTGGTCGAGGTGGAGAACGCCACCCAACTCTCCAAGGTGGTTCGGGCCATGCGCCGCACAAAGGGCGTGTCGTCCGTTGAACGCCGCGAGCCCCCGGCGCAAAGCGAGAAGACCTGACTGCGTGACTTTCAAGCTCGAGCTGCCCTTCGCGCCGGCGGGCGACCAACCCCGTGCCATTGCCGAACTCACCGAACGCCTGACGGCGGGAGACAAACGGTTCCACACGCTCCTCGGGGTCACCGGGTCGGGAAAGACCGTTACCATGGCGAATGCCATCGCCGCATACGGTCGTCCGGCGCTGGTCTTGTCACATAACAAGACGCTGGCGGCCCAGTTGTACGGCGAACTGAAGTCGTTCTTTCCGTCCAACTCCGTCGAGTACTTCATCTCGTACTACGACTACTACCAGCCCGAGGCCTACGTCCCCACCACGGACACCTACATCGAGAAAGACGCGAGCATCAACGAGGATATCGACTCGTTGCGCTTGCGGGCGACGTCGAGTCTGATGGAACGCGAGGACGTGATCATTGTGGCGACGGTCAGCGCCATCTACGGATTGGGCGACCCCGTCGAGTACCGCAACCTCATGGTCACGGTGAACGCCGGCGACGAGATGTCCCGGGACGCGATCCTCGAAGAGCTGGTGCGCATTCAATACTCGCGCAACAACGCGGTGTTGGAGCGGGGCACCTTCCGGGTCCGCGGCGACACCATCGAGATCCTGCCGGCATACGAGGAACAGGCAGTGCGCATCGAGCTGTGGGGCGACACCATCGAGCGGATCTCCAAGATCGATCCCCTCACCGGCCGCGTGATCGCCCAGCTGGAGCGGTGTGCCGTGTATCCGGCTACCCACTTCGTCGTGCGACGACCCACGGTCGAGCGCGCGGTGAGTGCCATCCGAGAGGAGCTCAAGGAGCGGCTCGCCGAGTTCCGGGGACTGAGCAAGCTCCTCGAGGCCCAGCGACTCGAAACCCGCACCATGTTCGACATCGACATGTTGCTCGAAGCCGGCAGGTGCGCGGGCGTGGAGAACTACAGCCGCCACTTCTCCGGACGACGTCCCGGAGAGCGGCCGGCGTGCCTGCTGGATTACTTCCCGGCGGAGTTCATCACCATCCTCGACGAGTCCCACGTCACGCTTCCCCAGCTGGGAGGCATGTACGAGGGCGACCGGTCCCGCAAGCTCACCCTCGTCGAATACGGATTCCGTCTCCCCTCCGCCCTCGACAACCGTCCGCTGAACCGGGATGAGTTTCTCGACATCGTGGGCGACGTGGTGTTCGTGTCGGCCACACCGGGAGAGACGGAGTTGGGGCTGTCGGGTGGCGAGGTCGTGGAGCAGATCATCCGACCCACCGGGCTGGTGGATCCGACCATCGATGTACGCAGCGTCTCCGGGCAGGTGGACGACCTCCTCGCGGAGATCCGGCGGTGCGAGAGTCTTCGCGAGCGGGTGCTGGTGACCACGTTGACCAAACGGATGGCGGAAGATCTCACGGACTATTTACAGCAAACGGGTGTGCGCGTGCGGTACATGCACTCCGACATCGACGCCATCGAGCGGATGGAGATCATTCGGGGTCTCAGGTTGGGCGAGTTCGACGTCCTCGTGGGCATCAACCTCTTGCGGGAGGGGCTCGATCTTCCGGAGGTTGGCCTGGTGGCGATTCTCGATGCCGACCAGGAGGGGTTCCTCCGGTCCGACCGGTCGCTGATCCAAACGGTGGGCCGGGCCGCCCGAAACGTCCACGGGCGAGCGGTCCTCTATGCCGACCGGATGACCGGCTCCATGGAACGGGCGCTGGCGGAGATGGACCGTCGCCGGGCGCTACAGGAATTGCACAACCAGGAGCACGGGATCATTCCCAAATCGATTCGCAAGTCGGTGGAGGAGGTTCGCTTCGTCACCCGGGTGGCGGACGCCCGAGCCGACGACGCCGGAGCGAAGGAAGAGGAAAAGGCGGAGACTCCCCTCGACCGGGAGAGTCTCATCGAGGTGTTGGAGCAACAGATGCGGGAGGCCGCCGCAGAATTGGATTTCGAGGTGGCCGCCCGGCTCCGGGATCAGATCTTCGAGTTGCGCGCGGCGGGAGACGCTGTGCGACGGGCACCCCGGGGCTCGAGCGCCGGACGCCATGCCTGATCTCACCCTCGAGGAGTTGGAGGAGTACGCCGCAGATCTCTGGGGAGAACTGCCGCCGGGCTCGGTGATTTGGCTGACGGGAGATCTCGGCGCGGGGAAGACCACCTTCGTGCAGGCGGTGGCCAGGGCGGCGTGCGCCGGCGAGGCCCGGAGTCCCACGTTCGCCCTGGTGCACGAGTACGACTCACCCACCGGTATCCTGGTGCATGTGGACTGCTACCGGCTGCAGCATCCCGACGAGGCGCTGGATATCGACTTTCCCGGATTACTCCAGACGGCTCGCCTCCTGCTCATCGAGTGGCCCGAGAACGCCGGGAGCCACGCGCCGCCTGAGAGCGCTCACCTGGCCTTCCGGCACGGAGACCGGCCGGGCGTGCGGCGCGTAGAACGGGTGTCATGAGCATTTGCCTGGCGCTGGACACGGCCACCGACGTGGGGAGCGTGGCCGTGGGAGACGGTGACACGCTCATCGCCGAGGTGAATCTGGGCCGCCGCCGCTCGGCGAAGATGTTGCTACCCGCTATCGAAGAGTGCCTCCACCTCGGGGAGTTGACGTACGACGATCTCGCCGCCATCGCGGTGGCAGACGGTCCCGGCAGCTTCACCGGGTTGCGTGTCGCCTTCGCCACGGCACAGGGCATCCTGGCCCAGCGGGATCTCCCGGTCTACGTCGCCCCGTCGCTCATGGTGGCCGCCCTGACGGCGGGGCAGCCCGCCGGGACTCCGGTGGCCGCCCTCTACAACGCGCTCAGGGGAGAGGTGTTTGCCGGGGTGTTCAGCTTCTCCTCCATCGCGGTGACCGTGCACCTCTCGCCTCGGCGTGTGACGATGGCCGACCTCGTGTCCCAAAGCCCGGTGCAACCCAGGCTGGCGGTTGGGGACGGCGTGGTGATCTACGCCGCAGAACTGATGGAGTGGACGGGCCATACTCCGGTGGGTCCTCCGTTGGCGGGACCCCGGGCGTCGTCCCTTCTCATGTTGAAGGAGATGGAGGGCGGAGCGCTGCCGATTGGTGTGTTGGCCGAATTCGAGCCCGATTATGGACGCAAGGCCGAGGCCCAAGTCCGTTGGGAGGAGGAGCACGGGAGGCCTCTCCCGGAGCCCTAACAGCGGCATTTTGTTCGGCATACATTCGGTCTTTCGGGGGTGGCGGAGAGGGGTGTTTTGAGGCAAAAAACGGCTCGCAAAAGTTGGCTCAAAATCGCGTATGTTTGGTTGACAAAAGGACTTAAAGCCTCTATAGTTTGGCGGAGTCCGGGCCCATCCCGCCAACTTTTTGGAGGTTCTCGTGAGTCGCAGTTTGAACAAGGTCCATTTGATCGGGAACTTGGGGAGGGACCCGGAAGTCCGCAGCACCGCCAACGGCACCCGGGTCGCCACGCTGTCCATCGCCACGAGCCGGCGCTGGAACAGCCCCAGTGGCGAGGCCCAAGAAAAGACGGAGTGGCACCGAGTCGTGCTTTGGAACAATCGCGGTTCAGGGTTGGCGGATGTGGCAGAGCGGTATCTCAAGAAAGGCGACCGAGTCTACGTCGAGGGTCGGATCGAGTACCGCACCTGGGAGGACCGAGATGGGAATACACGGTATTCGACTGAGATCATTGGGCGAGAAATGATGATGCTCTCGGGCCGCGGTGGCGGCTCGGAGGCGGGCATGGAGCCCGCAGGAGCCGCCGTGGGTGGTGCGGCACCGGCAGAGCAGGGGTCAAAATCGCTCGAGGACTTCCCGGAGGCTCTCGATGAGGAGGATGACGATCTCCCGTTCTAAGGGCACAGGAGCGTTGATCGCCGCGGCGGTGCTGGCCGCGGCCGGTCCGCTGGCGGCCCAGGATACGACGCTGGTGCAGGTTCAACAAGAGCGGCGCGTCCACATTGTGGCCGAGGGTGAGACGCTGTGGACCCTCGCCGAGCTGTACATGGGCAACCCGTATCTGTGGCCCGAGATCTACCGACTCAACACGCTGGTGGTGGAGGATCCCCATTGGATCTTCCCGGGCGAGGAACTGCGGTTGGTTCCCCCGGACACGGTGCAGCTCATCCAGGTGGATCCCAACCAGCAACTCCAGGTGGGCGACTCCGTGTTGATCCCGGTTGCGGACTCGGTCGAACAGGCCGACTCCCTGGCCCTTCCCACGGTCGGCGACCCCGAACTCCAGAATCAAGTCACCGAGGCGCCGCCTCCGCCTCCGCCTCCCCCAGCGGCCGCGGGGCGTACCGTATTCCCGCAGCGGGGCGAAGCGCGGAGACAGGGACTCACGGTGGCCCGCAATCCGCCACTCCGGCCCAGCGGCCGCCTTCAGTTTTACTCGGCCGGATACCTGACCGAGGAGGAAGACTTTCCGTGGGCAGAGGTGCTCGGCGCCGTAGGTCAGTCGACGCTGTCCACGCTCCGAGCCACGTCGGCGGCAACGGTGTACGAGCGGATCAGCATCCGCGCGCCGGAGAACGCCATCTATCACGTGGGCGATTCCGTGGTGATGTCGCGACTCTCGCGGCGGGTGCCCGATTGGGGGGAAATCGTGGTACCCACCGGCATCGCTCGTGTGGTACAGGTGAGCGGTCGAGAGGTGGAGGCCGAGATCGAGATGCAGTTCGAGCGTGTAGCGGACGGCCAGGTGGCGCTGCCCATCGATCCCTTCCGCGTACGCATGGGGGAGCCCGTCCCCATCGAGAACGGCATGCGGGGAGAGATCATCGCGATCCGAAACCTCCATCCGGTGGCGACCCTGTTTGACGTCGTGTTCGTCGACCGGGGGCGGGAGGATGGGATCGTTCCGGGCGACGAGTTCGAGGTGATCGTCGAAGATGAGGGGTCCGAGTTTCCGGCCCGGCAGGTAGCCACCCTCAAGGTGGTGCACGTGCGCCAGCGCTCTGCGTCGGCCATGATCACCGCGCTCCAGGGCGTCGACGTGCGGCCCGCCGCAACGGTCCGGTTGATACGTAAGATGTCTTGAGCCGGCCCGGATGGGCGGAGGAAGTTCTACAGGGCGGGGAGCGGGTGGCCGTTCCCCGTCCTTCTTGTATGTCTACCGCAATGCCACATTCCAATCCTAACTGAACTGACTATTGCCGATGTCCAAACGCGTGCTGGTGACGGGAGGGGCGGGCTTCATCGGATCACACGTCGCCGACCTGTACTTGGAACAGGGGTGGGAGGTCGTGGTGCTGGACGACCTGTCGTCCGGACGCCGGGAGAATGTGCCCGCCGCCGCCCAGTTCGTGAAGTGCGGCGTCAACGACGCCGAGGCGCGTGCCCTCCTCGAGGACGGCGGCTTCGCGGTACTGTGCCATCACGCCGCCCAGATGGACGTTCGGGTGTCCGTGGCCGACCCCCTGTTCGACGAACGGGTCAACATCGCCGGACTGATCAACCTGCTGGAGGGTGCCATCCGGGGCGCGGTGCGGCGGGTGGTGTTCGCCTCGTCCGGCGGGGTGGTGTACGGTGAGAGCGACGCCCTGCCCCACCTCGAGACCGCTCCCAAGCTTCCCGTCTCACCATACGGGGTGAGTAAACTAGCGTCGGAGTACTACCTTGCCATGTATGCCCAGCTCCACGAGCTGGAGGTGGTGCCCCTGCGGTACGCCAACGTCTACGGCCCCCGGCAGAATCCCCACGGGGAAGCAGGAGTGGTGGCGATCTTCTGTGACCGGATCCTGAAGGGCGATCCCCTCACCGTATTCGGCGACGGAGCCCAGACCAGGGATTATGTGTTCGTGGGAGACGTGGCCCGGGCCAACGTGGCCGCCACCACCGGCGAGTTGCGAACACTTCGATCGATTGACGACGTGGCCTTCAACGTGGGCACCGGGGTGGAGACCAGCGTGACAGAGCTGGCCCACGCCCTGCTGAAGGCGGCCGGGTCGGAGGTTCCGGTTGAGCATGCGCCGGCTCGGCCGGGGGAGCTGCAGCGGAGTGCCGTGGATCCGGGCAAGTTGGAGGCTGAGTGGGACTGGAGACCCGAGGTGGGCCTCGCGGAAGGATTGCAACGCACTTACGACTGGATCGCAACGAACCAATGATCTTTGCGCAAATAGGGGGCGCGCTCCCCGGAACGCCGTGGGAACTCGTGACGAATTCGAGTCCCGCCATCAAGATCGTCCTCGTCGTCCTAGCCGTTTTTTCCCTCGTGTCGTGGTTTCTCATCGTGCTCAAGTGGTGGCAGTTCCGGCGCGTCGCCAAGCAGGGCGACAAGTTCTTCGCCGAGCTGGAGCGCACCACCCGGCTGGAAGACGCCTATCGGGCCGTCATGAAACTCCCCGCGTCGCCATACCGCCGACTCTTGAAGGAGGGGGTGAACTTCTTCTCCGAGCTGCGCCCCGGGGCGCTCCAGCAAACCGGCACCGGAAGGGCCGAGCCCCTCACCGTCACCCAGTTGGACGTGCTTCGGATGATGTTCGCCAAAGAGGTGGGCGCGGAACGCGATATGATGGCGCGGTTTATACCTTGGTTAGCGACGATCGGGTCGGTGAGTCCCCTCCTCGGGCTGCTGGGTACGGTGCTGGGAGTGATGAAGACGTTCCTCGGCATTGCCGCCGGGGGGTCTGGCAACATCGCGGCCGTCGCCCCGGGCGTCGCAGAGGCACTGGTGACGACGGTCTTCGGGTTGGCCGTGGCGATCCCCGCCGTGATCGCGTACAACATTCTGGTCAACCGCCTCGGCCTGTTCGCCGGAGAGATGGAAGGCTTCGCCCAGGAGATCGTAGGCACGCTAGCACGAGAAGGGAGGCTGTGATCCATGGCGCGTGAGGGGCTGCACGGACGCGGAGAGCTGCCGATGGAGGCGGGAATCAACGTGACGTCGCTGGTGGACGTGGCGTTCGTGCTCCTCATCATCTTCATGATCACGGCCCCCATCATGCAGGGAGGGGTCGACGTCCAGCTCCCCCGCACCGACGCCCAACCGCTCCAGCCGGACCAGGGGATGACCGTGTCCGTCGATCAGGACGGTGTGATCTTCATCGACGAGGATCCCCTCACCTACGAGGAGTTCCGCGGCTCGTTCCGGGCCATTGTCGACTCCCGCCAGCCCAACAAGGTCTTCTTCCGGGGGGACAAACGGGCGACGTGGGAGCACGTGGCCCGGGTCTTGGCGGTGATCCGGACGGCGGGGATCGAGGATCTGGGCGTGGTCACCGAAGCCGAGGAGCTGAACCGGTGAGTCGGCAGCGGCAACCCGCGCTGCGGGACCATCGGCGTCCCGCCGGCGGAAACGGCATGGCCTTCTTTGGGACGGTGATGGTTCACGCAGCCGTGGCCGGATGGCTCTTCGTCAACCCCGCCGCCACCGACTTCGAGTCCATTCCGGTCTACAACGTCCAGCTCGTGGCGGCCCCCCGACCGGAGCCCGAGGCCCGGCCGGCTCCGGAGGTCGTGGAGCGGCCGGCGCAAGAATCCCCCCCCACGACGAGCCCGCCCCAGCGAAACACCGCGGAAGAGGCGCCTCCGCCGCCGGAGCGGGCCGAGGACATGGAGCCCGCGCCCCGGAGCACGCCGGAGGCAGAGCCGCTTCCTGACGAGGAGCCGTCCACCGGAGACGATCCCGCCACGCTCAGCGTAAGCGGCGTCAACTTTCCCTATCCTGAGTACCTCAACAACATCGTCGCCCAGATCTACCGGCGCTGGCAGCGACCGCCGGGCAACGAATCGCTCCGAGCGGAGATTCTCTTCCTGGTACGACGCGACGGCTCCCTCTCGAATCTCCAGTTCGTGCAACGCTCGGGGAATTTCGCCTTCGACTTGGAGGCCCAAGGGGCCATCGAGGCGGCGGGAACCGCACGTGTGTTCGGGCCGCTTCCGCCGGGGTTCGCGGGAGACATCCTCCCGGTGAGCTTTTTCTTCGACCCGCGTACGTTGAGGCGATGAAGCCCCCATTCTGGCTCGGATTGTTGGCGATCGCCGTCGGGACAACGGGGGCCGCCGCGCAGGACACCACGGTGGTGGAGCGGGGCGTGCGCATCGGTATCACGTACGAGCCCGGTGTCCGCCCGGGCATGTTGGTACTGGGGGGCGAGCGGGGCACCGCCTTGGATTCGGCACGGACCATCATCGCCCGGGATCTGGATTACAGCGACGAGTTCGAGATGATCGCTCTCCCCTTGGGAGACAGTCTCTCGTTGCGCATCCGGCCGGTGGGGGAGGACAGCTACACCGCGTCCTTCGTGCCCTATGTGAACTATCCCCTCTACGCCGCCCTCGGGGCCGACTTCGCCGTCAATGTCCACCCCGAGACCGACTCGAGCGTCATCGTCACCCTGTACGACGTTCCCGGGGAAACGGTGCGCCGGGAGCTGCGCATCCCACCTTTGAATCCCGCCGCCCGGGACTTTCGCCTCAGGGTGCACCGCATCGCCGACGAGATCGTCCGGGCCGTCACCGGTGTCCCCGGGATCGCCGCGACACAGATCCTCTTCATCAATGCCGGCCGCATCTACCGGGTCGACTTCGACGGCCACACGATCCAAGGGCTCTCAACCCCGGGCCTGGCAGCCATGTCGCCGGTGTGGCACCCCGACGGGCACCGGGCGGTGTTCATGGAGTGGCTCGAGGGGATTGGCCCGCTCTATATGCTGGACCTCGATACGGGCCGCCGGGAGGTGATCGCCCCCACCGTCGGGTCGCTGAACTACGCACCAGCTTTTTCCCCCGATGGGACAACCCTCGCCTTCACTCGATCCGACAGCGAGGGGACCGACATCTACACGTATAACTTGGCTGATGACTGTTGCTTACAGCGCTTGACGGTGGGTGGGTTTTCTGATAATCTGTCCCCAACGTTCAGTCCCGATGGGCAGCGAATTGCCTATGTTTCTACGCGCCCCGGCTACACGCAGATTTACATTATGGGGTCGGATGGGACGGGGCAGGAATTGTTCGCCCCCTTCGCATACGGAGTGTCGGGCGAATCCCACGCCCCGGAGTGGTCGCCCGATGGGCTGAGCATTGCATTTGACCGATATGTGTCGAAGGTCTCTCAAATCTTTGTAATGGACGTGGGGAACCGGGTGGTGCGGCAGTTGACGAGTCTCGGTCGGAATTCCGATCCTACGTGGGCACCGGACGGCAGACACCTGGCGTTCGTTTCCAGCCGTACGGGATCGAATCAGGTTTGGATTATTGACATGGAAACGGGACGTGTGCGCCAGTTGACGCGGCTTGGCGAGGCGCGCCTTCCGGCATGGTCTCCGAGGATAGCGGAGCGAACTAACTAATGAACGGAGCAAAGATGCGACACATTCTGCCGATCTCTGCCGGACTAGTTGTCGTGGTCATCGCGGTCGCTTGCGGAGGCGGTCCACCGCCACCCCCGCCGGGCCCCGATCCGGACTCCCTCGCTGCGGCGCAGGCGGAGCAGCGTAGACAGGATTCCATCGCGGCGGCACGCCAGGCCGAGCAGGACAGTATCCTCCGCGTGCGTCAGCGCATCCAGGCTGAGGAGCGGCGCGCTCAGGAGGATTCGATTGCCAACGTCCGTGCCGAGACCAACAGGGTGCGTGATGCCTTGGCCCGGCGCGTGCACTTCGACTTCGACCGGTCCAACGTCCGGCCGGAGGACGCGGTGATCCTCGACCAGAAGCTGGCGATTCTCCAAGGCAATCCCAGCCTGCAGATCCAGGTGACGGGGCACTGCGACGAGCGGGGCTCCGACGAGTACAACCTCGCCCTCGGTAATCGCCGTGCCCTCGCTGCGAAACGTTATCTCACCGATCGGGGTATAGCGGAAAGCAGAATCATGACGAGCTCCATGGGTGAGGAGCGTCCGCTAGCGATGGGGGGCAATGAGGCAGCATGGGCTCAAAACCGTCGGGACGAATTCACGATCCTTTCGGGCGGCGACGAGCTGAGGATGCCCGGAATGTGAGGCTTGTTGCCTCGCTGTGTGTTGTAGCCGCCGCCCTCGGTGGCTGCGCCCTCAAGGGAGATGTTCGGCGGGTTGAGAGTCAGCTCCTAGAGTACCGTGAAGAGACGGCCCGTGCCGATTCGGCACGGGCCGTTACGCTGGCCCGACTACTCGACGAGCTCGACGGGCTGCAGCGTCGATCCGGCCAGATTCTCGATTCCCTCACGTCCCAACGCCAAGCGATATTGGCGATGCAAGGCTCGTTTCGCGGTGAGCTGACGCAAGTACAGCAGCAGCTGGTCACGATTCAGGAACTCACCGGCCAGAGCCAATCGGTCATCAGTCAGCTCCGCACCGAGATCTCGCGTCGTGAAACGTCACCGGCGGTCGCCGGCCGGACACCGCAACAGGGAGGTGGGCAACAGGTGCCATCCTCCGACGACCCGGGGCCCGAAGAGATGTTCACGATGGGGCAGCAATTTCTCACACGGGGGGCTCCGCAATCCGCCCGCGCCGCGTTCCGCCGGCTCCTCGAGTTGTATCCCCAGCACGGCCGCGCAGCTGATGCGCTCTATTGGATTGGAGAAAGCTTTCGTAACGATGACCCGGACTCCGCCACCGCTGCGTTCGAACAAGTCGTCGAGCAATTCCCGGGTTCCGATCGTGCTCCTCTCGCCTTGTACAAGATGGGACTCGACGCCGAACGACGTGGAGACATGGCGACCGCTCGACTCTTCTTCCAACGCGTCGTCGCCGGGTATCCTCGGTCGGACGAAGCGAATCTCGCGCGGGCGAAACTCAATAACTAGTAGAATCCTCCCTTCGCTGGCTGCATAACCGATGGCAAAGAAGAAGAGTCTGAGGGCCGAGATGCCCTTCTTGGACCACCTCGAGGAGTTGAGGTGGCGGATTCTCTGGAGTGCCATTGCGTTGATCGGCGGATCGATCATCGGGTTTTACCTGGTGACGCGGTTCGATCTTCGGGCGCTGATGATGATTCCCATCGAGCCCTACATCCCGGAAGGGCAGTTGGTGTTCACGCGTCCCACCGATGCGTTTCTGATCACCCTGAAGCTATCGGTGTTCGTGGGAGCCATCATCGCATTCCCCGTCATCTTTCGGCAGGTGTGGGGGTTTCTCAAACCCGCGTTGTATGAACGCGAACAGCGGATGGTCATGCCCGCCGTGTTGGCCGGCCTGGGGTTGTTCGTGTCGGGTGTCTGGATGGCGTTTCTCTGGGTGCTGCCGGCCATCCTCCGAATCATGCTGAGTCCGCGATTCACGGGTGAATCCTTCGAAGCCCTCATCACGGCCGGGGAGTATTTCCGATTTGCCACGCAGGTGCTGCTCGGCTTTGGAGTGGTTTTCGAGCTGCCGCTCGTGATGGTGATGCTGGCGGCCATGCGACTGGTGAGCCCGAAGTTCTTTGCACGCAACCGCCCCTACGCCTATCTGATTGGCGCCTTGGTGGCGGCGTTCGTCACGCCGCCCGACGTGTTCTCCATGTTGATGATGATGGCGCCTATCATCGTGCTCTACGAGATCGGGATCCTCATCGGTCGCGTGATCTGGAAACGTGGCGGCAAAGCGGCCGCCATCATGATCCTACTGGGCTTGGCCCTCGGCGCCCCGAACGCGTCCGCCCAAGAGCGACGTCCACCGCCCGACTCACTCCGGACGCAGCAGGACTCGCTTCGCGCCCGGCAGGATTCTTTACGCGCCGATTCGCTGCGGCAACTGGGAGACACGACGGCGCAGCAGGGTGTGGGTCTGCCCGAAGGACCGTCGCGGCAGTTTCCCCAGGCCGACTCCATTATTCGCGAGTTGCTCCAGCGCGAGGGGTACCAGTCCACGCGGTACGCCGCCGATAGCCTCACCTTCCATGCCCAGACGCAACAAATCGAGCTGAGAGGGTCGCGCGATTCGCCGGCGCTCGTGGAACGAGAGGGAAGCATCCTCGAGGCGGACTCCATTCAGTTCGCGCAGTTGGAATGTGTGCTGGACGCGAGCGGAGATCCAAAGCTGTTTGATGCCGGAACGACCGTGATCGGCGGAGCCATGGGGTACGACACTTGTGAAAATCGGGGAGTCGTATCGAACGCCATCACGGCGTTCACTCAACAGGGTGTCGAGTGGTTCATGCGGGGGGAACTCGGGATCGACTCGGCATCGACCCGCCTCTACGCCGGTCAGGGGACCATTACGAGCTCGGACATGCCCGATCCGGACTATCACTTTTCCATGGGAAAAGTGAAGTGGGTGACGAACAACATCATGGCGGCAAGGCCGGTGGTGTTGTACGTGCGGGATGTCCCCGTCATGTGGCTCCCGTTCATGTTTCAAGATATGCGCCAGGGACGGCGTTCGGGCATGCTGGTCCCGAAGTTCGGCATCAACGACATCGTGCGGCCCAACGAGGGGTACAAGCGTCACATCACCAACCTCGGGTATTTCTTCGCGCTGAACGACTACATGGACGCGCAGGCATCCGTCGACTGGCTGGCGGAGACGTCCGTGTCCATTAACGGACAACTGCGGTACCGATGGCTGGACCGCTTCATTACGGGACAGTTCGGTCTCTCGCGGGTATTTGAATCCGGTATCGACGGTGCGCCGGGAGGGCGCACGACCAGGCTCAACTGGAATCACCAGCAGCAGTTCAGTCAACGAACGAGGCTGAGCGCCAACGTGGACTTCGCCACGAGCACCAGGGTCCTACGGGAAAACGCCGTGGACCCTTTCTTACAGGTGGGCCAGTTGCGCAGCACCATCAACTTCTCGAAACAGGTGGACTGGGGCACGATTACGATCGGCGGGAGCCGAGCGCAACAGATCAGTGACGAGCAAGTAACCCAGACGTTCCCGGACGTGCGCTTCACGCCCATTCCCATCAGCATCGGCTCCGACATCACCTGGTCACCGGCCTTCTCGTTCGTCGTCAGCCAACGGATGAATACGCCCGCAGGTACGATTCCGCTCCCACCGATGAACGGGATGCCGCAGGAGGATTCACTGTTCTCGGACAACCGCACCACCACCATGGCCTTGGGAACGCCAATCCGGATCGGCCGCTGGAATCTGACCAACAATTTTCGTATGCAGGATGTCCTGACCAAGCAGCGCACCGTCGAGACGTTCGTGGATCCCGCCGACTCGACGACGTTCAGCCGTGTCTATAGCGAGGACTTTTCGACCCAGATCGATTGGGACACGGGGATCAACCTGCCGATGTTCTTCGCGGCGACGTGGAAGCTGCAACCTAGCCTGGGCGTGCGGAACAAGACCAGCGGACCCTTCCTGTTGCGGAATCGCTTCACGGGCGGCGAGTTCATCCAGCAGGGCAAGCGGCTGTCCTTTTCGGCAGGGTTGTCGCCCACCTTCTTCGGTTTCTTTCCCGGCCTCGGCCCCATCTCGAGAATCCGCCACTCCATTGCGCCACAGTTCGGCTGGAGTTACTCGCCGTCGGCCGAGGTGTCGGAGGATTTCATGCGGGCGCTCAATCCCACGAACCCGAATCCCCGCCTCGAGAGTCCTGCGTTGCACACCATCGGCCTCAACGGCATCGCCCAGAATTTCGAGGGCAAGCTCGGGGAAGACACCACCGAGGCGGGAGGGGGAAGGAAGATCAAGGTGCTGTCCATCCAGACCACCGGACTGCAATACGACTTTGAGCAAGCCAAAGAGGAAGGTCGCAACGGGTGGCGTACCCAAACCATGACGAACTCGCTCACCAGCGATCTCCTCCGGGGGTTCAACCTGCGGTTCACCCACGATCTTTGGGACGGACCGGTGGGATACGACACGACGGCGTTCCAGCCCTTCCTCCAGACGGTGGCCGCCAGCTTCACCCTCAGCGGCGCCAGCATCATGAACATGGCCAAGGCGCTGTTCGGGGGAGAGCCGTTACCCACACCCGATCCCGAGGATGAGCTCCCGGCCGACTCTTTGGCGGATGAGTTCTTCACGCCGCCGCCGTCGATGGTCGCCGGGCGGACGTTTCAGGCCACCGAGAGCATCGCGGGCCGGGGGGCCCGGGGAAGGGGATTTCAGGCGTCGGTGCGGTACAACGAGCGGCGGGTGCGGGAAGAGGACCAGCAGCCCAACGTGCCAACGTCCGGCGCCAACCGCACCGTGGGCCTCACCATGTCGTTCAGCCCCACTCGGAACTGGGGGCTCCAGTGGACCACCGACTACAACCTCACCACCAAGGAGTTCGGCTCCAACGCCCTCCGGTTCGAGCGAGACATGAACCGCTGGAGGGCGACCTTTGCCTTCGTGCAGGCGCCCAACGGGAACTTCGCCTTCAACTTCTTCGTCCAGCTGCTGGATCTCTCGGAGCTGAGGTTCAACTACGACCAGCGATCCGTTAATAGGTGAGCCCGTAGCTCGCACGCCGGTAGATCCCTCCGGCGCGCTGCGGTTTTTGTCGTAGTCCTCAGGGTGCGTGAGATCCTCCGGCGAAACCAACGCGCGCCTGCGGGATCCGCCGGCATGCTGCGCTACGACCAGTATGCCAAACGGTCCTTCGTGCAGCTCCCGGATCTTCCCGATCTGA
>JBDHAF010000037.1:0-25527 GCA_039588255.1 Gemmatimonadota bacterium | reverse complement strand
GCAGTACGCTTTCGAGGCTCAGCTACTGGACGCGCGGCAAAAAGGACCATGGACGGTTGCGCTGTTCTGGCTCCGCTCCCTGGCCCACACCCTCTGGTTCGGATTGGGCGAGCGCCTTTCGGGATTGGGACGCAACCGGCGACGGATGCCACGCCGGCAACACACACGACGTCCCCACCGCCTCGGCTCCGTCGGTCGGGAGCTTTGTCACGCCGCCCGCCGCCTGCTTCGCAGTCCCGGCCTCACGGTCACCGCCGTACTGTCCCTCACGCTGGGGATCGGCGCCAACGCCGCCATCTTCAGCGTGGTGCACGGGGTACTACCGTCTCGTGGGCGTGTGGCACGACGACGGGGACGACGGCAAGTGGGGACACGCCCGGATCAGCTACCTGTTCTATCGGGACAACAACCGTGCATTCCAGGAGATGGGCATCTTCCGCGCCAGCTCGGCGAGCCTCACAGGTGGCGACACGCCGGAAGAGGTCTCGGCCACCGTCGTATCGGCCTCCATGTTCGACGTCCTCGAGGTCCCTCCGGAATTGGGACGGGGATTCGTGGAGGACGACGAGCGTCCCGGTGCCGAACGCACCGTGGTGTTGAGCCACCAACTGTGGACCCGCCGATTCGGACGCGACGAGGCCATCATCGGGGAGACGATTCGCGTCGACGGTTCGGCGCACACGGTGATCGGCGTGATGCCCCAGGGGTTCCAGTTCCCGACGGCGAGCGCACAGATCTGGCTGCCCATGGAAATCGATCGGGCGAACCCCGACCGCTCGTACTGGAACTCCATCGCCATCGCCCGCCTCGCGCCCGGGGTGGACGTCGCCACGGCCCAGGCCGACATGCAGACCCTGGCCGGAAGACTGTACGAGGCGTACCCAGATCCGGAAAGCGCCAAGGCGGGGTTTGAGGAGCTGCACCTCTCCACTCTTGTGCACCCCTTTAAGGACGACATCGTGGGCGACGTGTCCGGCGCCCTCCTCATTCTGTTGGGCAGCGTAGGCTGCGTGCTCCTCATCGCCTGCGCCAACGTGGCCAATCTGTTCCTAGCCCACGCGGAGGGGCGGCAACACGAAGTGGCTGTGCGCACCGCCCTCGGTGCCGACCGGGCCGCCATCGCCCTCTACTTCACCACCGAGAGCACGATCCTTGCGCTCACCGGCGGCGCTCTGGGACTCGCCCTTGCACAGGCGACCACACCCGCCATCCTCGCCCTCGCTCCCCAGCAGATCCCCCGCATGGAGGGCGTGGGCCTCGATGGTCCGGTCCTGCTGTTTACGTTGGCGGTCTCGATCTTGAGCAGTCTCTTGTTCGGCCTGATGCCGATGCTCAAGCCCGTGCCCAATCCGGCAACCGCGATGCAGTCGGGGGGGTATCGCATGGCGGGTGGACCCGCACACCGGCAGGCGCGGAACGCCCTGGCGGTGGTGCAACTCACCCTCGCCCTTATGTTGATGGCGGGATCCGGGTTGATGGTACGGAGTTTTCAGAAGATCCGGAGCATCGAGCTGGGGTTCGACGCGGCCGGCGTCCTCACGATGGACCTCCACCTCTCCGGCGCGGGCGACACTGACCACGCCGAGACCGTCGCCTTCTACCAACAAGTTCTGGAACACGCGCGGGCGCTGCCCGGCGTGCAAGCCGCCGGCGCGACGAGCGGGCTCCCCCTCAACGATGACGGCGCCATGCTCGGACACACGTTCGAGGACTTTCCCCTTGGCCCCGACGAGTTCGTTCCCAACTACTCCACGCAGTTCCTCATGCCGGGGTATTTGGAGACGCTCCGCATTCCGCTGCTGAGCGGCCGCACCTTCGATCGCCGGGATCTCGACGGGACGAGCCGGGCCGTGATGGTGAGCGCTCCCCTGGCCGAGCGGCTGTGGCCCGATCAGAACCCCATCGGCAAACGCCTGACGCCGAACCGGTTCGATGTCACCGGCGTGTGGTATGAGATCGTGGGCGTCGCGGGGCCCGTGCGCTATGAGAGTCTCGACGCGCCGGCGACGGAGGTAGTCTATTACCCCCTGATGCCCCTCAGCTTCGCCGCCCAAGCCGAGCCCATCTTCTTCACTACGTTGAGCCTCGCCGTGCGAACAAACGTTCCGCCCAGCTCCTTGATCGGCCCCGTGAGTGCGGCCGTCCGATCGATAGAGCCGAACGTGCCGTTCACGAGCATCCGCACGATGGAGGAGATCGTCACCCGGGCAAGTGCCCGCACGGCGTTCAGCATGTTGCTTCTCGTCATCGCCGCGGGCGTGGCGCTGGCCCTCGGCATCGTGGGATTGTACGGCGTGATTTCCTACATGGTGAGCAAGCGAACGCGTGAGATCGGGATTCGCATGGCTCTGGGCGCCGACCGCGGGAGCGTGAGCCGCATGGTGCTGCGACAGGGATTGGGTGTGGCGGCGGTGGGCATCGCCCTGGGATTGGCGGGCGCGGTGGCGGTAACGCGGCTCCTCGGGTCGATGTTGTACGAGGTGAGCGCCACGGACCCGCTCACGCTCGTTGTGGTGTCGGTGGTGCTCTTGGCCGTCGCGATGGTGGCGAGTTACCTGCCGGCAAGGCGGGCGGCCCGAGTGGATCCGATGGAGGCGGTGGGCGAGTTGTAGGCGACTGAAACCCGCCCCGGCTCTCGTCTTGAGCCTCGTCTCCGCGCTCGTCATCGCCGCCGGTGTGGCACCGGGCCGTGCGGGACAGGTCGCCCGGGGAGCCGGAGCCGTCATGTCCCTGGTGCTGGCGGTGGCGGTCCTCGGGCTGGGCCGGAGCGGCGGCGAGTTGGTCTACGTACACGGTGCGGCGCAGGCGTACGCGTCGGCCCCGGTTGGGCAGGACGTGGCGGAGGAGCAACGCGCTGGCGAAGATGAAGATGATGACGACGACGACGAGCGCCACTGACGGGCGGACGGTGGGTTCGTCCGCCCCGTGACGAAGCCCGCCTCAGCGCCCCGCCGCCCCCAGGACGTCTTGCGGCTCCACGAACTCTCTCACGAACACAATGAGATTGGCCGTGGGCTTCCCCTCGTCGAACACCACGGCGGGCGAACTGGTGGGGTCGCCCTGGAGACCACCGAACTGCTCGGCAGTGGCATAGGGCATATATAGATGAAGATGAGGGTAGAACGCTCCGACCTTGGTCTCGGGATCGGCGTAGAGGATCTGGCCGGCCGACATCATGTAGGCCATAGCCGGGCGCTGGGGTAGCCCGAGCTCGCCGTTTCCAATCCACTCGGCGAGGCGCTGCTCGATGTCGTCTACAGACACGCCCGCGAGCCGCATCTCGACCCGCCGTATCTCCATCTGCAAGATCGTGCGGGACGCTTCCGGGTCGTAACAGATGGGCTCGACCGACAGCGGCAAGCTGCGGGACACCATGCACGTCACGCCGTTGGATCCCCGATGCGCCTTCTCGTACTTGCCGTTACGCAGCACCAGAAGGGTGGCGTCACTCGTGATGCTCGCCGGGGCCGCACTCCGGGCCAGGGCAATCTCTTCGGTCTCGGTCAGCACGGGTGGCGCTTCGGTGGTTTGGGCGGGTGCCGCCGCGGGCACCAACAGGGCGGCAGCCACTTGGATGAAACGTTTCATGGGACCTCCGGTCTTGTTGGATTGCAGGAGTTAGACCGGAGCCGGGCCCATGAGGTTACAGACCTGGTGTGGGCAGCTCAGTTGACGGAATCGACTTGGCGGATCTCGAAGGTCCCTCCGTATCTGATGTGCGGTGACGATCCGGCGATTTCCGCGGCCTCGCTGTAACTCGAAGCGCTAACGAGGAAATACCCGGACACGTCCGAACTCGTGCGTGGGTCTCCCGCCGGATCACCCGAGATCCAACGGCCCGGCTCGTCCATCAGCTTGTTGGCACCCATCAAACGGCCATCGGCTGCCAACGAGGACGCCCAGTCCCGGTATTCCTGTACCAGCACTTCCCCCTGCACCGCACCTTGCGGTTCCTCACCTCGGACCAGCAAGAGAAACGTGGAGCTGTCCGCCGACGGGGGACCCGGAGGGGATCCGCTCCCCCCCATCAGGAAACCGACGGCGCCGCCGATCACGAAGAGTGCCATCGCCGCCGCGGCTTGAAGCGGTGGCGCCAAACGACGCCGGTTTCGCACCGTCGACAGCCGGCGTCCAAACTCGAATGCCGCCTGGGGCCGTACGGCGGGGACACGCAACTCACCCAGCCCATCCCAGAGCACTTTCATCTTCTCCGCCTCGGCTCGACACGCCGCACACACCTGGAGATGTGCCAACAGCGCCTGCTCCTCCTCGTCGTCGAGTGTGCCCATCAAGGCGTCGACGATGAGATCAACTGCATTCTCACACTTCATGTCACCTGCTCCAGCTCTTGGAGTTGTTGACGGAGTTCGCGCATGGCACGGTGTGCCCGCACCTTGATCGCCCCAACCGTGGTTTCACAGATCTCGGCGATCTGGGCGTAGCTGAGGTCCTCATACCGGCTCAACACCAGCACGTCCCGCTTTTCGGGGGCCAGCCGGTGGAGGGCGCTCCGCAGCGCGTCGAGGCGGGGATCGCTTTCCTGCTGGTTGGGGGCTTCGTGTTCGTGCTCCACAATCATCATTGCGGCCCGCGTCTGATTTCGGCTTTCGGCATTCAAGTGGTCGAGACACACATTCCTCACGAGGCGGTACAACCAGGTGGTGAACGCGGCTCGCCCGCCGAACCCCTTGCTGTACTTGAGGATCCGCAGGAAGGACTCCTGTACCAGGTCGTCGGCGACGGACGAGTCGCCGGTCATGCGGTAGCAGAGGGCGTGGACCCGCTCGTGATGGCGCTCGAACAGGGCGCCCAAGGCGTTCAGGTCGCCCCGCGCCACGGCCGCCGTCAATTCATCGTCGGTCTTGCCCGCCAAGCGCTCTCCTCGGTTGGCTCGCTGTGATCCTCCATCACTGAGACTCTCAACACCCCGGGGAGGTTACACCAGGGGATTGGAGTTCCAGTTGGTACATTTGGCCCGCGCCAATCGTTGTATGGTCAGCAAAGATGTCGTATTCAATTTGGAGATATTCATGAGACGGATACAATCTATAGCGGCGACCGCCCTGGCCGCGGCGGTCCTTTCACCAGCGTCAGCGCAGACCGCCACCGGCACGGCCAACGATAGCGATATTGTCCACCTCACCGGCCGGCACATGATCTCGGTGAGCGTGGGCTTCATGGACCACACCAGCAGCGGGGTGAGCGTGACGTTCGGCGGCGTGTCGGTGAATTCCGGGGGGACGGTTTGGGTGGGGTACGGCCATTGGTTCGAACCCGATTGGGCGCTCCTGGCGGAGACCGGCGTCGTCTCCTCGCAGGTGGAAGTGTCGGCCACGGGCACCGAGACCGCCATGCTGTTCCCGATCCTGTTCGGCCTGAGATACCAACCTGAAAACTGGGCGTTGGGCGAGAAGGTTCGACCCTACCTCGGGGTTTCCGCCGGCCCGTATTTCGGATTCCAAACGGTGGCTGGCTGGTCCGTCGAGGTCGGTACCCAGACCGCGATCGGCGGACGCTTCAGCGGCGGACTCGACGTGGTTCTAGGTCGGCACGTCTCCCTCGGCACCGCCGTACAGTACCATGCCGTCACCGATTTCGATCGCCCCATCGGATCGCGTGACAACTACAGCGGATTCGAGTTCTCGTTGCGACTGGGAATTCTGTTGGGGAGGGGGCGGTAGCCGACTTGTGCGGGCTCAAGTGACCGGTACGACGACGAAACCCGCCGCGGCAAAGTGCTGATCTAGCGTCAGCACGTCCCGGATGCCTCGTTGGGTCATGACCTCGAAGCTCACGGCGTCAGCGAACGAGAAATCCTGATCGTCGTACCGCTCGAGCCAATGGGTGATCGCATCCTCCTCGAACCCGCTCCGTTAACACAAGTGCGAAAACCTCGTGATCGGGATGGTTGGGCACGGCGACGGGGTGCCATCCCGCGGCGTGCCTCAGGAGCCTCGCTGCTCTATCCGTTCCGCCGCCGCCGCCGCGGCGTCAGCCACACTGCCGGTCTCACCGGAGACCAGCTCGCGCATCGCCTGCGCCGTCTCCGGCGTCCCCACTATCCCGAGGGCCTCGCAGATCGCGACCCGGACGCGCTCGACGTGGTAGGGGGGTCGCTTGTGAAACATGCCCGAGATCCGCTTTCCCTTGCCCTCCTGGCGGAGGGCGTCGAAGAGGATCTGCTCGGTGGAGGCACCATTCTCGAATGACGCTTTGCCGAGGGCGCTCAAAGACCGGCAGATCTCCACCAGCACCTCCTCGGGCTCCCGTTCCGCGCTGGCGACATCGTCGGGGAGCAGGGCGCGGGTGTAGAACGCCAGGACCTTGGGATCCCGGCTGCGGAGTTCTCCGAGGCACGCCACCGCCGCTTGTCGCGTCACGGCGTTCGGGTCGTTCAGCGCCACGATCAATCGGTCTTTCGAATCCGGGCCGAGCAGTTCGAACACCCGCTTGAGAGCCGCCTGCCGCACGTGGGCGTTCTCGTGGTTGAGAAACGGTTTCATCGAGTCGGCCAGGGCCGGATCGCTCTGGTCCTCGAGGGCCACCAGGACGTGATGTATGGCCGGCCACTCCTGTTCGATGTTGGTGAGCTCCGCGAGGAACGGCACAAGGGCAGGCGCTCCGATCCGCTTCATGACATCGAAGGCGCTCGCGCGAATCGACACACTCGCGGCAGCGGCATAGACCTCCTTCAACCCCGTAGCTGCCGCTGCGCCGCTGATCGACAGCAGCGTCACCAGAACATCGCGCTCCTCCTTCTCGAGCTGCTCGTCGCTCAAGGCCTCGAGCAGGCGCCCAACGTTTTGCTCCTCGGTCAGCGATTGGCGACACAACTCGATGAGCTCGTGAACCACTTCGGCGGCTTCGCTGTCGTGATCTCCCGAGTGCAAGGCGTCGAAGATCCGTGCCCCCTCCCCGTAGTGCCCCCGGCGCAGGAGCTCGGGGAAGACAAGCCGCACCACCGCGGCGAGCCGCCCTCCAAACTGGCCGGCGGGGAAACGGCCCAAGCCCAGCAGGTAATCCTCAGAGTTGGCGAGAAAATCCTGGACGACCTGCTGCTGTTTGAGCTTCTCCCGGAGGTTCCCCGAAAACTCCTCGGCGTTGAATACCTCCCGGTTCACCATGGCTTCCAGCAACTCGCCATCGATTTCCGCGTCCGCCCGGACGAGGGCGCCCAGCATGTCCCGGGCGAGGAACCGGTGTCGCGTCGCGAGCTCCTGGGGCTCGTCTCCCTCCCGCTCCATCAACTGCTCCAGGTTGTCGAGCACCTGCCACGTCGTGGCGAGGAGCAGCTCGGCGGGGAGCTGGACGATGATCTCGCGCTCGATCTGGGATTCCTGCAACACGACGATGTCTTTGGCGAGCACGTCACAGTTCACCAGCAGATCGGTGAGGTGTTGGGGCGTCCGCACGGGGCGGATGACGTCATTGATGATCTGGATCTTGATCTCGCGGATCTGGTCCGGCGACGCTCTCCTGTAGAGGGGCAGCATGCTGAGGTCTCGCCCCAGGCGGCTCAGGGCGCGCTCCACCCGCCAGGGGAGGCGACGCTCCCGCCCGAGTACGTCCGCCTCGAATAATGTCGCCACGTGGACGATGTTCTGATCGATAAACGCCTTGGTCACGCGCTCCCGCTCGTCCTCGGCCCGCCCCGCCCTTGGCGGCTCGCTCATCAAGACGACGAAGGCATCGAACTCCTCCACCGAGATCCCGGCTCGAAGCGAGAAGCTCAAGAGGTGTCGTCGCTCGAAGAACTCCAACAGCTTCGGCGTGAACAGCTGCGCCATGCCCCGCACCATGATCTTGTCCAGCATTAGGGTGCCCAACTCGTACCCGTCGATCATGACCGTGCGGCGCTGGCCTTCGATGCCGATGAGATAGGTGAGCCCCGTCCGGTCCTCCAAGACGCGGACAAACTCCTCGTACAGTCCTTCCCTGGACGATTTGGCTTCGGGATGATCCGGCGCGTAGTACCCGGTGCGGAGCATCGCCTTGGCGAAATCGAGGGTGAATTCAGCGAGCGGCGCGGCTTGCTGGAAGGCGGCGTGCCCCCCCGTCACGGCATCCGGGACCGGATCCGGCTGCGACGGGAGGGGGGCATCCCCGGATGTATTCATACCGCTGGGCAGTGGCTGGTGGAGGTCATGGGGACCTCGATGAGAAAATGTCCGCCATCAAAGTACACGTGGAGGCCCCGCACTCCTAGAGAAGTCCTGCTCAGGGTGCGTGGCGGCGGACTACCTGCTCCCTGGCGCGTAGCCGCTTCGCTCGAGAAACCGCCGGTAGTCCGTGACGCCCAGTATCTCTTCAAATAGCCTGAGCCTTGTTCCCCGCCTGCTCAAAATAGGTCTCGACGATCCGCATCCCTACCACATACCCGAGGTTCCACGGCTGGTTGGGATCGGCGGGGCGCGTCCACATCCAATCGCCATCTCAACTGTGAAGTTTCACTGCAGGGGAGACAGAACGGTCAGGACTGGAGAAAGCTCCCCAGCCGCTCCGCTTCCGACGCCTCCCGTTTCCCCCGACGCCGCATCGCCCTACGCACGTGTGCCGTCGACGACACCGCGATCAGTCCGGCCGCGACCGCCACGACCGCCCACGCCAGCGGCCTCACGCGTGCAAGCCCCACGCCCGAACCGAGTACCGTGAGTACGCCAACCGCGGTTTCCACAACGGCCAGTGGGGAGACGCCCAGCAGCAACCGGACCCGCGAGCGCAGCTTCAACCCGCCGGATGCGGCGGCCAGCAAACCGAGCAGAAACAAGAGAATGCCCACGATCCTACCCCTTCGGCTACGCTCGTCCTCGAACACTATCTGTCATCGCACGGCCCCCGAGACCATCCGCTACCGCCCTCCCTGCTCTGCCATCCGCCGTTTGATCTCCTCGAACCAATTGAGCACGACGATCGGTTGGAGATCCGTCCCGACGTCCTGATCCCCTCGGAGTACGAGAAAGGACTGTCCGTCGCGCGACACGTCGTACATCGGCGCCAACTGGCTGTAAATGAAGGGCCTGAAATCGAACAGTCTCGTTCGCTCGACCACCCGCACTGCCGAGCCGAACTCGAGCCGCGCCGCTGTCAGGCTGCCGTCGGTGTAGTCCCGGTACACGACCTCGGTGTCCGATGCCCAGAGGGGTGTGCCCGCTCCCCCGGTCGAGACGAGCCAGCGCCCGCCTGGCTCTAGGAACCGTCGCACATATATCTGCCACGGGCCGGATTCGTCCGACCCGTACGCAAGCCACTCGCCGTTGGGAGAGACGGCGCCGGTCTGTTCGTCCGCTCCGGTGGCGACTGCGGGCTGGCGAGTGCGATCGGTGCCGGTCCCAACAGCGTAGATGTTCTCGTCCGGAGCGTTTTCCTCGCCAAGCCCGTCGAAGACGATCCAGGACCCATCCCGCGTCCAAAATGTCGTCCCCTGGTTCCGCGTATCCTCACCCTCGGCAACACGTTCCGCGGGACCCGAGCCATCGGCCGGTTTCCAGTAGAGGTCCGACGAGCCGTCCCTCTGAGAGTAGAACGCGACGGTGCTTCCGTCCGGCGACCACGTCGGGCGCACGTTTCTGCCCTCGAAGGTGAGCTGCGAGAGCGTCTCCGACGCGATGTCATAGATCCAGATCTGTGCTCCGCTCTCTCCCGACACCGTCATCGCGATGCGTTCGCCGTCGGGTGACCATCGCGGATGTTCGTACTGCCCTACCCGCGAGATCACGACCGTCTCCCCACCGGATCGATCGACCTCCACGACCTGCACGCCGGTTCCGGCGCTACCGGGGAGATAGATCATGGCGCCTGAGGCGGAGACGGAGAGTCGGGAGCCGTTGACAAGCCCTCCTCGGACCCCGTCCAGCAGCGGCACGGGGGAACCGGTGACCTCCCGGCGGCGGGGATCGAAAGGGACGCCGTACACTGCCCCGTCGTCCGTCGCGTACACCAGGTGCCCCGAATTGGCGTACCACCCGCGCGTGGCTCCGGGAACCAACACCTCGATCAACCCTGACGCGACGTCGAGTACGGCGAGGTCATGTTCCGTGCAATTCGTGTTGCAGCGCTCGAACAACACCGCCTGGCCGCCGGGGAGTACTGACGGCCAGAACATTCCAACGCCGCTCTCGTCGGCGATGCGCTCCAGCACGCCTCCCGCGCCACTCACCCGAGACAGGGAGAAGCCGGACGACGCGTACACGATGTATCCGTCGTCACCCCAGGAAGCTCCCGCCATCAGATTCTGCACATCGTCCGCCAGGGTGATCGGTGGGCCGCCCGTCACCGGTACCTTTTTTAGCTTCTCGTCTTCCTCTGTAGCAAAGCCGACCCACAAACCATCGGGAGAGAAGAACGGGGCGATGGCGTCCTCGGTACCCGGAAGTGCGACTCCATCGATCTGATCGATCGCCCGGATGTACAACTTGCTCACTGCCGCACCCGAGTCGATCGCCGCATAGACGATGCGTTGGCCATCCGGTGAGATGGCAAACGGGGCGTCCTCGTTATTCTGGACGGCGAGCCGATGCCCCGAAGGGGTGGTCAAGTAGAACCGCACCACGTCCGGAGGATCTTCACCTCCTCGTTGGAGGGTGAGGCCTACACCCAGGCCGATTGCCACCAGTCCCACGGCGAGAATCCATTGACTCGCCCGGGTCTTCGCCGAACCTCTGGCGACTGCCGCACCCTGGGCAATCGCCGTGTCCGCTACGGTGAATGCGGGGTTCACGAGTGCAGCCGAGAAGGCCGCCGCCGAGGTGAACCGGTCGGCGGGCAATTTGGCGAGGCTCATGTTGATCGCCGCGTCCACATGCGGCGGCACGGTGGGTCGATCCCGCGATACCGGTACCGGCGTTTCCGTAAGGATCTTCGCCACGATGGCCTGTGCCGACCCGGCGACGAAGAGGGGCTGCCCAGCTAGCATCTCGTACAGCACCGCTCCCAACGAGTACAGGTCGGTGCGCCCGTCGAGTTCTCGATCCGCCGAAGCCTGTTCGGGCGACATGTAGTGCGGGGTGCCGATCGAGAGACCGGTTTCCGTAAGCCGAGTTCCCCCGCCCGCGGCGCTCAGCGCCAGTGCGATGCCGAAATCCGCCACCAACGCCTGACCCGCCTGAAGCAGGATGTTCTCGGGCTTGATATCGCGGTGGATCACCCCGCGCTGGTGCGCGAAGTCCAGCGCTCCCGCCACCGCGCGCGCGATCTCGACCGCGTCGTCTACCGGCAACTGCTTTTCCCGATTCAGCACGTCGCGGAGCGATTCCCCCTCCACGTACGGCATCACGTAATAAAGGAAAGAATCCGCCTCGCCCGAATCGTAGAGCGGCAGGATGTTCGGGTGCTGCAGGTTGGCGGTGACCTCGATCTCCTTGAGGAAGCGCTCACCGCCGAGGATGGCCGAGAGCTCGGGCCGCAGCACCTTCACCGCCACCTTGCGGTTGTGCTTCACGTCGTGAGCGAGGTATACGGTGGCCATGCCGCCCGCGCCGAGCTCGTGCTCGATGGTGTAGCGGTCGGCGAGGGCCGTCTTGAGGCGGTCCAGCTGGTCCGTCATCAGCAAACATGGGGTGGAGGTTGGGGTGGAAACTACCGGATATCGGGGGATTGGGCTAGGCGGGATCCCCGGAGGCGGCTTCCTCGTCCGCCTTCACCCGGAGCCGCACACACAGCTCGCAGGGGCAAGTTTCAGGGTGCTTTTGCTCCAAGATGATTCTCCAGATGCTGTCGACCAGATGGTCACACCGCTGGTTTGCCAGGACCAACACCTGTTGCTGTTCCGCAGTCCACTTATTCCGATTGACGTACCGCATGTGCTCGAGAAAACGATCGATGGCTTCCCGCAGCACGAAATTCGTCCGTTTGGGACGATCGCCCGTACCACCGGGTGTCGCGGGGGTCTCCTGTTCGGTCCGGGCGGACTCGGGAGGAACGGCCTTCTCCAGAAGTGTCTGCAACTCTCTCTCGGGCATCCGCTCGAGGAGGAACGCGCGGGGAACCCCGCCCCGCGGGAACGCCAGCAACCGCGTCTCCCCCGTTTTGACATTCCGGAACTCCAGGCCGGCCCACCCGCCGTCTGGGTCGTCCTCTTTCCCCGATGCCGCAAACCCTCCGCCCGAGCGGCGGATCATCTGCCAGGCGTCGCCGTTCACATCCGCGAATTGCTTTTCCATGTATCCCCCCCGGCCTCTCGCAGGCCGGCGAACGAATCAATCCACAGGTTATTGAGAGAGAGGAGCTTCGCCAGATAAGATGCTGTCCGGGATCGAAAGGTTACGGGGGCCGAAAGATTTCAAGGCGACCTGACTCGATTAACAGAGTCTTAACCCACCATTCATTTCAACCTTCCCATCTTAGATCATCGACACCCAGGGGCCACTCCCATGCCCTCCCACCTCTCCAAATCCAGATTCGTCAAAGGCGAAAGGTGCCCCAACTGGCTCTGGTGGACGGTGCACGAGCCCGACGCCCCGGAGCTGCAGCCCGATGCCGCCACCCAGGACCGGTTCGAGCAGGGCGCACAGGTCGGGAAGGCCGCCCAGAAGTACGTGCCGGGCGGTGTGCGGATCGACCGGCCGCATTGGGACTTCGAGGGACGGATCAAAGACACCCAGGTGACCCTCGAGTCCGGTGCTCCGGTGGTGTACGAAGCGGGGTTCAAGGCCGACGACGTCTACGTGGCCGTGGACATCCTGAAGCGTCACGAAGACGGGGTCGATCTCATCGAGGTGAAGTCCTCCACCACGGTGAAGGAAGAGCACCACCCGGACGCGGCCATCCAGACTCACGTCCTCCGCCGGTGCGGCCTCAACGTGCGCAAGGCGGAGATCATGCACCTCAACGCCGAGTGCCAGCATCCCGATCTCAGCGACCTGTTCGTGCGGGAGGACGTGACCGCTCCGGTGGAGCAGCTGACGCCGAACATTCCTAACCGCATCGCCCTCCAGCTCTCGACCCTCGAGGGGCCGTGCCCCGAGATCCACATCGGCGAGCAGTGCTTCGACAACGACGAGTGCCCGTTCAAGGAACGCTGCTGGCCGGACATGACGGGCGACCACGTGGGGGCGCTGGCCGGCGTGGGGCTCAAGAAGACGTTCGCGCTGATGGAGCAGGGCTACCACTCGATGCACGACCTGCCGCCGAAGGTGACTCTGCCCAAACCGGCGCAACGGCAGCGCTTCTCAATCAAGCGGGGCCGTCTGTTCGTGGGCGAGGGACTGGCCGAGGCCCTGGAGCCGTTCCAGAGTCCCATGGCCTTCCTGGACTTCGAGACGGTGAGCCTCGCGATCCCGCTGTGGAACGGCTGCACCCCGTGGGAGCAGGTGCCCGTGCAGTTCAGTTGCCATATAGAGGAAAGGACGGGAGACCTGGTCCACCAGGCATGGTTGGCGGAGGGCCCGGAGGACCCACGGGAGCCGCTGGCCCATGCCCTCATCGATGCCTGCCAGGACGCCCGGGCGGTGGTGGCGTACTACGCGAGCTTCGAGCGGGGGTGCATCGAGCGGCTCGCGGCGGCCCTTCCCCACCTGGCGGATCCGCTCCTGACAATCAACGACAGGCTGATCGACCTCCACCCCGTGGTGAAGGACCACGTCTATCACCCGCGTTTCGACGGCAGCTTCAGCCTCAAGGCGGTGGTCCCGGCGCTGATGCCGGAGATGGCGTACGACGACCTGGAGATCCAGGAGGGCACCACGGCGAGCGTGGCGATCGCAAAGATGATGTTCCGGCCGGACAGCATTGCAGACATGCCGTTGGAGGAGTTCCGGAGCAACTTGTTGGCCTACTGCGAGCGCGACACCGAGGTCATGGTGCGGTTGCTCGCGTTGTTGCGGGAGCTGGCGGGATTGGCTCATGGTGTAGATCTGCGGCGTTCCCGCGGGGCGGATGCATGAGCACACCAGAGGCAAGAGCATGAAGATAGCAATCCTCGGTTCAACTGGATTCCTCGGGAAGGTGCTCCTCGAGAAGGCCTTGGATGCCGGGTATCAGGTACGAACGCTGGTTCGAACCCCGGATAAGCTCGGCGACTTCAGAAACCGCGTGGAATTCGTTCGGGGCAGTGTATTCGAGGCTAGAGATATTGAACGAGCCGTCTCGGGGACGGAGGTGGTTCTGTCAACCGTGGGCCCGCCGCAACGGCACCCCAGGAATCCGGAAAAGTATGAGAAAGCAATGGAAGACCTGGTTGCCGCATTGAGAAAGCAAGACATCAAGCGGCTCATTCACACCGGCGGGGCCGTGCATCCAGGAGGCGAGAACGAAAACTGGACAATGGGCAGGCGGATGCTGGGGTTCGTTCTCAACCTCATCTGGAAACCGGGTCTCGTGGCCAAACACCTGGAGTGGGAGGTTCTCAAGAAGTCACACCTCGATTGGACGCTGGTACGGCCACCACATATTATCAAGGGGAAAGGGGTCGGGAATCTGCAGGCCGATGAGAAGAACCTCGCCAGCACGCACGTCAATGTAGAAGACCTCGCCGACTTCATGCTGGCACAGATTCACTCCAAGGATTGGATACAAAAGGCTCCGTTGGTCGCATCCGGAGAGTAGATGTCGTACCGCCGCGCTTTTGAAATCCTCCACTATCAGGTAGAGCACTTCGCCTGTGACGTCGCCGTCGCGGGCAAGGAGGCGACCGACGCCGGTCCCGCCTGGCGGGAGTACAGCAGCGCCGAGTGCGCGCGCATCGTTGACAAGTACAGTCACGCGCTCCTGGAACTGGACATCCAACCGGGAGACGCGGTCGCGCTCATCGCCGCCAACTGTCCGGAGTGGCTCTTTCTCGACATCGCCGTGCAGCAGATTGGTGGGGTCACCGTTCCAATACACGCCACGGTCTCTGATACCGACTTCGCGTTCATTCTCGGCCAGACGAAGGCGAGGCTATGCTTCGTGAGGGATCGCGCTCTGCACGAGCGCGTCGTCAAGCTCAAGGAAGACCTACCCGGGCTGCAGGCGGTGTACCCGTTTCTACCGGTGGACGGCGCCCAGTCCTGGGAGGAGGTGATTGGGGAGATTGCCGACGTCAACACCGAAGCCGTCGGCAAGCGCAAGGCGAACGTGTCGGAAGCCGACCTCGCCACGATCATCTACACGTCGGGAACCACGGGCACCCCCAAGGGTGCCATGCTGTCCCACCGCAACATCGTTTCCAACGTCGACGCGATCCGGCAGGCCATCCCCCTCGAGCCCTACGGTCGGTCGTTGAGCTTTCTGCCCCTCTCTCACAGCCTCGAGCGATTGGTCACCTACAGTCTACTGGCCTCGGGCGTGGCCCTCTTCTACCTCGACAGCCTCGACACCATCGTCGCAGACATGCAGACGGTGCGGCCCGATTACTTCACCGCCGTCCCCCGGCTCCTCGAGAAGCAGCACGAAGCCCTGGTGGCCCGGGGGACGTCCGGCGGATGGCTCAAGCGCGCGGTGTTCGCCTGGGCGTTGCGGATCGGGGTGGCCTACGACGAACACGCACCACGGACTCCGTGGCGTAGCGCCGGTTTATGGTTGGCGCGCCGCACCGTGTTCGACAAGTGGCGCGGTGCGGTGGGCGGCAAGGTCCGGTTGATCATGAGCGGCGGTGCCGCACTGCAACCCAGATTGACAAGACTCTTCGGCGCAGCACGCATGGTGGTCATAGAGGGGTACGGCCTCACCGAGACCACCACGTTCGTGACGGTGAACCGCGTGAACGCAAGCGACCGGCGCGTGGGCACCGTGGGGCTGCCTGTGCCCGGGGTGGAGCTGCGGATCGCCGACGACGGCGAGATCCTGGTGCGGGGCCCCAACGTGATGGTGGGCTACTACCAACGTCCCGATCTCACCGCCGAGGTCATCGACGACGACGGGTGGTTCCACACCGGCGATCTCGGGGAACTGGTGGACGGACGGTTCCTGAAAATCACGGGGAGGAAGAAGGACCTGTTCAAGCTGTCGGGCGGCGAGTACGTGGCGCCCCAGTGGTTGGAGCACCGCTACGTCCAGAGCCCGTACATCGAAGATCTCATGATCGTCGGCGAAGGCCGGAAGCACGTGGCCGCGTTGATCGTTCCGGTATTCGGCGTCCTGGCGGAGTGGTGTGAGGAGCGAGGCTTACCCCACGACACCCCGGAGGCGATGGTCGCGCATCCCGAGGTGGTGGCGCTGTTCACCGCGGAGATCGACTCCCTGAGCCGTGACATCAACGAGGTGGAACAGGTCAAGCGGTTCACACTGCTGGCCCGGGAGTGGTCCACGGATGCGGGTGAGCTGAGCGTGGCGTTGAAGAAGAAGCGGCAAGTGATCCGCGAAAAATACCGGGACGAGATCGACGGGTGTTACGAGGCGGGTGACTAGTGCTCACCCTTACTTCTTGATCTCCCGGTCCAGAGTCTTCTCCAGTTTCTTGCCATACGGCGGCTTCAAGCCAATGAGGCGCGCAATGTTCACCTTCGCCTGCCGGTAAACCGCCTTGGCGTGACTGAACTCCTTGAAGCCGTCGATACCGTGGTACCCACCTATGCCGCTGGCGCCGACACCACCGAAGGGCAGTCCCTCCTGCAGAAAGTGGAATCCCACGTCGTTGAGGGTCACGCCACCTGACGTGGTCTCCACCATCACCCGCTCCTCTTCCCGGGGATCGGTGCCGAAGTAATAGAGCCCCAGGGGTCGGGCGTGGGCGTTGATGTAGGTGATGGCCTCACCCACATCCCGATAGCCCTTGATGGGCAACACGGGTCCGAAGATCTCATCCTGCATCACGTCCATGTCGTCGGTGGGCTCGATGACGATGGAGAGCGGCATCTTGGCGCCGGCGGCTCCCCCGTTGAAGTCTTCGCCTGAGGGGTTCACTGTCCGCACCTGTGCTCCGAGCGCTTTCGCATTCTCGAGGTGGCTCTGAAGGCGGGCGCGATGCTCCTCGCTGATCACCGCGCAATAGTCCGGATTGTCTCTCATCGTGGGATACATCTCCACGGTGGCTGCCTCGAGAGCGCCGACGAGTTCTTGCTTGCGGTCTTCCGGAACGAAGATGAAGTCGGGAGCGAGGCAAAGCTGCCCTGCGTTCACCAACTTGGTGATGATCAGACTCTCCGCTACCTGCTTGACGTCGGCACCGTGCCCCACGATCACCGGGGACTTGCCTCCCATTTCCAACGTCACCGGCACGAGGTTCTCGGCGGCCGCCTGCATCACTCGACGCCCTACGGCCGTGCTCCCGGTGAACAGCAGGTGATCGAAAGGCAACCTGCTAAAGGCCTCGCCCACGTCCGGTCCACCCGTGAACACCGCCACCTCCGTCTCGTCGTACGCCGCGGCAAAAAGCCGGGCCATCAGCGCGGCGGTTGCCGGCGTGAACTCGGAGGGCTTGATCATCACGCGATTGCCCGCCCCGAAGACGCCTGCCAGCGGTCCGAAGGTGAGGGCCACGGGGAGATTCCACGGGCTGATGACTCCCACCACCCCCTTCGGCTGGTAACGCACGTGGGCCTTGGCGCCCAGCAGTCCCAACGGAAAATCGAGTTTCCGCCGTTCGGGTTTCATCCAGCGGTGGACGTGCTTCTTCGCGTGCTTCAACGACACGAGGGGAGTCATGATGTCGACCACGCGGGACACGTCCCTGGACCGATGGCCGAAATCCCGGGCCAGCGCATCGACAAAGGCATCCTCGTGGTCCACCAGCAGGGTGATCGCCCTTGTGATCCGGTCGATGCGCGTCGCGGCGGTGACCTCACCTTCGTCGAGGTACGCTTGTTTCTGGCGCCGCAATACGCTCAGCATCAGTGACTGCTCCCGTTCAGCCGTTCGGCGGCAAGCTGTTTCACGGCCCGCAGGTCGATCTTGCCGGTTCCCAGAACGGGAAGTTCGTACACGCGAATGAAGTTTCCGGGCTTCGGGATGAAGAGATTGGGCATCCCGTGTTCCCTAAGGGCGTTGCAGACCCCGGGGATCTCTTCTTCTTCGTACACGTGGACCACGGCGAGGCTCTCACCTTTTTTCCGGTCGGGCACAGACGTCACGGCAAAGACCTGCGCATCCTGTTCCACCACCGAGTGCAACATCTCTTCCACTCTGCCGTGGGGCACCATCTCACCACCGATCTTCGCAAAACGCGCCAGGCGGTCGGTGATCGTGATGAACCCCTCGCCGTCCACGCGCGCGATGTCTCCGGTGACGTACCAGCCGTCGCGCAACGCGCCGGCGGTGAGGTCGTCCCGGTCGAGGTAGCCCCGCATCACGTTCGGGCCCTTGACCATCAACATACCAGGACTGTCTGCCGGCAGCGGATCGAACGTGTCCGGGTCCGTCACGCGGACTTCCACCCCGGGCAACGGTTGGCCCACCGACCCGACCTTGTTGCCCTCCTCGATGGGTCGGTTCACGGCGATCACCGGCGCGCACTCGGTGCAGCCATAGCCTTCTACGATTCTCTTGCCGAAGTGCTCCTCGAAGATCGCGCCGATCTGACGCGAGAGCTTCTCGCCGCCGGCCACGACGATCCTGAGAGACGCAAACTGCTCGGGGCGAATCCGCTTCCGGTAGATCTCGAGGAATGTGGGCGTCGCACACATCATCGTGCCACCGTAACGCTGGACCATCCTGCCCACCGCGGCTGCATCGAGGGGGTTGGGAATCAGGATCAGGGCAGCGCCGCTGTGTATGCTCGCCCACAACATGAAATTCCCAAAACTATGGAAGAATGGGAGGATGTGCATGAGCCGGTCGGCAACGCCGAATCCCAGGGCCTCCTGCGCCGCTTGCACGTTACTCAGCACGTTGAAATGTGACAGGGGAACGCCCTTAGGCTCGCCGGTGCTCCCGCTGCTGAAGATGACGTTGGAATCGGAATCCACGTCGGCACCCGCGTTTGCGCCCACCGCCCATTGGATGACACGGATCGGCGCGGCGATTGCCAAACTCAAGCACAGGATGCGTTCGAGCCTTCCAATTGCGGCCGCCACGTCCTCGAGCCAAACGATCGCCACTCTCCGAGGGACCTCCAGGTTCGCCTGCTCCACGAACCGCCGGCTCGTCACCACGGTCTTCAGCGCCGCCTTGCCCGCCGCGGTCTCCATCCCGAGCCTGCCCGTGGTGTAGTTGAGGTTGACGGTGACGCGCCCGCTCACCGCAGCGGCCATGTTCACTAGCGCCCCGCCCACGGAGGATGGCAGCAAAACACCCACGCGTTCTTGCCCGCGCCATTGCCGGCGTAGTGCCCGGGCGAGGGCTATGGCTCCGGTGAGGGCCTCGAAGCTCCTCACGGGCCCGCGGATCTCGTCCGCCAGGGCAAGTCGCAAGGGGTGACGCCGGGCGTTCCGGATCAGCGTGACACCCAGGGGGGCGCACCGGGCCTTGAACGCCTGCCAGTCCTTCGAAAGGCGATTTCCGTCAGCTACCACGGGCTTCTCACGTGTGTTGAAGACGCCGTAAACCTAGGTCGCGGTCGTCAAGGGAGCGTCAAGATGTGGGGCCCTGCCCCTAGACGTACACGCTCCCCTTCATCCCCTCCACATCCTTCCGGATCTTCACGTTGATGAGGGCCGGCTTGCCCGCCGCGAACGCACGCTCCAGCGCCGGGCGGATCTCCTCGGGACGCTCGCAGTACTCACCGTGGCCCCCCATCGCCTCGACGACCTTGTCGTAGCGCGTGTACTCCAGTTCGGTGGCAACCAGGCGATCCTTCCCGAAGAACTGGGCCTGAGGGCGCATCATTTGGCCCCACGCTGCGTCATTCCCCACGATGCCCACAATGGGCAGGTCGTGGCGGATGGCCGTGTCGTACTCGAAGCCGTTCAAGCCGAAGGACCCGTCGCCGTAGACGATGAGCACCTGCTTTTCGGGGAACGTCGCCTTGGCGGCCAAAGCGAATGGCATGCCGATGCCGAGGGTGCCCAACGGGCCCGGATCCATCCACGAGTTCTCCTTCATCACGGGCACGACCTTGGCCGCCTGGGCCACGATGTCGCCGCCGTCCCCAATCACGATCGTGTCCTCGTCGATGAAGTCCCGGATCTCCCGGCACATGCGGAGAGGATCCACCGGACTCTCGTCGGAGTTGAGCTGGCTCTCGAAGGTCTCCGCGATGGCATCCTCTTGTTTGCGCAGCTCGTCGCGCCACGGCGTGAAGTCGAGGGAGATCCCGTCGTCTTCCATGAGCCGGAGCATGGTCTCGAAGGCTAGACCCAAATTGCCGACGACGGCCACGTCGGGTGAGCGGTTGTGCCCGATGAGAGTGTGGTCCATGTCGAGTTGGACGATCTTTGCTTCGGCGGGAATCGTTGCGCCGAACTTGAGCCGGAAGTCGAGTCGCGCACCCGCCAGCACGAACACGTCACACTGCTCGATGGCCTCTTTACGGACGCGGTTGAAGAACTGGGGATCGTCGAACCGGACTTGTCCCCGACCCATGCCGTTGGTGAACGCCGGGAGATGCGTGTGGTGGAGCAGACGTTCCAGCGGTTCCCTGCCCTGAGACCACTTCACCCCCGTGCCCACCAACACGATGGGCCGCTCCGTGTGTTGCAGCAGCTCGAGTGCGGCACGCACTTCGCCCTCCTCCGGCGCCGGGCGCGGCGGCACGGTGCGAAAGGTGGGAAAGGGTGCATCATCCCACTCGAGTTGCGCTCCGAGGACATCCATTGGGATCTCGAGAAATGCCGGACCTGGAACGCCCGACACCGCGTGGCGCACCGCCGTCTCGATGTATTCGGGAATGCGGTTCGGGTCGTAACACGCATCCGCCCACTTGGTGATGGGCTTCATGAGAGACACGTGGTCCATTTCCTGGAGGGACCCGCGGCCCAGGTTCAGAACCGGGCCCTGGCCCCCGATCACCAGCAGGGGACTGTTGGCCCGCCAGGCATTGGCCACGCCGGTGACGCCGTCGGTGACGCCCGGCCCCGCAGTGAGGACCGCGCAGCCGATCTTTCCGGGATTGAGGCGGCTCCAGGCGTCGGCGGCGTGCACGGCCGCCTGCTCGTGGCGCACATCGATGATCCGGATCCCCTCATCGAGACAGCCGTCGTAGATCGGCATGACGTGTCCGCCGCAGAGGGTGAATATGCAGTCCACCCCCGCCTGCTTGAGCGCCCGGGCCGCCAGGTTGCCTCCGTGAATCGCCATCAAGTGCCTCCGCTAGGGATCCCCAACACCAGAGAATGCCGTCCACACTGGTGATGGGCAAGCGGAAGGTCGTGAGGTGGCGTCAGGCGGGCGTCAAGAAGGTCCGCTACGGCCTACCCGCGGCCAGCTGAACACCATCGATGCCTCGGCATCTGTGGAGTCATCGAGCTCAGGGAAGAAATCGAGGCCGGATAACATTTCCAGACTGTCGATCGAAACCCGGAACTGATCGAGGTCCTCGAATTCCGCCGGCGCATTGGGAACCAGGAACGCAAAGGCTCGTCGTTCGCCCTCGCCGTCTTCGGAAATGACCGCTTTGTAAAAATGCGTAGGAACCGCCACGCGGTTGGCTCCGATGACGCTATCCGGCGTACCCGTCTCGGTGAGCATGAGGGTTCCGGAGACCACCCAGACCTCCCCCATGGCACGCACGTGTTCCTGCACAGACTCTTCGAGTTGCGACCATGCCCCTCGGTTCACCTCCGGGTGTTGGGGCGCGATGTTCGACAACAGGTTGGTCTCCGACATCGCAGTGCGACTATAGACAAAGGCTCCGCTGGGCGCGAGATGTCCCCGATCCCACCCGCTCCGTCGGTAGTCCTCCAGCTCGGCGCGGGATCCCTCTGGTAGGTCATCGTCTGACCGGAAGTCATTCCGCTCCCGTGACCCCTTGGTCGCCATCAAATGGCTCGGGTCGATGTGATAGCCCACCCACACCGGGATACGTAACGTGTCGCTGTAACAGGCGATGTAGTGATCACGGACCAGGAGATCACACTCGCCGCCTGGAATACCCCACCGAAGGTTTTCATACGCCGAAGCGTAGAGGAGGGCCGAAGACGTCTTGCGTTGGGCCTCCTCTTCGGACAGTACCGACGTGAGGTCCTGGGTCACCTGGCGTGATTCCGGACTCCCCAGGATTTGTTGCTCCTCAAAGACTGTGGGGAGGGGTTCGTTGGCGTTGCGCTGCTGCAGGGCGTTGCCAAGCGCGACGCGGGCACCGTCGTTCGTGGTGGGTTGCTCGGTCCATTTGGTCAATCGGTCGATGGCCGAGTCCACCTCGCCGATGCCCAAGTAGTACAGACCGGCAAGGCTGTCACCAGCCAGGTGCAGCGCCAGAACCTGTGCGGCCTCCTCGACACCCTCCACCGTCACCGGATAGGGACCGGCGTCCCACACGCTGACGCTATCACGGCGGGTTGCGGCCCTGGCACGCAGGGTGAGTCCATGCTCGTCAAACAGCACATCCCCGGTGATGACATCCTGGCGCTGCCGAAGCCGCCGCCACTCCTGCAGCACCCGGGCCACCGAGAACCCCTCGACCTCGATCCCCGTCCTCGTCGGGTCTAACTCCCCGATGATGTCTCGACTGGAGCTGTCAGCGAGCTGGGTCACCAACCGCACCTCATCAAGAACGATGCGGGCAACGCTGCGTCCGGTCACCGCCAGTTCATCCGGGGCGTCATCGGCCAACTCGAACGGGAGAACGACCAACACAGATACGGGCCGGGTGTATCGCAGAAATGCCGCAAGAGCAAAGCTGAAGATGAAGAGCTGCACCAGCGCGGTCGTCGGCTTATCCATGAACACGCGCCACCACTGGCCGGGCACCTGGGCCACCCACTTCAACGCAGCGACCACGGCCGCAGCAGCGGCACGCAACACGACGGACCATGGCCGCCGGGAATCGGGATCTTTGACTGTCATGGTGAACCTATGCGTCCTTTCTCAACCAATCACAGCAACTTGAACGGCAAGGCCCCGTTCACCGTATCACGAACCACTTTGAGCGCGGCGTTAATGGCGTTCTCGGCCGCTATGATACCCAGCCCCTCTACGGTGAGCATCACCATCAGTGTCGTGTTCTTATGGATACGCAGCAGCGATTTGGCCTCCGCCGCCGAGACCTTCTGATTGGCCGCGAGTTTGGCGATGTCCACCAGGGTGTGCGCCAACCGCTTGAACTCGGGCTTGGCGTAATCTTTCACCTTCGACCAGTCGGTAGACAGCGAATCCTTCGCCGCCGTCACCATGGGGGCCACGATATCCGCAATCTTCAAGCTCACAGTTGCACCTCCATTCCGAGAACGGGACTCATCCCTCACCACGCTTCTTGGCCACCTCCAGGGTGATGATCGCCCGCCAACCCTGGTTGAAGAGTTCGCGCACCGTACTGATGTACGCCGCCGACAAGGTCCCCTCCGTCTCATGTGTGCCCCGGAGATCCTCGAGGTTGTCGAGCATCAGGCTGTACTGGCCCAGCGACTGCCGGTTTTGTGGATGCGTGGAGGCCCGTAGCTCTACGGCACGAAGACCAACCAGATAGTCCTGGTAGAACTGCTTGTTTGAGTCGAAGGTCGCGTCCGGGCCGCTTGCTGCCTCGAGATTCGTCAGATGCGCATCCATCTCCTTCTGAAGTGCGGTGGCAGCCTGATCGATTTGCTCGTCGTAGTGCGATATCAGAGTGACCGAACACGCGGACAACACGAATGCGAGCGCAGCAGACAGGAATCGGGATGCCCTGCTCATTCGTGGTTTAAAGGTGTTTGAAGCGATGGTCATTGTCTCGCACTCCTCACTCGAAGTGGTAGGTGTTTGTCGCGTCGTGATACGTCAACTGATCTTCGGCGGCCCGGCCATTCAGGGCTGTCTTGAAGAACCCTTTGATCTTTGCGTTCTTGCGCACCGGATCCCCCTCGAAGTACGCGTGGTCGTCCCCAACGTGGTCCGCCCCAGTGAACTGCACGTACACGGCCTGTCTCGCATCGAGACCAAACGGGTAGTGCCCCAATCGCGCCTTCTGCTCCTCACCTGCCTTGATCCGAGACGTCTTGAGCGCGATATCGTCCTCGTTGATGGTCACGTAGACGCGTTTCCGGCATCGGATCTGGTCTACCCAGTCCCGGTGGTTCTCATTATTCGTATCGGCGGCCGCGAGGACGACGTTGTCAAAGAGTAGGCCGTTGCCCTCCGAGGCTCCGGACTTGAGCAGCTGCTTGTAGAGGTAGTTCCCCATGGAGTGGAAGATGGCGTTGACGGTAAACGGGCAGCCCTCCGCGATCTTCTTGCTGATCAAGCGGTCTCGCTGTTCCGGATCATCGGGGAACCGCCTCTCCGCCACGGCGCGGATCTCGTCCGCATAGGATTCGTTGAATTCACCGAGGAGGCGATACATTGCTTCCAGGGTTCGGTCGAGCGCGCCTACCGATGCCTTCGCGTCACGCTTATCGCTCTTGTAGCTCACGACTCCCGACACACCCCCACCATTCGCCGGCCAACTGAATGCAACGACCTCCACCCCGTAGAGCGTCTCCAGGCTCCGCGCACGGTCGAGAACCGCCTTCATATCGTTGTTGAAACCGTGGACGAAGAACAGGAGGTTCTTTCCCCTCCGTCCAGGACCGCTGACGCCAACTTGTCTGGCCCGCCCTGGATTGACTCGAGCCAAAAGTCGCCGGGCCACGTACCGGCTCGCGAAGACGCGACCGCTGTCGCGAATTCCAGCGTCCCGTTTCATGGCGGGGGAAATCTCGTCCGGCAGAATCGCGATCTTCCAATCCCGTCCCTGCTTTACCGCCTCAGCCATGCGAAGCTCGTTGGCGCCCTCGGGATTGAGCTTCTTGCCGAACTTCTTCAGACCACGTTTGCCGTTGTCGACTTCCCTGTTTGTGATGACGAACATCGTCGTATCCCTTTTCTGATGCTGAAACAGTTAGGCGACTTGGACAGGCTATTGTCGAGGCTGGTTGTACAAAGCGCAAGGTGCTCTTGGGTGCCCTTTCGATTACTCAAGATCGCCGGCCCAGGGACAGTGCATTTGGCGACATTGTTCATGCAGAATGCGTCATCAGTGTCGGGTTCGGTTAGGAGAAGAGGGTGAACGCCTCTCCCTTACCTCATCCCCAAATCGGCCCCACACTTGGCCGGTGCCTCACGACCCATCTCCTGAATTCGTCTCGCTGCAGCGTGCGGTGGCCGGACGCTTCTCCCTCGACCGGGAGCTCGGCCGCGGCGGCATGGGCGTCGTGTTCCTCGCCCGAGATGTCGCACTGGACCGTCTCGTGGCGATCAAGCTCCTGCCGCCGGCCCTCGCGGTGGAGACCGCGATCCGCGATCGTTTCCTCCGCGAAGCGCGAACTGCGGCTGGACTCTCCCATCCCCACATCGTCCCCATTCACTCCGTGGAGGAGCACGGCGACCTGGTGTTCTTCGTTACGGGACACATCGACGGCGAAACCCTCGGTGAGCGTGTGCGACGCCCCGGCCCCCTGCCCCCCACTGAACGCCGTCCAGACGACACCCGGTTTCCGCGAAGAGGTCTGGTCTAACGATGCCCCCAGCGCATCGGTGAACGACGAGCGCTTTCCGGTGGCTCATTCTCATTAGGCTGGCTTCCCGGCGAGTTGCCGCTGAGTCTTTAGGACTCGGAGCGACGGGGGC